>JALHTE010000369.1 GCA_022865595.1 Steroidobacteraceae bacterium | reverse complement strand
GCCGTCCATCGAGATTCAGGCATGCGAACTGGATACTGACGAAATCTCCGACCCCGCGTAGCGGAGTCCTCGCTGCAGAACCACCGCGCCACCGCGCGGCTTCCCGGACAGCTCGCCGAGCTGCCGAGGTCCGCAGGACCGTCCGCCTCCACCTTCCGACCGCTCAACTGCTCAGCCGCTCCGACCACGCAACGACGTCTCCCATCCGCCAGCCCCGGGCACGCGCACCCAGGCGGACCCCCGGCGGAAACCGGCCACGCTCAATCATTTGATAGATGGTCGATCGCGAAAGCCCGATCATTTTCTGAACTGCCGGCAGGCGCAGCAGTTGATGGGGCGAGACCGCAGGCGCTTCCAACGGCGCCGCGGCTGGCTTCGGCACGCGCGGACGTTCACTCACGGCAACCGGCTCAACAACGTGACGCCGATCGGGCGGCGCAACGACTCTTGCTCGGAGCCGCTCGATCTCCTGCAGCGCCCATTGCCGTTCCTGTAGCAGCTCACCCAGCGTTCGGTGGCCCGGATCCGTACGAACACGATCAAGCATGTCGACGGGCATGGCGAAACCCTCCAGTTAGACTCATCAGGACTGTTTGATCCTCGGACGGCGGGCCAGCTCCCATCGTTGTAGCGCCCTGTTCAGGAGTGCGCTCCCTTGGACGCCGGGCACCGCCCCCGGCGCTGCACCCATGCACGCTCATGTGTACGCCGCCGCACGAGGACATCAGGCCGCCGATTTCGGCAAGACCGTCTGTCGACGGCCACGTGCCAGATCCAACTGCTCGGCTGTCAGGGAACCAGGGAAATGGCCATCACCTTTGCAGGCCGCGCTTAACGATATGCCGCATCAGTTCGCGCTGCATCTTCAGCAGGATCAGGATGGGCAGGACGATCAGGAATCGCATGCGACTTTCCTCCCAATGGCTTCGTCGAAGTGCCGTGAGCCATCGGGCTCCTCGGCACCGGCTCCGGGAGATGTCTCGCCGGGCATCCGGGTCCTTGGCTGCCAGAAAGTGAAGCAATACACGTGCCACCGCAGAGCACCACCGGGATTTGTCGCCGAATCAAGGACTCGTCCTCACGCCCGCTACCGTCCGCGTTGCTGACTGCACCGGCGTGAGTCACGGGCGCCGGGTCGATGCTCGACCCTGGTGCAACCGTAAGCTCCCCCGCCCGCACTTCCTTCAATTCCGTGGCCAGTTGCAGGCCTGTCTACCCGGCGTCACCACTTTGCCGCACGCGCCGACCATCGACTGTGTGACATCAACGTGCTGCAGATGCTGGCCACGCACTGAGTGACATGACTTTGCCGCACCTAACACCGTCGACTGAGTAACTCGACTCTGCCGCACGTGATACCGCCGACTACGGCTCCTGGACGTCTGGCAGTTACTCCCAGTAACTTGCACATACGCCGCCTCTCGCCGCGGACTGCCGCTGTTGGCGATCGTGGCTGTACTAGCTCCCCACCGCGCAGACAATGATGTTATGCAGAATTTAGTCTAAAACCAGTCTTCAATGAGCGGAACACCGTATGATGATGGACTGGATGGAAACCATCCACTTTATCGGCCTCGACCTCTAGGTCGCGGCCGTGTTCGCAGTGGCGAGTCTTGACTTGGCTGCGCGCGCACTAAAACCGTTGGTTAGCACGAGGATGGGCCGCCTCGGGTCGAGAGCTGTCACCCAGAATGCCAGACTCTACGCGAAGAGCTCTTAACAATCGGCGCTCACCAACCCGATCGAGCCAGGTGAACGGATGTACTTCAGCGGACTAGGCACAGCCACCCCGACGACGCGTTATACCAAGGCTGAATGCCTGGCCGCCTTCCATGACTCCGAATGGTTCGGGCGGCTCGGTGCGCGCTCGCACCTGATCGCACGCACGGTTCTGCAGCGTGACAACGGGATCGAGACGCGCCACCTCGCGCTCGACTCGCTGGCGGAGAGCTTCGCGATCGATCCGGACACGCTGGCGCGTCGCTTTCTCACCCACGCCCCCGCCCTCGCAACGCGCGCCGCCGAACGCGCGCTCGCTGCGGCTGCGCTCGGTGCGGCGCAGATCGACGCTGTGGTCGTCAGCACCTGCACCGGTTACCTCTGTCCGGGCCTCACCGGCTACGTGATCGAGCGTCTGGGCCTGCGCCCGGACGTGCAGGCTTACGACCTGGTCGGGCACGGCTGTGCCGCGGCGCTGCCCAACTTGCAGCTCGCAAGCACGCTGCTCGCATCCGAACGATGCGAGCATGTGCTCTCGGTCTGCGTCGAGGTAAGCAGCGCCGCGATGTACCTCGACGACGACCCGGGCGTGCTGATCAGTGCGTGCCTGTTCGGGGATGGGGCCGGAGCAGCGGTGTTATCCCGATCGCCGCGCACGACTGGCAGGCGCGTCGAATGGCTCGATGGCGCGTCGTTGATCGTGCCCGCCGAACGCAACGCGCTTATGTTCGAGCAGCGCGGGGGCATGTTGCGCAACATCCTGACGCGGGCGGTGCCGGCGCTGGCGGCGGAGTACGCGGCCCGCGTGCTGCTGACCGTCCTAGAGCGCACGCACCTCACTGCCGACGACATCGCAGCGTGGATCATGCACGCCGGCGGACGCGACGTGCTGCTCGCACTGGAGAGCCGACTGGACCTGGACGCGAACGAGCTGCGCTACAGCGCCGCGATGTTGCGCGAGTACGGCAACCTGTCGAGCGCTTTCGTCTTCTTCGTGCTCGAG
>JALHTE010000368.1 GCA_022865595.1 Steroidobacteraceae bacterium | reverse complement strand
GCTAGTCCAGCTTTGTCTCACCTGCGGGGTCCAGGCGGAGACGATCGAGGCGCTGGTTGAACACGGCATCCTGGAGCCTTCGGGCAGGCGCGGCATCCACTGGAGCTTCCGCGCGGCGAACATCAGGCGGACACGGACCGCCGTTCGGCTCCAGCGGGATCTCGATGTGAATCTGCCCGGGGCCGCGCTCGCGCTCGAGTTGCTCGAGCGCATCAATGAGCTCGAAGCGCGCCTGCGGGCAGTGGGCGGACGCAGCGTAACCAATTGAATTGGCGGAGAGGGTGGGATTCGAACCCACGTACACCCGTGAAGATGTAACTGGAATTCCAGTCCAGCGCCTTCGACCACTCGGCCACCTCTCCGCTCGAAGGGGCGGAGAGCCTACACGTTCGGCCGGCGTCCGGAAAGTCCCGAAGCCCTTACGGCAGCTCGACCCCCGCCGCGCGCATGGCCGCCTCGACGACCGGGCGATTTCCCTCGGACAACGGCAGCAGCGGAAGCCGGATCGCCTGCCCCACCAGCCCCATTCGATGTACCGCCCACTTGACCGGGACCGGGTTCGGCTCGACGAACAGTTTTTCGTGCAGCGGCGCCAGCGTAGCGTCGATCCTCGCCGCCTCGTCGTGCTCACCGCGCAGCGCCGCCGCGCACATTTCGTGCATCGCCCGCGGGGCAACGTTGGCGGTCACCGAGATCACGCCCCGGGCGCCAGCTCGCATCAACCGGGCCGCCGTCGGGTCATCACCCCCGAGCAGCAGGAACCCGGGGCGCGAGAGCCGCAGCACCTCTTGGCCCCTCTCGATACTGCCGGTCGCTTCCTTGATACCCGCGATGCGCGGGTGCTGCGACAGCCTGCCCACCGCCTCGGGAAGAAGGTCACAGGCGGTGCGACCAGGAACGTTGTAGAGGATGATCGGAATCGAAACGGCGTCGGCAATAGCCGTGAAATGCCGGAAAAGCCCTTCCTGGGTCGGCCGGTTGTAATAAGGGGTGACAACCAGCAGCGCATCGGCGCCGGCAGCTTCGGCCGCGCGTGACAAGGCCACGCTTTTCGCCGTGCCCGCCGTTCCGCTGCCGGCAATCAGCGGGACACGGCCTGCGATCCGGTCGCGCGCGCGCGCAATCAACTGCTCGAGTTCCGCTCGTTCCAGTGCCGGGGATTCACCGGTCGTGCCGCCGACAACGACTGCGTCGGAACCGGCCTCCAGGTGGAAATCGATCAACCGGTCCCATGATTCGAAGTCGATTGCGCCGTCCTGGCGCATGGGAGTGACCAGTGCCGGGATGCTGCCCTTGAACATTCCTGCCTCGCGTGGAGTCCGGATCTGATGCTATGCCCTCGTCACCGCGAGTGGCAAGGCACGCGCGCGTGTACTGCGCGCTCCCTGACCGCTACACTCACCGGCACAAACCTATGAATCAACTAATCGCGATTTCCGCAATCGGCAGTGACCGCACCGGCCTGGTGTACGACCTGACCCGCGTCGTGGTCGAATGTGGCGGCAATGTCCTCGAAAGCCGCATGACGGCGCTCGGCAACGAGTTCGCCATGCTGATGCTGGTGTCGGGCAACTGGCACACGATGAGCAAGCTCGAGGGCGAACTCGCGAAGCTTGCCGAGACGTCCGGCCTCACCATTTCGAGCCGGCGCACGGAAATCCGCCCGCCGCGGACCGACATGGTGTCGTACACGGTCGACGTGGTGTGCCTTGACCAGCCTGGCGTGCTGCACGCGCTGGCTGGTTTCTTCTCGTCGCGTGGCATCGACATCGGCGACATTTCCACCCGTACCTACGCCGCTGCGCACACCGGCGCGCCGATGTTCTCTGTGTACATGGTGGTACTGATCCCGACGCGCATCCACGTGGCGGCGCTGCGCGAGGAATTCATGGACCTCTGTGACCACATGAACCTCGATGCAATCCTGGAACCCTTGAAGGCGTGAGACGACATGGCTGAGAAGACCGCGACGATCGACAGGAAGGTCCCGGATTTCACGCTGCCGGCCACCGGTGGCAAACCCTGGAAGCTGTCGGCCGCCAGGGGCAAGGCCCTGGTCGTGTATTTCTACCCGAAGGACAATACCTCGGGCTGCACCAGCGAAAGCATCGCGTTCAGCAACCTCCATGACGCGTTTCGCAAGGCCAAGGCCGTCGTGGTCGGCGTGTCGCCGGACAGCATCGCCTCGCATGAGAAATTCAAGGCCAAGTACGCATTTCCCTTCGAGCTGCTGAGCGACGAGGAGAAGAAAGCCTGCGAGATCTTCGGCGTCTGGAAGGAAAAGAGCATGTACGGACGCAAGTACATGGGCGTGGAACGAAGCACGTTCCTGCTGGATGCCGAGGGCGTCCTGCGACGCGAGTGGCGCAAGGTCAAGGTGAACGGGCATGCCGAGGAGGTGCTCGAGGCGCTTCGCGACCTGTAGCCGACCCTGCTCTCTTCCAGCGCACTTCGGAGTCCGCCGTTGCCGCCCAAGAAAAAGCCCGTTCAGCGCCGCATTTTCCTGCTCGACACCAACGTGCTCATGCACGATCCCACCTGCATCTTCAGGTTTGAAGAGCACGACATCTTCATTCCGATGATCGTGCTCGAGGAACTCGACGCGGGGAAGAAGGGCATGTCGGAAGCCGCGCGCAACGTGCGCCAGGTAAGCCGCTTCCTCGACGAGTTGATGGCGAACTCGACCAAGCAGCAGATCGACCGCGGCCTCGAACTGCCCCCCGCCAAGTATCTCAATGGCGGCAAGAAGCCCCCGACCGGGCGCCTGTTCTTCCAGACCAGGCAGATGAAGACCGGCCTGCCCGACACGCTGCCGGGGCACGGAGCCGACAACTCCATCCTTGCGCACACGGTTGCGCTGCAGCGCGAACACCCGCTCGCCAGGGTCACGCTGGTTTCCAAGGACATCAACCTGCGCATCAAGGCGGCGATCATCGGCGTGCACGCCGAGGACTACTACAGCGACAAGACGATCGAGGACGCCGACCTCCTCTACACCGGCATGGAGGAACTCAAGCCAAACTTCTGGGAGCGGACCGGGCGAAGCCTCGAGTCCTGGCAGGAACATGGTCGTGCCTACTATCGAATCCGGGGCAAGCTTGTCGCACAGTGGGCGCCGAACCAGTTCGTCTACCAGGGTGGCGAACACGGAATCGAAGCGATCGTGCGCCGCATCGAAGGCGACTCGGCGGTGATCGAGGTCGCGCGCGACTTCCGCCGCGAGAGGCATGGCGTGTGGGGCATCAACGCGCGCAACCGCGAGCAGAACTTCGCGCTCAACCTGCTGCTCGACCCGGAGATCGACTTCGTGACAGTGCTCGGGCCCGCGGGCACCGGCAAGACACTACTCACGCTCGCGGCAGGACTCGCGCAGACGCTCGAGACCAACCGCTTCAGCGAGATCATCATGACGCGGGTCACGATCCCGCTCGGTGAGGACATCGGTTTCCTGCCCGGCACCGAAGAGGAAAAGATGGAGCCCTGGAAGGGCGCGCTGATGGACAACCTCGAGGTCCTGACACAGAGCCAGGAAGGGGGAAGCTGGGGTCGCGCCGCCACCAACGACCTGCTTCGCAACCGGATCAAGATCCGTTCGCTCAACTTCATGCGCGGCCGGACGTTCCTCAACCGGTACATCATCCTGGACGAGGCGCAGAACCTGACGCCGAAGCAGATGAAAGCTCTGGTTACCCGCGCCGGCCCGGGCACCAAGCTCGTCTGCCTGGGCAATATCGCCCAGATCGACACGCCCTACCTTTCCGAGACCACCTGCGGCCTCACCTATGTCGTGAACCGGTTCCGCGGCTGGGCGCACTACGGGCACGTCACACTGCTCCGCGGTGAGCGCTCGCGCCTCGCCGACATCGCCTCCGAGATGCTTTGAGCGCGGCATGTCCATGTGCTGCGGAACCGAGCGGGCCTCCGGTCGGTCGAACACCCCCATGAGCATCGCCAATTCCCGCCGCTGGCCCGCCGCCCTGGCCGGGTTCCTGCTGACCGCCTGGTTGGCATTGCCGGGCCCGCTCGCCGCCTCGGAAGCCCAGGATCAGTTGCCCGAACTCGGCACCGCTGCCCAGCAGACGCTCAGTATCGAGGACGAAGCCCGGATCGGCCGCATGGTGATGCGGGGGCTCCGCGACTCCGGACGTCTCGTCGAGGACCCGGAGACCAACGAGTACATACAGTCGCTGGGGCTGCGTTTGTCGAGCCTGTCGAACCACGGCAACCGCGACTTCAACTTCTTCCTGGTCAACGAGCGCACGATCAACGCGTTCGCGCTTCCCGGCGGCTTTGTCGGCGTCAACACCGGTCTGCTGCTGGACACCCGCAACGAGAGCGAACTCGCAGGTGTGCTCGCCCACGAGGTGTCGCACGTCACGCAGCGCCACATAGCGCGCGGCATCGAATCGGCGGGCCGCACCAACCTCGTATCGACCGCAGCGACGCTGGCTGCAATTCTGCTCGGGGCGCTGGCAGGCGTCGACGGTAACGCGACGCTGGGTGCGATCACGGCCGCGCAGACCATCGCGGCGGAATCCCAGATTGCGTTCACTCGATCGAACGAACAGGAAGCGGACCGCGTCGGTATTGCCCTGATGGCCGAGGCGGGCTTCGACCCCAACGCGATGCCGGCCTTCTTCGAGGAAATGGGTCGAAAGACCCAGCTGAGCCCCGAGAAGATACCGGAGATGCTTCGCAGCCACCCGATCACCAGCGAGCGCATGGCCGAATCGAAGAGTCGTGCCGCCCAGTATCCACCGGTAGTGCCGAACGACTCGACCAGCTACGCGATAATCCGTGAGCGGGTTCGCGTACTCACGACGCCCGCCGGGCAGGATCCGCGCACCTATTACGCGTCGCTGATCGGAACCGAGCCCGACGCCAGCATCGCGCAGGTGTATGGCAAGGCACTGGCCCAGATGATTTCCGGCGATGCCGTGCACGCCGTGCCGGTCTTCCAGGGACTGGTGGCGACTCACCCCGAGATCATGCAGTTCCACACCGCGCTGGCGCAGTCGCTGATCGCTGTGGGAAACCCCAGCGCCGCTCTCGAGGTGCTGGAACGGGCGCTCGAGCTTTCGCCGCGCAACGTGCCGGTGACAGTCCGTTACGC
This sequence comes from Steroidobacteraceae bacterium, assembly GCA_022865595.1. Taxonomy (GTDB): domain Bacteria; phylum Pseudomonadota; class Gammaproteobacteria; order Steroidobacterales; family Steroidobacteraceae; genus RPQJ01. The sequence goes on along the minus strand of JALHTE010000368.1, from coordinate 3,261 downwards.
CGAGGCGCTGCTCCAGGCGAATCGCCCGAAGCGCGCGCACGAAGTGCTGCTCGACCTGTTCAATAACGTCCCGCCCACCCAGGAACAGATCCGGCTCACGGCAATCGCGGCCAACGCGGCCGGCGACGTCGCCGACAGCTACGCGTACATGGCCGAATACCACATCATGAGCGGGGACCTGCCGCTTGCCGGCAACCAGCTCGAACTGGCCCTGTCGGTGCCGGGCATCACGTCGGTCCAGAAGGCTCGTTATGTCGCGCGGCTGAAGGAAATACGGGACGCGATGCCGCCGCAGCGCCAGCGCAGCCAGCCGCCGCCGAACTCGGGCAGCGGACGAAACCCGGGCGGCTGACGATTCCACTGTAGAATCGCTGCCCACAACCCTACCTGGCCATGGAAATCGTGATGCCTGCGGCTGAATACCGTCGATTGCGCACTGCGGCGCTTGCAACGCTGGGCCTCGCCCTCGCCGGCTGCGCAACGACTGCCGAGCGCGATCCTGCCGACCCCTTGCAGCCGATGAACCGGGGCATCTACCGTTTCAATGACTCAATCGACCGCGCGGCGCTCAAGCCGGTCGCCGTGGCCTACCGCGATCACACGCCCTCGTGGTTTCGCACTGGTGTGGGCAACTTCTACCAGAACCTGTCGACGCCCGGGACGGCCGTGAACAACCTGCTGCAGGGCAAACCCGTGGCGGCCGCCCAGGATACGCTGCGTTTCATCATCAACACGACGCTCGGCTGGGGTGGCGTGCTCGACGTCGCGTCCGGCGCGGGACTGCCGCAGCATGACGAGGATCTCGGCCAGACGCTCGGAAAGTGGGGCGTACCTGCCGGACCATACCTGATGGTTCCGTTCCTCGGTCCATCGACGCTGCGTGACTTTCCAACCCGGGTGGCCACCACGGTGCTGGAACCACTCTACTGGTTCGACACCGGCAATGCGCGCTGGGGATCGCTGGCACTTTCCGTGGTCAATACCCGCGCCAGCCTGCTGCCGCTGGACGAGACCCTGGACGGGGTCTACGACAAGTATGGGTTCATCCGCAATGCATACCTGCAGCGCCGCCAGTTCCTGGTCCACGACGGCAACCCGCCCGAGGAGCCGCTGGACGACGAGTTCCTCGACGAGGCGACGGACGATGAAGACGGAGCGGTACCTCCGCCCTGAGCCGCGGGGCTCTCGAGCAGGTCAGCTTCGGAGAAGAAGATCCTCGAGGTCCGAGATCCGCGCGATGGCCAGCATCTGGGGCGGCACGTTCTCGTAGCGCAGGCCTACCCCCGCGACAACGGCGGCTGACACCCACTCCACCAGCACGGCGACCCCGGCACTGTCGCCTTCGGTGACCCCCGAGAGGTCGACGACCTGGTCGCCGACACGGCCGATCGCCTCGATGCCGATCCGCAAGGCCTGCGCTGCAGTCGCGAAGTCGAGCTGGCCGCTCGCCCGCAGCCGGTCTTCAGCGACACGTTCGAGCGCGAATCCCGGCACCTTCAGCCCGCCGCCTTCGTCGCTGGTTCGGCATTCTCGCGACCCTCCGCCTCCAGCCTCTCGATCACCGCATCGAGACCCTTGGCCTCGATCTCTGCCCCGAAGTCGGTGCGGAAATTCTTGATGTACGAAATGCCCTCGATCGTCACGTCCCAGGCCTTCCAGCCCTTCGGTGTCGCGTGCAGCGAGTAGTTGACCGGCACCGGCGTGCCGTTGTCGCGCTTGACCTCGGTGCGCACCGTGGCACGGTCCGCCTCCGGGTCGCCCTTGAACGGCAGGATCACCAGCCGATCCGCGGTGAACTCGAGCAGCGCGTTGCCATACTTGCGCATCATCGACTGGATGAACGCATCGACGAAGCGCTGGCGCTGCTGCGCAGTGGCAGTGCGCCAGTACTTGCCCAGCACCAGGCGCGCGGAATACTCGGCATCAAAGCTTGGCAGCACGACCCGGTCGACCAGTGCCCGGAGCTTCGCCGGGTCATTGTGGAGCGCGGCGCGATTCGCGTCGATCTCGCGGAGCAGGTCCTGCGAGACTTTCTCGATGAGTTGCTGCGGCCCCGGTCCCGGGACCACGGCCGCGTCGTCCGCGAGGGCCGGGCCGCTCGCCAGCAGTGCCACGAAAAACGAAAGGAAGATCGCACGCATTTTCATGTGCCTCGCTACTGGCCGGAGCTTGCCGGCGATTCAGCCGGGCTGGCAGCTTCATCCGACGCCTGCCCGGGCGGCGGCTCCTTGATGGCCTGGCCAAAAAGGTACTTGCTGATCAGGTTCTCGAGCACGATCGCGTTCTGCACGAACTCGATCTGGCTGCCGTCCTCCAGGTAATCCTCGGAGCCGCCCGGCTCGATGCCGATGTACTGTCCGCCGAGCAGGCCGGCCGTGTAGATGCTGGCATCGCTGTCGTCAGGGATTTCGTCGTAGCTGGAGTCGATGCCCAGGCGAACGATCGCCTTGAAGAGCTTCATGTCGTAGCCGATCCCCACGACCCTGCCAATGGTGACGCCCGCCATCTTCACCGGCGCGCCGACCTTTAGCCCGCCTACGTTGTCGAACTGCGCGACGACGTCGTAGCCCTTGCCATTGGAAGAAAATTCCCGGTTGGAGATCTGGGTGACCAGGAAAAGGATGGCCGCCACCCCGAGCAGTACGTACAGGCCGGTGGATACGTCTATGGCACGGTTCTGCCGCATGTTTGCCTCGAGGTCAGAGAAGGATGGCCGTCACGATGTAATCGAGCACCAGCGTCGCCACGGCGGAGACGACGACGGTCCTGGTCGTTGCGCGCCCGACGCCTTCGGCGGTGGGCTCCGCATTGTAACCTTCGAACACTGCGATCAGGCTGCAGGCGATGCCGAACACCAGACCCTTGATGAGCCCCTCGTTGACGTCCGACGGTTCGACGAAGCTGCGCATCTCCGACCAGAACTGCCCGCGGTCGATGCCGAAGTACTGCACGCCGATCAGCTGCACGCCGAATATGCTGACCATCACGAAGATCGCGGTCAGCAGCGGCATGGAGATCACGCCACCGAGGAAGCGCGGCAGCACCACCCGCTTCATCGGGTCCACGGCCATGATGTCCATCGCGGCGAGCTGGTCGGTCGCCCGCATCAGGCCGATTTCGGAGGCAAGCGCCGTGCCTGCACGACCCGCAAACAGCAGCGCCGTGACCACGGGCCCGAGTTCCTTCAGCAGCGTGAGCGCGGCGCCGGTGCCTAGCGACTCCTCCGAGCCGATGCGCGCGAGGAGGTCGTGGCCCTGAAGG
>JALHTE010000367.1 GCA_022865595.1 Steroidobacteraceae bacterium | reverse complement strand
TTCGCGATGGAGGGCGTCAAGCGTGGCAGCATCGCGGACACCGGGATCATGGAACTGTCCAAGTACGTGGACTCGCTGATCACGATCCCCAACCAGAAGCTGCTGTCGGTGCTCGGTGGCTCGACCACGCTGCTCGACGCGTTCCGGCAGGCCAACGACGTGCTGCAGGGCGCGGTGCAGGGCATCGCCGAGCTGATCACCCGCCCGGGCCTGATCAACGTCGACTTTGCCGACGTGCGTACGGTGATGGAAGAGACCGGGGTGGCCATGATGGGCACCGGCTTCGGCAGCGGCGAGAGTCGTGCGCGCATCGCCGCCGAGATGGCCGTGTCCAGCCCGCTGCTCGAGGACATCAACCTCGCCGGCGCCCAGGGCATCCTGGTCAACGTCACCGCGGGGCTGGACCTCTCGATCGGCGAGTTCGAGGAAGTCGGTAACACCGTCAAGCAGTTCGCCGCGGAGGACGCCACCGTCGTGGTGGGCACCGTCATCGACCCGTCGCTGGAAGGCGAGCTGCGCGTGACGGTCGTGGCGACGGGCCTGAACCGGCCCGAGGCGCGCGTCGTGGCACCGCCGGTCGTCACGCCGGCCCAGGCACCCCGGCGCAAGCCGGACGTGTCGGTCGTCGGCGGGCGCGGTGGCCCGGTCGGTGCACCCGACTACAGCCGCTTCGAGGCGCCGACCGCGAGCCGTGGCAGGACGCAGCGGGCGGTTGGTGACGGGCTTCGGCATGACATGCCCAGCGAAGATGTGCTCGACATCCCGGCGTTCCTCAGGCGTCAGGCTGACTGAGCAGCCTGCGATGCCCCGGAATCCGTCCGTCGCTTTCTCCGCTGGGCGGCGGGTTCCGGGTGCATCGGCTGTGGTAAATTACAGGGCTATTGCAAGGCCTTGTCCGCCAGGCGGACACATGGGTCGAGTGCAAGCCGAGTACAGCCGAGCCAGAACTTGAAGCAACGAACACTCAAGAGCCCGATTCGCGCCACCGGTGTGGGACTCCACACGGGTCGCAAGGTGCTGATGGTGCTTCGGCCGGCCCCCGCCAACGTGGGTATCGTCTTTCGCCGCACCGACCTCGACCCGCCCGTCGACGTCCCGGCGCGCGCTACCAGCGTCACCGAGACCACGCTTGGCACGACGCTCGCGCTCGGCGATACGAAAGTCTCGACGGTGGAACACCTGCTGTCGGCACTCGCCGGACTCGGCATCGACAATGCCTTCATCGAACTCTCCGCGCCGGAGGTGCCGATCATGGACGGCAGCGCCGGCCCGTTCGTGTTCCTGGTGCAGTCGGCCGGTATCGAGGAGCAGTCCGCGCCCAAGCGCTTCGTGCGTATCCGCAAGCCCGTGGAAGTCCGCGACGGCGACAAGTGGGCGCGCTTTACGCCCTACGAGGGCTTCAAGGTCAATTTCGAGATCGAGTTCGAGCACCCGATCTTCCGCAAGCACGGCCAGCGCGCCACCATGGACTTTTCGACGACGGCTTTCCTCAGGGAAATCAGCCGTGCGCGGACTTTCGGCTTCGTCCGCGACCTGGAGTTCATGCGCTCGCGCAACCTTGCACTCGGCGGGACCATGGATAATGCCATCGTCCTGGACGATTACCGCGTGCTGAACGAGGACGGCCTTCGCTACGAGGACGAGTTCGTCAAGCACAAGATCCTCGACGCGATCGGCGACCTGTACCTGCTTGGGCACTGCCTGATCGGCGAGTTCACTGGCTACAAG
>JALHTE010000044.1 GCA_022865595.1 Steroidobacteraceae bacterium | reverse complement strand
GAGGCCGGCGGTATCGTCGTCGACAGCCAATTGCGCACCGACACGCCGCATGTCTGGGCTGCCGGCGACTGCGTCGAGTCTCGTCATCGCATCACGGGCCGGTCCGTCGTCGTGGCCCTTGGCACGCACGCGAACAAACAAGGCCGCGCAGCCGGTACCAACATCGCCGGCGGTCATGCCACTTTTGGTGGCGTGCTGGGCACTGCGATCACCCGGTTCCAGCGATTGGAGATCGCCCGCACCGGGCTCACCGAACGGGAGGCCGGGGCCGCGGGTTTCGACGCCGTTGGCGTGATCACAGAGGCATCGAGCCGGGCGCACTACTACCCCGGTTCGCAGTCGATGAAGATCAAGATCGTGGCTGAGCGCAGGACCGGTCGGCTGCTCGGCGCACAGATCGTCGGCGGAGAAGGCGCGGGAAAACGCATCGACGTCCTGGCCACGGCACTGTGGAACGACATGACCGTGGCGGAGGTGGGTGGCATGGACCTCTCCTACGCGCCGCCGTTCTCACCCGTCTGGGACCCGGTGCTGCTGGCCGCGGGCAAGGCTGCGGCCAGAATCTGAGTCCGAACCGACAAGTGCTGCATTCCGATCTGCCAATGCTTGCGCCGTTCACCATGCTGCAGATCGACAATACAGGAGAGAAGCATGTCCAGGGTCGGCTATCACGAGCCAGTCGAAGAGTTGTCTGATGAAACACGCAATATGCATCGGGCAATTGTGTCGTTAATGGAGGAGCTGGAGGCCGTTGACTGGTACAACCAGCGCGTTGACGCCTGCGAAGACGAGGACCTCAAGGCGATCCTCAGGCACAATCGCGACGAAGAGAAGGAACACGCATCCATGCTGCTCGAATGGATTCGACGCAGGGATCCTGCATTCTCGAAGCAACTGAAGGACTATCTGTTTACCGAGAAGCCCATCGCGGACAAATAGGAATGCCTGACCCGCCCATCAACTGCACGTCCTGCAGCGGGCGCCGCCCGCCGAGCAGATCGTCCGCAGCACATCGCGCCCGGCCGGCCCGCAACTTCTGTCACGCGCTGTACCGGCGTGCCCGGATGCGGAGCAACGGAGAAAGAGCGTATTGATGCAGTTCTCGACGATGGTCTGCGCTTCTGGGGCAAGGGAGTTGTGTTCTTTCGGACCGTCAACGTATCTTCTTTGTCTCGAGACCCCGACGCAGGCGTCGCCCCTGATCGTCGCCGCGGCCGAGACGGCGCCGCAGTCCTTCACCTTCGCAGTCGCCTCAGATGCGACGCGCGAAATACACAATCAGAGCAATGACAAGAATCGTGCCGAGTATGCCGCCGATGTACATGTGGATCTCCTGTGGTTCTCCGACCATGTCGAAACCAACACGGCGATCTTCGCATCGGTGGGCAAGCGTACAGAGGTGACCGGCACGCTGGCACAGACTCTTGTTGTGGTTGGCAGCCCGGTGACGGCACCAACCCGCTGAAGTACTGGGCGCCGAGATTCCTGCATCGGCTGGAAACTCAATGAGTCGCTCCGGAATATCTCGCGCGAATGTTCCAGTACGGTGTGCCGGACGATTTCCGGCGTCGGTTGTCAGGAGCAAGGCATGAGCGTCAACAAAGACCAGATCAAGGGTCGCGTCAAGGAAGCGGAAGGCAAGATCAAGGAAGTTTCCGGCGCACTGGTCGGCAACGAAAAGATGGAGGAAAAAGGTAAGGTCAAGAAGAACCTCGGCAAGGCGCAGGCCAAGTACGGTGACGTCAAGCACGACGTGAAAGACATCGCAAAACCTGCGTGATGCCGACGTCTCCTGGACTCCTCCCGCGCTCGCGGGCGGTCCAGGATTGGAAGTCGATCCCGCCGCTCAACGTCGATGAGGCGTGGTGCAGTCAACGGCGCGGCAGCGTCGGGATCGACACGGCGGTTCTTGATGGTGTTCGGTCCGGCTTCGCCATTCGGCCCTGCAATGAGACGATCACGTAGTCGCCAGGAGATGCCATGACACGCGCAGCCATGAAACTGCACCTGAAGAAAGACCAACTTCACCGGGACGTTGGTAAGGCACCTGGGTCCAAGATCACCGAGGCGGACATCGCGAAGGAAAAGTCGAAGGGCGGCGTTTTCGCCAAGCGCGCGGTGTTCGCTGAGAATGCCCGGAAATGGCGGCACCCGATCAAAGGAAAGCGGTAGTAGACGCCGCTACCAGCACGACGGCGCGCGACGCGATCAGCGCGCGCGCAACGGCGCCGACCCGATAGCCGGGTCGGCGCACGCATCCAAGCGGTCATCGGGACGAGTCCGGCGGCGACCGCCGGACCCACACAGGACCTACGCGTTCAACTTGCCCACGTAGGGCTTCGTCCCATAGAAGGCGTGGATGCTCTCGGCCCATTCGGCGTCTGCCATGTTGGGCCACTTGTCCTTGTCGAATCCCGGGGCGCCCGACAGGCGGTCCTTTTCGACGTCCAGCACGAAGCGCTTGTTCTCGGTGTCGAGCGTCAGCGCGCGCCACGGCACTGCGAACAGCTTCTCTCCCATGCCAAGAAACCCACCGAAGGACAACACGGCGTAGGCCACGTGGCCGCTGCGCATGTCCAGCATGATTTCCTTGATGTCACCCAAGTCTTCATCCTGCTTGTTGAAGACATTCCCGCCGATCAGGGTCTCGGCACCCATCAGCTCCGGGCCGGGCCCGTGCCGCATGTCGGGCCCCCCCCTGACGTTCGTCTTGTAGATACCGTAGGTATCGCGTTCCACATAGTTCATGTTCATCTCCATTCGAGAGCGCATCAGGTGCGCGACAGCAGCGCCTCACCCGACGGCGGACGCTGCAAGGTCAATATAGGCGTATGAAAGGTTGCGGTCTGTTCGGCAACACACGCCGCGGCGACCAGCGCGGTGATGGCTGGCGACGATCGGGACGGTGATTGCCAGGATGCCGGGCGCCTCGATCGTGTCAGATCGCGACGCCTGCGAGGAGGTGATGGATTCGGTCGGTCTCCGTCTTGACCACCGCGTAGCATTCGCAGCACAGCTTTTCAAGTCCCGGCCGGTCCAGCACGGTGATATGTCCGCGTGTGTACTCGATCACCCCGAGCTTCTGCAGCTTTCCGGCCGCCTCGGTGACGCCTTCGCGGCGGACGCCGAGCATGTTGGCGATGAGTTCCTGGGTCATGACCAGCTGGTTACTGTCCAGGCGGTCCAGCGACAGCAGCAGCCAGCGGCAAAGCTGCTTGTCCACCGAGTGATGGCGGTTGCACACGGCAGTCTGCGCCATCTGCGTCAGCAGCGCCTGGGTGTAGCGCAGCAGCAGCAGTTGCATTTCGCCGTTGCGATGGAACTCGTCTTTCAACCTCGGCCCGATCAGGCGAAAGGCATGTCCCGCGCTCTGCACAACGGCGCGACTCGGGGTGGTCTCGCCACCCATGAACAGGGCGATGCCGATGAGGCCTTCGTTGCCCACCACCGAAATCTCCGCCGACGCGCCGTCCTCGAGCACGTACAGCAGCGACACGATGGAGTTCACCGGGAAGTAGACGTGCCGGAGCTTGTCGCCGGGCTCGTACAGCACCTCGCCGAGCGGCATCGGCACGAGCTTCAGGTGCGGGTAGATGCGCTCGCGTGCCTCGGCAGACAGCGCAGCCAGCACCTGGTTTCTCTCGGGTGATGGCGCCAAAGACGGCGAAACCAGCGGGAGCGGCATGATTGTCCTCCGTATCGACCGAGAACGCAGGACTCGCTCAGACCATTCCGGCGCCCCGGGGGTCGAGCCTCAGAGTGCGCCATTTCACCGGACGCGGCAAT
>JALHTE010000366.1 GCA_022865595.1 Steroidobacteraceae bacterium | reverse complement strand
CCGCCTCGATTGCCTGCGTAGCCGTCGGGTCGAGGTTGGCGGTCGGTTCGTCCAGCAGCAGCAGGTCGGGTCGCAGCGCCCATGCACGCGCGATCGCCAGGCGCTGCTGCTCGCCGCCGGACAGCACGCGTGCGGGTTGCTCGGCGAGGTGAGTGAGCCCGACCCGATCGAGCGCTTCCGCCGCAGCGCGCAGTCGTTCTGCCTGCGGGACCCCGGCCAGCTTGAGTCCGTAGGTAATGTTGGCGAGCGCGGAGCGTCGCAGCATCACGGGACGCTGGAAGACCATCGCGTGGCGTCGCCGACCGTCGATCGATTCCGGTCCCTTGAATCGCACCTGCCCGGAGGTCGGCTGAAGCAGTCCATGACACAGGCGCAGCAGCAGACTCTTGCCGGCACCGTTCGGTCCCAGCAGCACGGTGCGCGGTCCGGCGTGGATCGTCAGGCTGACCCGGTCGATGAGCCGCTTGCCGCCAGCATCGTAGCTCACGTCGGCAAGGCGCAGGGGGAGCAGGGGTGCCACTTTGCTCATGGCAGGGCTATCCGTAGCGCCGCACTGCGGCTTCCTTCAACAGGAAGGCGGCAGCGTTCACTGCAACGACGATGCCGATAAGGATGACGCCCAGTCCCAATGCCAGCGGCAGGTCGCCCTTGCTGGTCTCGAGTGCAATCGCGGTCGTCATCACGCGCGTCACGCCGTCAATGTTGCCGCCGACGATCATCACGGCACCGACTTCCGCTGCCGCGCGGCCAAACCCGGCCAGCACCGTGGTGACAAGCGAGAAACGGATGTCCCAGAGCAGCGTCGCAGCGGAACGTACCGGTCCGGCACCGAGCGAGCGCAACAGGTCCGCGTAATCGACCCAGGCGTCCTCAGCCGCCTGGCGGGTCAGCGCCACGATGATCGGCAGGACGAGCAGGCTCTGCGCGATGACCATGGCCTGTGGCGTGAACAACAGGCCTAAATCACCGAGCGGCCCTGCACGCGACAACAGGATGTATACCACCAGGCCCACCACGACCGGCGGCAGGCCCATGAGCGCGTTCGTTGTCACGATCAGCGCATGGCGACCGGGAAAGCGTCCAACAGCGAGTGCGGCACCGAGCGGCAGGCCTATTGCAGCCGCGAGGAATACCGCCGAGACGCTGACTTGCAGGCTCAGGATGACGATACCCACCAGGTGCGGATCGCCGCCGGCGATGAGGTTCATCGCGGCGCGCATTGCGGCGCCGAAGTCGTACAATTAGCAGGTCCTCAGTGCCGGCGGTTTCTGTCCGGCAAAATATGCATGAGTGGATCCGGTAACGCGAGTTGTTTCTTCCTGCGTGGTGCAACCGTGCCATGCAGCCGTACCGAGTGCCTCCTGTCACAGGCAGTTCGTGGCAAACTGGCGAGGTGCCGACGCAATTGCGCGGGAAATTCAGTATGGATCCAGCAGGAGTCGCCATGAGCACGATGAAAGTTGCGCAGGTCACGCGTCCAGACGGCCCCTTCGAGATCGTCGAGCGCCCGATTCCGGATCCGGGAGCCCGTGAGGTTCGTGTCAAGGTGGAGGCCTGTGGTGTCTGCCACAGCGATTCGTTTACCAAGATGGCGATGTTCCCCGGTATCGCGCTGCCGCGTGTTCCCGGCCACGAGGTGATCGGCAAGATCGAAGTGCTGGGCGACGGCGTGCAAGGCTGGAGCATTGGGGATCGTGTTGGCATCGGTTGGCACGGTGGGCAGTGCGGACAGTGCGACAACTGTCGCCGCGGTGACTTCTTTGCCTGCCAGGTCTTTCATCGCATCACCGGGATCACCGCGGACGGCGGCTACGGTGAGTACATGCTGGCACCGGTTTCCGCGCTCGCGCGCGTACCAGATAGCCTCACGGCAGAAGAGGCGGCGCCGCTCATGTGTGCCGGCGTCACGACCTTCAATTCACTGCGCAACAGCGGCGCTCGAGCCGGGGATCTCGTGGCCGTGCTGGGACTCGGTGGGCTCGGCCACCTGGCGGTGCAGTACGCAGCGAAGATGGGATTTCGCGTCGCGGGCATCGCGCGGGGCGCCGACAAGGCCACATTTGCCGCGCAACTCGGCGCTCATCACTACATCGACAGCCAGGCCCAGTCGCCCGCCGAGGAGTTGCAGAAACTCGGTGGCGCCAAGGTCATCCTGGCCACGGCGACCAGTGCCGAGGCGATGCAGGCCTGCATCGGTGGCCTCGGCCCGCGCGGCACGTTCCTGGTGGTCGGGGCGGTGCCGACACTCGAAGTGCCACCATTCCAGATGATCGGCGGCAATCTGTCCGTACGCGGCTGGTATTCCGGGACTGCGATCGATTCGCAGGACACCCTGCAGTTCAGCGCCCTCGCGGGGGTGCGTTCGCTCAATGAGATCTATCCGATGTCCCGAGTCGGTGAGGCGTACGACCGCATGATGAGTGGCAAGGCGCGCTTTCGCGTAGTGCTGAAGATATAGAGTCAGGGGTGACAGGCTGCTCTAGCGCGCCCTTGCGTGGCCGGTACGAGCGGACACGCGTTGCAGGCGAGAGCGATGGTCACGGTATAGAGACCAGATGTCATTGTGAAACCACCGAAACCTCCCGACCCGCAGGTCATTGATGCGCTGTATGGCCTCGAACCCGTCTTCGAGCCCGGTGGCACGGAGTCGTCGCAGTGCTCAGAGTTTGTGACTGTCCAGTGCCCGTATTGCGGGGAGCAATTCGGCACCGCCGTTGACCTGTCGGCAGGATCGTTCCGGTACGTTGAAGACTGCCAGGTCTGTTGTCAGCCGATCGACCTGGCGGCGGAGGTGGACGAGGGCGGCGTGCTCGTCGGTGTTACCGCCAGTCGGGTTGGGTGAGACGGTGGAGAGCAGCTGAAGAGTGAATGTCGCTCGGTTCCTGGCACTCAGCTGGCTGGGGTAGGATCTGTGGCTGAGTTCTTGATGGTGATGCCGGACGTGCCACGACCCAATCCAGATGCGTTGAGTCCCAGGAAACTGCTGCTTACCAAGTGGACGGCAGTGACACCGCGCAGCAAGGAAAAGCACTTCCTGGTCGTGAAACTGGTCGATCCGGAGCCTGCGGGGTCCCCAGTGGTTGCGGTCGAACTGGAGGCTGTTCACTCCAGGCGAATCCAGGTCCTGCCGTGGCGGGAGCTCAGGGACACATCCAGGTGGATGCGGGGATGGGTATAGTCCGAGAACGGTGCCCGAGGGTCGGCCGTTACCCTTTTCCGGAGACGAGCATGACCAGGACGATCCAGCTGGATGAGACCATCGAGGTGCAGCGGCCCCTGCACGAAGTGTTTGCCTACATTTCCGAGTTCTCGCGAATCGAGGAATGGGACCCGGCCGTGGCGCGCGGCCTGCGCTTGACCGAAGGCTCGCT
>JALHTE010000365.1 GCA_022865595.1 Steroidobacteraceae bacterium | reverse complement strand
CTGGATGCGGATGTTCCGTAACGCGCGCGCCTGGCTGGGCTAACGGCGAGCCGTGGCTCGGTCTGGCGGGATCAGGTGTCCGCTCGCGGGGACGCCGTAAATCCGTCCATGGGGGCTCGCGCGCGGCGTCCCTGCCGCGCGACGCCCCGCGACCAGACACCTGATCCCGCCAGCCTTGGCGTCGCGGCAGTCCCCGCGGACAGACGCCCCCGTGCGACAGCCCGTAGCTGCCCGTTTCCGTTTGACGATCAGTCCGCGCCGGCGGCGCGGCCGATCGGCGTGATCTTGTCGAGCGTTTCCTCGGCGAAAAAGCGTCGCACCATCATCGCCTGCTGCAGCTTTCCCTTGCGCACGTAGGTCTGGTAGAGCATGTCCTTGACGAGTTCGAGCAGCACGCTCGCTTCGTAGGTGCCGATTTCCGGCATCGAGGGCGAGGCGTCGGCATCCGAGCCGAACAGCACTTTCTTCACGATGGCGTACGTGTCGGTGTCGATCTCGGCCATCTCGCGTGCTTCGTTGACCTGGTTGTAAAGCTTGAGGCGACCGTTCTCGCCGAGGTCACTGAACACCTGCTGCGCGGTGCGCCTGCACATCGAGGCGAACGCATTGAAATGGCCCGCCGAGTAGCAGCCGAGCGCCTCACGAAACAGCGTCTCGGTGTCCTCCGGCAGGTAGGTGAAGCTGAATTTCTCGCGCGCACGCTCGAGTTCGACGAAATGATTGGCAAGCTCGACTCGGTTCGCCGCGTACATCTTCACCGCGAACCGCAGGAAGATCGGGGCGTTGCATGAGTCGCAGCGGTAGACGATGCCAACCTGGCTCGGGCGGTTCGCGACCAGTTCCGAGTACTGCGGGATCGACACCGCCGTGATGTGCGAAAAGACCTGGCAATGCGGGCAGTTGAGCGCAAGGCTGCGCTCATGGTCATGGTGAAGGCGGCCGTTGGAGTCGACGTGGACTGACATCTGGCTGCATCCGCAGGGGTTATACGTGTCCGAGTGTAGCTGATGCCGGTGCGCCCGGCACGCGCTCAGCCGCGTGGCGGCGGTAGTATCGGAATCTCCGTGCCCGACGGCTGTGCCACCAGGCCTTCGGGCGTCACGATGATCGTAAACTCGCTGCCATCCTTCATCGCCTTCCACGGGACCGCGGCGACGGCCGCCTCGGCGTACGGCGACCAGACGGCGTTGCCGCGCGCGCGGGTCCAGACGTCCATGCCTTCCCCGTGCGCCAGGGTGTAGCTGCGATCGGCGTTGTCGCCGGCGGCCGGGCCGCACTCCAGCCGCTCGAGGCGATAGACGGGCTTGAGGCCAAGGTCCGCAGCCAGTCCATGCCAGCGCAGGGTTCGTGCCTCCAGGCGCCAGTTCTCACCCGTCATTTCGAAAAGCTGCACCTGGCCCCAGGGCAGGCGGATCAGGGTGGCCCGATATCGGCCGGGGCCCACCTGGTCGAAGCGGATTTCGGCGATCGCGTGGCCGGGTCTCAAGGGTTCGTAGCTCGCCATGCCCCCGGCTGCCGACCACAGGAAGATCGCAGCTGCCGTGCAGGCGGCGGCAAGCGCCACGTGTCCCAGTGATGCCAGGCGGCGCCGTGCAAGCCAGCGACTCCAGGCGAGCAGGGCTGCGACCAGCGCGAAGCAGGCGAGCGTGACTGCTATGCCTCGCACGATCGGCCTACGGGATCAACCGCGACAACTCGCCGCTGCGCACCAGTGCGGCCAGGGCAGCGATGTCGCGATCGAGCCGGTGGTCGTTGGCACGGTGCGCAACCCGTTCGCGTACCGTTGCGTGCACGCGCTGCAGTTCCGGCGTCGTGGCGAGCGGCTGCATGGCGTCGATCGCGTGCGCCGCGGCGAGGAGTTCGATACCCAGTACGGTCGCGGTGTTGGCGCAGATCTCGAGCAGCTTGCGCCCGGCCCACGGCGCCATGCTGACGTGGTCTTCCTGCCCGGCCGAAGTGGGCAGGCTGTCCACCGAGGCGGGGTGCGCGTAG
>JALHTE010000364.1 GCA_022865595.1 Steroidobacteraceae bacterium | reverse complement strand
GGGGAGGACGTGGGCGATACGGTCGGCTTCCGCACGCGGCTCGAGACCCGCGTCGGTCCGCGCACGCGCATCGAGGTCGTGACCGAAGGCATCCTCACCCGCATGCTGCAGCGCGACCCGGCGCTGGAAGGCATCGCGCTGGTGATCTTCGACGAATTTCACGAACGCAATCTCCACGGCGACCTGGGCCTGGCGCTGGGCGTCGAGGCCCAGCGTCACCTGCGCGAATCCCTGCGCCTGCTCGTCATGTCGGCGACGCTCGAGGCCGAAGCACTGCTGCACGTGCTCGACGACGCCACGGTCGTGCGTTCGCAGGGACGCATGTTCCCGGTGGATGTCCGCTACGTGCCGCCGCCGGCGTCAGCGCCTGGTCGCCAGGCACGCATCGAGGAGCCGGTGACCTCGGTGACGCTGCGCGCGCTCGGTGAACACGAAGGCGACGCGCTGGTCTTCCTGCCAGGCGCCGGCGAAATCCGTCGCGTCGCGGAGGCGCTGGCCACGAAACTGCCTGGGCGCGAGTTCTCGGTATTGCCGCTGTACGGCGACCTTGGCGCGGCGGAGCAGGATGCCGCGCTGCTCGCGGATCCCCGGGGCCGCCGCAAGGTCGTGGTCGCAACCAACATCGCCGAGACCAGCCTGACGATCGACGGCGTGCGCATCGTCGTCGACGCGGGCCTCGAGCGACGGCAGCGATTCGATCCGGCGACCGGCATGAGCCGTCTCGACACCGCGCGGATCTCCCGCTCGTCGGCCGAGCAGCGCCGTGGACGCGCGGGCCGCACGGCGCCCGGCACCTGCTACCGGCTGTGGAGCGAGTCGGCGCACGACTCCCTGCCGGCGCAGTCTCCAGCCGAAATACTCGAAGCCGATCTCGCGCCGCTGGCGCTCGAACTGGCCTGCTGGGGATGCGGCGATCCCGCGACCCTGGCCTGGCTCGACGCGCCGCCCGCGGCGTCGCTCGCGCAGGCTCGTGACCTGCTTGAACGGCTCGAGGCCGTGGGCGCCGATGGTCGTGTAACGGGACTGGGCCGCGACATGGCGTCGCTCGGCATGCATCCTCGACTGGCGCACATGGTGCTGCGCGCAAGGTCGCTCGGGCTGGCCGAACTGGCCTGCGTGGTGGCGGCGCTGCTGTCGGAGCGCGACCCGCTGCGGGCGGCGCCCGGATTTCGCGATCCGGACGTGTTCCACCGCATCGAGGTCCTGCGCGGCGGGCGGGCACCCCCGCATTTCGACGTGGACACCGGCACGATCCGCCGCATCCAGCGCGTTGCGCAGCAGGTGGAAAAGCAACTCGCCCGGATGTCCAAGGCTCGCGCCGGACGTGATACTCCCCTCCCGGACGCGGATGCGATCGGTCTGCTGCTCTCGTTCGCCTACCCGGACCGCATCGGGCGGGCGCGGGACGGCAGCGCGGGCCGCTACGTGTTGAGCGGCGGTCGTGGTGCCGAGTTCCACGATCCAACCGCGCTTGCGCGATCAGAATACATCGTCGTTGCAGCTCTCGATGCCGGCGGTCGCGAGGCAAGGATCCAGCTTGCCGCATCGCTCGATCCGGCGCTGCTGGAACGTCATTTCGCATCGGCCATCACCGAAGACTCGAGCGTCGGCTGGGATCCGAAAGCCCTGGCGGTCGCGGCACGGCGGGTGCGGCGGCTCGGAGCGCTGGTGCTGCAGGACGAGCCACTGCAGAACGTCGATGCCTCGGCGACCGTTGCAGCCATGCTCGATGGCATACGCTCGATGGGCATCGACTGCCTGCCGTGGACGCGCGACCTGCAGCAGTGGCGTGATCGCGTAACGCTGGCGCGCGACAACGACCCGCGCGGGCGCGACGACTGGCCCGACGTCTCCGACGCCGCGTTGCTCGCGTCGCTCGGGAGCTGGCTTGCTCCGTGGCTGGAACGCATCACGCGTCGCGACCAGCTCGCGAAACTGGACCTGCGTGGCGCGCTGCACGCGCTGCTCGACTGGAATGCCCAGCGACGGCTCGATGAGCTTGCGCCCACGCACCTCGCCGTTCCGAGCGGGTCGCGGATCGCGCTCGACTACTCGACCGGGACCCCGGCACTCGCCGTGCGGCTGCAGGAAGTCTTCGGCCTGATGGAGTCGCCGCGGCTTGTCGGCGGCCGCGTGCCGGTTACGCTCGAGCTGCTCTCCCCGGCGCGACGGCCGGTGCAGGTGACACGCGACCTGGCGAGCTTCTGGGCGCGGGGTTACCACGAGGTGAAGAAGGAACTCAAAGGGCGTTACCCGAAGCATTACTGGCCCGACGATCCGCTCGATGCGGTCGCAACCCGGCGCGTTCGGCCACGCGAAGGGGGCTGAGGCTGCCTATTCGGCCCGCAGCGCCTCGACCGGATCGAGCCTCGCGGCATTCAGCGCGGGCAGGATGCCGGCGAGCAGGCCGATCAGCACCGACAGCCCCAGCGCGACGCTGATGAAGAACGGCGAGTAGCTGACGGGCAGCTGCCTGACGGTCGCGCCGAGCAGCGCGCCGATGCCTGCGCCGGCGGCGAGACCGGCGAGGCCGCCCAGCAGCGATAGCACCACGGCTTCGGCGAGGAACAATGCAAGCACCTGGTCGCGCTCAGCGCCCAGCGCGCGCAGCAGGCCGATCTCGCTGGTGCGCTCACGCACCGAGATCGTCATGATCGTGAAGATGCCGACCGCGCCGACCAGCAGCGAGATGCTGCCCAGTGCGGCAACGGCGAATGTCAGTATCCCCAGCACCGAACCCAGCGAATCGATCATCTGCTGCTGCGGCGTGACGGTGAAGTCCTCGTCGCCATGGCGCGCAAGCAGCACGCGCCGGATGCCTTCTTCGACTTCGTGCAGCGGCGCACCTTCCTCGTACACGACGTCGATCTCGAACAGGCTGTCGCGGTTGAAGAGCTCCAGCGCCCGCGCTGCCGGTATGAAAACAGTGTCGTCGAGGTCCAGGCCGATGACCGTCCCCTTCGGCGCCATCACGCCCACGATGCGGAAGCGCTGGCCGCCGACACGGACGTTGGATCCCAGCGGGTTTTCCCGGTCGAACAACTCATGCGCCATTTTCGATCCCAGCACCGCGAAGCTGCGTGGTGAACGCGGATCGTCCATCGGCAGGTAAACGCCCTGCCCGACCGGAAAGCGCAGCGACTCGGCGAACTGCGGACCGGTGCCATATACGGTCACCCGCCGCTTGCGACCGTTGCCTTCGACCTCGGCATTGCCCTGTACCACCGGGTCCGCGTCGATCACGTACGGTACGCGGCGCAGCGCCTGCGCATCGTCGATGGTCAGCGGGCGTGTCGTGCCGAACACACCTACCGAGCCGCCCATGGTCTGCGTCGCGCCCGGCGTGACGCCGATGATGTTGGTGCCGAACTGCGTGAACTCCGCAACGACGAACTTGCGCACGCCCTCACCGATCGATGTGAGCAGCACCACCGCGGCCACGCCGACCGCGATGCCGAGCGCGGTCAGCACAGCGCGCATGCGGTGTGCCGTGATCGATCGGCCGGTGTAGCGCACCAGGTCCGTGCCGCGCATCGCTCAGCGCCTCCCCGCCAGCGCCACCACCGCGTCGAGGCGCGCCGCCTTGCGTGCCGGCAGCAACCCGAACACGACGCCGCTCGCCACCGCGGTCAACACCGCGAGCACAACCGCCCACACCGGCGGCGCCAGCGGCAGTGCGGGGTAGACGCGGCCAATGACCCAGACCCCGGCAAAGCCGACCGCGAGCCCACAGCACGCACCGACCAGCGAGAGCATCACCGCCTCGGCCAGGAACAGTGCCGTGATCTGGCTGCCCCGCGCGCCCAGTGCCTTCATCAGGCCGACCTCCGCGGTGCGCTGGCTGACCGCGACCAGCATCACGTTCATGATCAGGATGCCGGCCACCGCAAGACTGACCGAGGCGATTCCGGCCAGCGTGAGCGTGAGCGCGGTGAATATCCGGTTGAAGGTCGCGAGCACCGCGTCCTGGCTCACGACCGTCACGTCCTCCTCGCCCTGGTGGCGCTCGGCGAGTTGTGCGCGCACGGCGCGCTGCACGCGCGGCATGGCGTCGCGATCGCTCGACGTGATCAGGATGCGGAACAGCGACTCGCTGTTGAACAGCTGCAGCGCGCTGCTGACGGGAATCACCACGATCTCCTGCAGGTCGAAACCCAGCGACCGGCCGGAATCCGCCAGCACGCCAATGACGCGGAAGCGCCGATCGCCGATTCGCACTGTGGCACCGACCGCTGGCCCGTGCGGGAACAGCTCGGAGCGCACCTTGCTGCCGATCACGCAGACCGCCATGTCGCGGTCAATCTGCCCGGCAGGGAGGAACGAGCCCTGTTCCATCGCCAGGTTGCGCACCACCAGGAATTCGGAACTGGTGCCGATGACCGGCACCTCGCGTGACAGCTGGCCTGCCGAGACCGGTACCGAGCCGACCACCAGCGGCGCAATGCGCTCTACACCGGGAATTCGCAGCAGCGATCGTGCGTCGTCGAGCGTGAGGTCGCGCGGCGTCTCGCCGGCGAACATTCCTGGCTGCATGCCGGTGGTCTCCGAGCGGCCCGGCAACACGATCAGCAGGTCCGCGCCCAGCGCCTGGAACTCGCCCGTCACGTAACGGCGCGCGCCCTCGCCCAGCGCCGTGAGCACCACGACTGCAGCAACACCGATCGCCATCGCCACCAGCATCATGGCGCTGCGCATCCTTGCACGAACCAGCGACTCGCTCGCGAGGTGCAGCAGGTCGCCGAACCTCATCGCTGCGTACCCGTAGCCTCGTCCACCACGATTCGCCCGTCCCGCATGCGGATGTTGCGGCGGGAACGCGAGGCGACCTCGTCATCGTGCGTGACCACGATGAGCGTGATGCCGCGCTCATTCAGCAACTCGATGGCAGCGAGCACGTCCGCGCCGGACACGTGGTCGAGGTTGCCTGTCGGTTCGTCGGCCAGCAGCACCGTCGGTTCCATCACCATCGCGCGCGCGATGGCCACCCGCTGGCGCTGGCCGCCCGACAACTGGTCCGGGCGATGATGCGCACGGTCCATCAGGGTGAGGCTCGCGAGCACGGCCTCGGCCCGCTTGCGGCGCTCCGCGGGCGGCACCGACGCCAGCACCATCGGCAGCTCGACGTTCTCGAACGCGGTCAGCCGCGGCACCAGGTGGAACGACTGGAAGATGAAGCCGATCCTGCGCGCGCGCACCTGCGCTAGTTCGTCGTCGCTGAGCGAGGTGGTCTCACGGCCGTCGAGCAGGTACTGGCCAGCCGTTGGGCGGTCCAGCAGCCCGATCACGTTCAACAGCGTGGACTTGCCCGATCCGCTCGGGCCCATGATGGAAACGTATTCGCCGTCGCCGATCGCGAGGTCGACGGCGTCAAGCGCCTTGACGAGCTGGTCACCGACCTGGAAGTGCCGGCTCAGGTTCCTGATTTCGATCATGCGCGGTGACCCAGCTCAGGATGAGACGGCCGGCGCGCCGTCCTCGAGCCCCTCGCGGTCGATCGACACGACGACCCGGTCACCGGGCTCGAGGCCCTTGGTGACCTCGGTGAACTCCCAGTTGCCGATGCCGGTTTCCACCGTGCGCTGGCGGATACGCCCACCCTCCAGCACATAGACGCGGTTGCCCTCGACCAGTGCGCGCGTCGGGACCCGGACAACGTCGGGACGCTCGGCGATGATGACCTCGAGATCGGCGCTGTAGCCCGGCAGCAGCGCGGCATCATCACGCTCGTCGATCTCTGCCTCGACCTCCACGGTGCGGGCCTGCTTCTCGACCTCCAGCACATAGGGCGCGACGCGACGCACGTGCGCCTTGAAGCTGCGGTCCTTGAACGCGTCGAGCGTCACGCGGGCAGCCATGCCCTCCCTTACCCGTGGTGCGTCCACCTCGTCGATCGGCGCCGTGATGTAGATGCAGCTCGAATCGACCACGTCGACCGCGGGCGGCGTCGGAATGCCGACCGGGGACGGAGTGACGAATTCGCCCACCTCGCCGTTGATCTCGGCGACCGTCCCGGCGAATGGAGCCCGCAGCATCGTTCGCTCGAGGCGCGCACCAGCCGCATCGATCCGGGCCTTGCTGACCTGGATCTGCTCGGCTGCAGCGCGGCAGGCCGCTTCCTTGCTTTCGGCCTCGCCGGCGGCACGCTCTGCAAGCTCTGTTGACACCAGCTTGCGCTCGACCAGGCTCGCGAGCCGCTCCGACTCGCTGCGCGCAACCCTGGCCGAAATACAGGCCTGGTCACGCAGCGCGCGGGTGGCTTCGGCATCCCGCTCGGCGAGATTCAAGTCCGCGCGGAGGTCAGCGTTCCAGAGTTCGAGCAGGACCTGGCCCTTTTCAACGTGGTCGCCCTTCTTCACCGGCAGCCGGGCTATCTGGCCACCCGACTGCGGGGCGAGCTTTGCACGCTGGCAGGCCTTGACCGTACCGGCACGCGTGTTGGTCACGGCCTGGACTACTTTTCCGCGCGTGACCTCGGCCGTGTCCACAGTGATGGGCTTCGGACGCCCCACCCACAGCGCGACTGCCACGGCAACTCCCGCGATACCCGCGATCACTGCGACTGCACGCCACTTCATCCGCGAGGTATCCGTCCGTTGCTGGCCGAGTGGTCATTGCAGCACCTCCCCCGGGGTGGCGCAATCAGGAGTCCAGGCAAGTGAAGCTGCGACGCCGCCGGTTTTATTCGCATCCCGCCCGAACTAGACTCCGCGCATGCCTGTTTCTGGCACATTGCTGACAGCACCGACGTGCGCGTTTCGCCAGGCCGTTGTGGCCGCATTCCTGGCGCTGCTGGCGGCCTGCACGCCGTTCCAGCGCGGGGCACCAGGCGGCACGGCCTCGAATCCCGGCACGGCAGCACTGGTTGTCGCTGAATCACGCATCGGCGCGCCATATCGCTACGGCGGCTCCGGTCCGGATGCGTTCGACTGCAGTGGTCTCGTCGCCTACGCCTATCGCCAGGCGGGGATCACGCTGCCGCGCACGGCAGCCCAGCAGTACTCCGCGGTCACCCCGGTGCGCAAGCACGAACTGCGCCCCGGGGACCTGGTGTTCTTCCGCGTGAATGGCCGCAGTGTAGGCCACGTCGGCATCTATGCGGGCGAGGAGCGGTTCGTCGATGCGCCGCAGACCGGCGGCACGGTGCGGATGGCAAGTCTCGACGACAGCTGGTACCGCCAACGCTACGTGGGCGCCGGCCGCCCGTATCAATAAACAGGTGCCAGTAAACAGGTGCCAGGCACCGAATTAATTAATTCGGTGCCTGGCACCGATTTTTCGGCGCCTGCTTTTCTATTGGCCGAACACCCACTGCACCAGCGCGGCCTGGACGGCCTGGCCGCCGCCGCCGGCACGCGGGTCATTCACGATGACGACCGTCACGAACGTCCGGCCGGAGGCGGCGTTTACGTAGCCGGCGAGTGCGCTCACACCCTCGAGTGAACCGGTCTTCATACGCAGTCGTCCCTGCATTTCCGGCGAACGGAATCGCCTGCGCAGCGTCCCATCGGTCGCGGACAAGGGCAGCGACGCCGCGAACTCGGGCATGTACTGGCTGCGCCATGCAGCAAGCAGCACGTCGGCCAGGCCCTCGGCCGTGATCCGCTCATCGCGCGACAGGCCCGATCCGTTCTCGAGGACGAGATCGGGGATCGAAATGCCCTGCGAGGCCAGGAACTCAGTGATGACCTTGCGGCCGCCATCCGTCGTGCCGGGCCGGCCGGCCTTCTCGGCGGCGAGCGTCAGCAGCAACTGCCGGGCCATCGCATTGCTCGAGAACTTGTTCACCAGCCGGATGATCTCGGCCAGCGAAAGAGAGTCCTGCGAGTACACCATGCTCGCACCGGGAGGAAGGATGCCGATGTGCCAGCCACCGTCGAGTTCGCCACCGCTCTCTTCCCAGAAAGTCTTGAACGTGCCGTACGCGAACTCCGGCGCGCGCATGACCGCGCGGGTGAAGCTCAGCGGACCACAACTCGCGGCATAGCGCCCGCTGATCGCCATTGTGTTGCCAGCCGGCCCGTCTGGCGTGGACACGTCGATTCCACCGCCTGCCCGACGGCACGAGCCGCCCTCGACGCTCGCGGTGCTGTCGACTTTCAGGTTTGCCGGCCAGGGGAAGGCGCTTGGCCGCAGCTTGCCGCCGGCCAGGTCAGGAAACAGGCTGAAATTGACCGTCTGGAAGTTCACCAGCAGCGCGTCGGGCAGCACGTTGTAGGTGCTGAACGGCTTGTTGTCGAACGCGCCGCGATCGTCGCCCTGCGGCTCGAAATAGCTGTTGTCGATGATCACGTCGCCCTTGATGCGCCGGATCCCGGCCAGCCGGACGCCGTTCGTGAACCCCCACCAGCGTTCCGCGGTCATGAACGGATCTCCACCGCCCACCAGTACCAGGTCGCCGTCGAGCACCTGGTCCTTTACCGGCCCGGTGGCGTAGGCGCGCGTCTGCCAGGTATAGGCCGGCCCAAGGATCTCCAGCGCCGACCAGGTCGTGACGACCTTGATCGTGGAGGCGGGATTGCGCGGCACGGTCGAGTTGTAGCTGATCAGCGGCTCGTCGCGACCGACCTCCTTCACCAGCACGCTCAGGCTGGTGCCGGGGATACGCTGCTTCGCCAGCACCTGCTGGACCTCCGGCGGCAGGTAGTCCCGGTCGCGCGCGGACGCCGCGCAGGAAACGCAATTCAATACGAACAACAAGGCAAAGGCGGGAAATCGCTTCTGCATGAATCTCTTTCCGTGGGGATACGGCGATGATACGTGATCGCGCTGGCGACGCGCGCCCGGCGTCTGCATACTTCGCCACCCGCGGCGGATGAACACCATGCGCAAAGTCTGGAACACGATGCTGAAGGGCCTGGTGGCGATACTGCCCATCGGCCTCACTCTCTACCTGATCTACTGGCTGGCTGGCGCTGCGGAACATATCTTCTCGGGCCTGATCAAGCTCGTGATACCCGCAACGGCCTACTGGCCCGGTCTCGGGCTGCTGACCGGCCTGGTGATACTTTTCCTCGCGGGCCTGGCCGTCAACGCCTACGTGGTGCGTCGTGCGCTCAGGGTCGGCGACCGCCTGTTCGCGCGAATTCCCGTGGTGAAGACCGTCTATGTCGCGATACGCGACTTCATGCGGTTCTTCCCGTCCTCCGGCAAGGGCGGCGACCTGAAGCGCGTCGTGCTCGTGCCGTTCGGGCCGGGCAAGGCCATCGGTTTCGTCACGTCGGAGTCG
>JALHTE010000043.1 GCA_022865595.1 Steroidobacteraceae bacterium | reverse complement strand
CCGAATGCGGGTTCGAACGGCATCGTGGCCCCGGACAATTTCTGGCCCGAGCTGTGCGGCGTGTCGCGCGACGCCGGCGTGCCGTTGATCGCCGATGAGGTCATGAGTGCATTCGGCCGCTGCGGCGAGTGGTTCGCCTGGCAGCGGCATGGCGAGGCAGGTCGTCCCGACATGATGACGCTTGCGAAGGGGCTGACGGGGGCGGCGTTGCCGCTCGGTGCCGTCGTAATGTCGGCCCCGGTCGCCGCGGCCGTGGAGCATGAGATGCTCTACACCGGGCTCACGTATTGCGGCCATCCGCTGTGCTGCGCTGCAGGCGTGGCGGCGCTCGAGGCCTACGCGGCGGAAGGGCTGATCGAGCGCTCGAGGCGACTGGGCTCGGCGATGAAGCGCGAGCTCGACGCAATGGCCACTCGGCATGAGGTGATCGGCGATGTGCGCGGCGGGCACGGGCTGTTTGCTGTGGTCGAGCTGGTGCGAAACCGGACCACTCGTGAGCCGCTGTCTCCGTGGCCGCAGGGCGCACCTGAGCTGGCCTCGCTCGTCAACTCCGCGATGCAGCAGGGCGTATCGTTTGCAACTCGCGGCAACCTGATCCTGCTTGCACCACCGCTCGTGATCGAGGAGCGTGAACTTGCCGACGCACTCGCGCTGCTTGACCGGCTTCTCGCGCAGTTCTTGCCACCACGTTGACGGTGACGTTCCATGAGTTTCCACCTCACGTACGCGACCATGTTCAATCCTCCGGAGGAAATGCACGCTCGATTCGAGGCAGCGCTGGCTGCGCTGCGCCCGAAACTGGGCGCGACACACGGTCTTTTCATCGACGGGGCCGATGTACCCGCGGCGGTGATCGCGCCGCGCCCCAGCCCGATCGACGTGGACCAGAACCTGGGCCATTTCGCGGTCGCCGACGGTGCGCATGTCGAGCAAGCGATGCAGGCGGCGCGGGCGGCATTTCCCGCCTGGCGGGCCGCGTCGGTGGCCGAGCGCGTGCGCCTGGTGAGACGGGTTGGCGAAGTGATGCAGGAGCGCGTCTATGAGATCGCGGCGGCGCTGTCACTTGAAGTAGGCAAGAACCGCATGGAGGCGCTTGGGGAAGCGCAGGAGACAGTGGATTTCTTCAGCTACTACGCCGCGGACTACGAGTCGCACGCAGGCTACGAGCATGCGCTGCCGAACGATCCGCTGGCGGGATTCGTCTCCAGCAACCGCAGCGTGATGCGGCCCTACGGCGTTTGGGTGGTGATCGCACCGTTCAATTTCCCGCTGGCGCTGGCCGGCGGTCCGGTGGCTGCAGCGCTCGTAACGGGCAATACCGTCGTCGTGAAGGGCGCAAGTGACACGCCGTGGGCCGGCCGCCTGCTCGCGGACTGCGTTCGCGACGCTGGCCTGCCTGCGGGCGTGTTCAACTACCTGTCCGGCACCGGGCGGGAGGCGGGCGAAGCACTGGTCGCGCATCCTCACACCGCGGGGGTTACGTTCACCGGCTCTGCGGCCGTGGGCATGCACATACTCGGCCGCATGGCCGGTGGCGCGTACCCGAGGCCCTGTATCGCAGAGATGGGCGGCAAGAATCCCTGCATCGTCACCGGTCGGGCGAACCTCGATCACGCCGCGCAGGGCATCGTTCGCTCGGCCTTCGGCATGGGCGGACAGAAGTGCTCGGCCGCCTCGCGGCTATACGTCGAGCAGACTGTCGCGGATGAGCTTTTCGAGAGGATTACGGCCCTGGTCGCTGCCATTCGCATCGGCGACCCGCTGCTGCGCGAGAACTGGCTCGGCCCGGTCGTCAATTCGTCCGCGCATGCGAACTACGCTCGCTATGTCGACGAGCTGAGCAGCGGCGGTGCGCGTTTCCTCGCGGGCGGGCGCCAGCTGCGCGAGGACGGGCTCGGGCGCGGGTACTACGTCGAGCCGGTGCTCGCTGAGGCGGATCTCGGCCATCGCCTCTGGAGCCACGAGATGTTCCTGCCGATCCTGATGGTGCACCGATTCCGAAACCGGGACGAGGCCATGGCGCTCGCCAATGATTCCGATCTCGGCCTGACCGCAGGATTCTACGGCGCGGCGGACGAGGTGCCGTG
>JALHTE010000363.1 GCA_022865595.1 Steroidobacteraceae bacterium | reverse complement strand
GCGACCTCGCGCCATTTCGCAGCCAGATAGGGCCCGGTCTCGTCGCGGGTGCGCGACACAAGATTCTCCCGTTGGATCAGGGCGAGGTTCGTGCTCGCAACCGCGCAGGCTGCCGGGTGCCCGGAATACGTGTAGCCATGGGCAAACTCACCGCCCTTGTCGACCAGCACGTCCGCGACGCGGTCGCCGACCATGACCCCGCCGATCGGCAGGTAGCCCGACGACATGCCCTTGGCGATCGTCATCAGGTCGGGACGGATCCCGTACAGGTTGCTGCCGAACCAGTGCCCGGTGCGGCCAAATCCGCAGATCACCTCGTCGGCAACAAGCAGTATCCCGTGGCGGTCGCAGATGCGCTGGATTTCCGGCCAGTAGGTGTCCGGCGGAATGATCACGCCGCCGGCGCCCTGGATGGGTTCACCGATGAACGCTGCCACCCGGTGGGCGCCGAGCTCCTCGATCTTGCGCTCCAGTTCGCGCGCGACCTTGAGCCCGAACTCGGCGGGCGACAGGTCGCCGCCCTCCCCGTACCAGTAGGGCTGAGCGATGTGGACGATGTCCGGGATCGGCAGGCCACCCTGCTCGTGCATGAACGCCATGCCACCGAGGCTCGCGCCGGCCATGGTGCTGCCGTGGTACGCGTTCAGCCGGCTTACGATGACCTTGCGCTCCGGCTGTCCCATCAGGTCCCAGTAGCGGCGGACCAGGCGGACCACAGTGTCGTTGCCCTCGGACCCGGAGCCCGTGAAGAACACCCGGTTGAACTGCGGTGGCGTGAGTTCCACGAGTTGCCTGGCGAGTTCGATGGCCGGCGGGTGGGCGGTCTGGAAGAAGCTGTTGTAGTAGGGCAGCTCCAGCATCTGGGCGTACGCCGCCTCGGCGAGTTCGCGCCGGCCGTAGCCCACGTTGACGCACCACAGGCCCGACATGCCATCGAGGATGCGATTGCCTTCCGAGTCGAAGAGGTACACGCCTTCGGCCTTCACGATCACGCGCGACCCTTTGGCGTGCAGGGCCTTGTAGTCGGTGAACGGGTGCAGGTAGTGCTGGCGGTCGAGTGCCTGCCAGTCGGCGGTGGTGCGATCGGCGATGTCGGGAGTGGCTTTCGTCATGCAGGTTGTCGGGGCTGGCTGACTGGGGGAGGCGATTCCGGAATGGTCGGCGCGGACCAGCACTACACGTTCAGCAGCAGATGCTCCCGCTCCCATGAGCTGATCACCTGGAGGAACGTGTCGAGCTCGCTTTCCTTGACAGCCGTGTAGGCCAGCACGAAGCGCTCGCCCAGCAGGTCGATCAGCGGTCGGCAGCTACGCAGCATCCGGACGGATTCCTCGAGACTGCGCGGCAGGCCGAACGGCAGGTCGTAGGCGCTGCCAGTGACCGGCTCCGACGGCTTCAGGCCCTCGACCATGCCGAGGTACCCGCAGGCAAGCGACGCCGCCAGCGCCAGGTAGGGATTCGCGTCCGCGCCGGCGAGCCGATTCTCGACGCGCCGGTTCTCGGCGTTGGAGATCGGCACGCGCAGCCCGGCCGTACGGTTGTCGTATCCCCACTGCGTATTGATGGGAGCCAGGTGACCCAGGATGACGCGGCGGAACGCGTTCACGTTCGGCGCGAACAGCGCCATCGCCGAAGGCAGGTACTTCTGCAGCCCGGCGATGTGTGCGAAGAAGAGCTGGCTCGGGTTTCCATCCTTGTCGCTGAACACGTTCTTGCCTGTCTTGGCGTCCACCACGCTCTGGTGGATGTGCATCGCGCTGCCCGGCTCGCGAGCCATTGGCTTCGACATGAACGTCGCGTACATCTTGTGGCGGAACGCGGCCTCGCGCGCCGTGCGCTTGAACATGAACACCTGGTCTGCCAGCGACATCGCGTCGCCGTGGATCAGGTTGATCTCCATCTGCGCCGCGCCGTCCTCGTGGATCAGCGTATCGATTTCGATCTCCTGCGCCTCGCAGAACGCGTAGACGTCGTCGAACAGCGGATCGAACTCGTTGACGGCCGCGATGCTGTAGGACTGGCGCCCTACTTCCGGACGACCCGAGCGGCCGATCGGCGGCTTCAGCGGGTAGTCGGCGTCGATGTTCGGCTCGACCAGGTAGAACTCGAGCTCCGGCGCGACGATCGGCTTCCAGCCCTTCTGCGCGTAGAGGTCCAGGATGTGCCGGAGCACGTAGCGCGGCGCCATCGTGACCGGGCTGCCGTCGTGGTAGAAGCTGTCGTGGATGACCTGGGCGGTGGGCTCAGGAGCCCACGGCACGTCGCGCGTCGTGGCCGGATCGGCCTTGAGCACGATGTCGATCTCCGACGGGTTGATCGCGCGGTCATCCGCCGGGTACTCGCCGGTGACGGTCTGCAGGAAGATGCTCTCGGGCATACGCATGCCCTCGTCCTCGGCGAACTTGATCGCGGGCATCACCTTGCCGCGCGCGATGCCCGCCATGTCCGGGACGATGGCCTCGACCTCGGAAATGCCGTGTTCCTTGAAGAATTGCTGGATCGGCGTACTCATGATCGATTTCCTTTTGCGTGCGCCCGCGCCGCCCGGCCAAAGGCGGCGAACAGGGCCCGCGAGAACGGGTTCTTCATTACCTGCCACTCGGGGTGCCATTGCACCGCGAGCGCGAATCCTGGGGCTGAGCGTACGCTGAAGCCCTCCACGAGGCCGTCCGGGGCACGCGCCTCCACTTCGAGGCCTGCGCCGAGACGGTCGATTCCCTGCGCGTGCAGCGAATTCACCATTACCCGGTCGACGCCGGCGACGCCATGCATGATCCCACCTGGCACGAGTTCCACCTCATGCGCGGGTCCGTACTGCACCTCGAGCGGTTCGGTCTTGTCCTCGCGGTGGTCATGCATTCCGGGTTGCTCCTGCACCTTCTGCCAGAGCGAGCCGCCGTAGGCGACGTTCATCTCCTGGAATCCCCGGCAGATCGCAAAAAGCGGCATGCCGGATTCGACGACACGCGGGATCATCGGCAACGTAGTCGCGTCGCGGTGCGGATCGTGCATCGTGCCGGCGTCGCTTTCGGTACCCGCGTAATGATGCGGCTCGACATTCGACGGGCTGCCGGTGAGGAGAATGCCGTCAACACCCGAAAGCACCGCTTCGAAGTCTACATCGTCACCCAGCGCAGGTATCAGGACCGGTACCGCGTCCGCCGCATCCGTGACTGCGCGGATGTATTTCTCGCCCACGCAGTGAAAAGGATGCGGCCCGAGGATTCGGCGATCCGCGGGAATGCCGATCAGTGGTTTGCGCTCAGCCACGTTTAAGATCCTAGACAGCCCGAACCGGACCGCCGGACGAGTGCGATTCAGATTAAACCACAGCCCCGGGTCGGCCGTCGCCGGGCACCGCAAAATGGCCGCCAATAACCATGTCAATCGGCGGGATGGCCCGGCGATCTGCAGCGGCGGCCCGCTTGCCGGCCCAGCCCGGCTGAGGCTATGCTCGGCCGCGACGCGCGACAGGACCGTCGCCAAATCCTTAACATCGGGTGTCACATGCCGCAGTTCGCGGATTACGAGCAGGCGCGCGCCTGGCTTGCGCGCCATCCGCAGGTGCGCGCCATCGACCTGCTTCTTCCTGACCAGATGGGCATCCCGCGCGGCAAGCGCGTATCGGTCGACGAACTCGAAGGCATTCACCGTGAAGGGCTGCTGCTGCCCGGGTCCATGTTCGCACTCGACGTGCTCGGCGGGACGGTCCAGGAAACCGGTCTCGGTTTCGACGAGGGCGATGCCGACCGCGTCTGCCTGCCGGTGCCCGGTTCGCTTGCGACCGTTCCCTGGCTCGGCGGCGAGATCGCGCAGATGCAGGTCGCGATGTACGAGCATGATCGAACCCCGTTCTACGGCGACCCGCGCCACGCGCTCGCGCGGGTCGCGGCACGATTCCGCGAGCAGGGACTTCGCCCGGTCGTCGCGGTCGAGCTCGAGTTCTATTTCGTGGACCGCGAGCGCACCCCGGACGGCCGTGCCCAGCCGCCGCGCCAGCCGCTGACCGGCCGGCGTGAGCACAACACCCAGATCAACTCGATGGCGGAACTCGACCAGTATTCCGCAGTGCTGTCTGCGATCGACGAAGCTGCAAAGGCGCAGGAACTCCCCACCGGCACCGTGCTGGCCGAATACGGGCCCGGCCAGTTCGAGGTCAACCTGCACCACGTGGATGACGTGCTGCTCGCCTGCGACCACGCGATCCGCCTGAAACGCCTGGTCAAGGGCGTCGCGCTGCAGCACGGCATGGAAGCGACGTTCATGCCAAAGCCCTACCGCGACCACGCGGGCAGCGGCGCGCATCTGCACGTGAGCCTGCTGGATGCGGACGGCCGAAACATCTTTGCCGACGACGACCCGGCCGGAAGCCCGGCGCTGGCGCATGCCATCGGCGGGCTCGCAGCCACGATCAACGACACGATTGCGGTCTGCGCACCGACCGCGAACTCCTACCGTCGATTCCAGTCCGAGGCCTACGTGCCGCTGAACCCGAGCTGGTCGGTCAACAACCGCGGCGTCGCCTTCCGCGTGCCGCACGGTCCGCCCGGGAGCCGCCGGGTCGAACACCGCGTCGCCGGCGCGGACGCGAATCCATACCTGCTGGCGGCGATAGTGCTGGCCGGGATACACCTCGGCCTCAAGCAGAAACTCGACCCCGGCCCGGTGGTTTCGGGCAACGCCTACCGCGACGCCACACCGACGATACCGCTCAGCTGGCCCGAGGCACTGACGGCATTCGAGCGCAGTTCGTTCGTACGCGAATATCTTGGCGAGCGCTTCGCCACCCTCTACGCGCGGACCCGTCGCGGCGAACTGCAGGATTTCCGATCCTACGTATCAGCGCTCGAGTATTCCTGGTACCTGACCACGAGCTGAGCCATGGAACACGTTCGCTCGTACTACGCCGCATCGGCCAACCCTGCCCCGCTGCGTGAGCCGCTGCGCGGCGACGTGATCGCGGACGTCTGCGTCGTGGGGGGCGGCATCGCCGGCTGCTCCACGGCGCTGCACCTGGCCGAGCGCGGCTTCAAGGTCGTGCTGCTCGAAGCCGAGCGCATCGGCTGGGGTGCGTCGGGCCGCAGCGGTGGGCAGGCGCTGCCGGGCTTCGGCACCAGCATGGCCACGCTGGTGGACCAGGTCGGACGGGACGACGCGCGCCGCATGTGGGACATCTCGGTCGAGGGCGTGGAACTGCTGCGTCGCCGGGTCGAGCAGCATCGAATCGACTGTGACCTGCACTGGGGGCAGATGCACGTCGGCGTGCGGCCACGGCATCCGGCAGAACTCGCGTCCTGGCAGCAGGAACTCGAGCGCGACTACGGCTACGGCGGACTGCGCTACATGTCGAAGGCCGAGCTCCGGGAATGGCTCGCGACCGACCGCTACAATTCCGGGCTCTACGACCCGCGCGGCGCGCACCTGCACCCGCTGAACTACACGCTCGGGCTGGCCGCCGCCGCCGAGCAGGCCGGCGCGACGGTGTACGAACGCTCCGCCGTCACGCGGGTGACGCCGGGGAACCGCGTGCGCATCGAGACCGCCGGCGGCACGGTGACGGCGGACTTCGCCGCGATCTGCTGCAACGCTTACATCGGCGAACTCGTTCCCCGTATCCGCGCGCGCATGATGCCGGTGGGCACTTACATCGTCGCGACCGAGCCGATCGACCCGGATCGGCTCCGCGCCACCATCCGCGACAACGTCGCGGTGACCGACATCAACTGGGTACTGGACTACTTCCGCTGTTCGGCCGACCATCGCCTGCTGTTCGGCGGCCGGGTCAGCTATTCCGGCCTCGACCCGCTCAATACGCGAAGCGTCACGCGCGCACGGATGATCAAGGTCTTCCCGCAGTTCAAGGACCTGCGCATTGAGCACG
The DNA here is from genome assembly GCA_022865595.1 of Steroidobacteraceae bacterium. Classification (GTDB taxonomy): domain Bacteria; phylum Pseudomonadota; class Gammaproteobacteria; order Steroidobacterales; family Steroidobacteraceae; genus RPQJ01. The sequence continues at coordinate 5,235 of JALHTE010000363.1, read as the reverse complement.
CCTGGGGTGGCTGGCTCGACGTGACGATGAACCGCGCGCCGGATTTCAACCGCATGGCGCCGAACATCTACTACGCGCAGGGCTTCTCCGGGCACGGCATCGCGCTGACCGGGATGGCCGGCGGGCTGATCGCCGAAGCCATCGCGGGACAGGCCGGGCGATTCGACCTGTTCACGAAGCTGTCGCACCGGGATTTCCCCGGCGGACGCCTGCTGCGCACCCCGCTGCTGGTGCTGGGGATGCTCTGGTATCGCCTGCGCGACCTGCTCTGACCGCGCGACTCAGCGCGCGATTGCGGGCCTTACCGCCCGTGCCACTGGATGCTGTACAGGTCGTGACGCCGATCGAGCAGGTTGCGCACGGTGCCGCGCTGGCGTGCCTCGCGCAACGCCCTCAGGCTCAAGTCCGCTATCGCGACCATCTCGGAGTTCGGCGTCGTGTCCGCGGCGATTCCGTCGCGGGCGAACGGGAAATCGCAGGGAGTCAGGATGCAGCTCTGCGCATAGTGGATGTCGTTGTTGTGCACGTTCGGCAGGTTCCCGCAGCTGCCCGACAGCGCCACGTAGATCTGGTTCTCGACTGCCCGCGCCTGTGCGCAGTAACGGACGCGGAGGTAGCTCTGTCTTTCGTCGGTGAGGAAGGGCACGAACAGGATGTTGACACCTTGGTTTACCAGGTGCCGCACCAGCTCCGGGAATTCGCAGTCGTAGCAGATCAGCACGCCGATCGGCCCGCAATCGGTCTCGATCAGCGACGCGTTCTGCCCGCCGACGATGTTCCACCAGAAGCGCTCGTTCGGGGTGGGATGGATCTTGTCCTGGGTGATGACCCGGCCGTCCCGCAGGAACACGTGCGACACGTTGTGCACCGCGCCATCGCGCAGCGACGGCGTCGATCCGCCGATGATGTTGATGTTGTACTTGAGCGCCAGCCCGTGGAACATCTCCTTGAGCCGTTCTTCATAGCCCGTGAGCCGCTCGATCGATACGTGCGGCGGCAGTTCCTCGTTCTCGATCGACAGCAGCTGCAGCGTGAACAGCTCCGGGAACAGCACGAAATCCGCCCCGTAGTCCGCCGTAGTGTCGACGAAATAGCGCACGAACTGCACGAACTCGTCGAACTCGGTGATGCGCCGCTGACGGTACTGAACGCTCGCGACGCGTACCCGGTCGACCAGGTTGCGCTGTTCGATGACTGCCGGCCCGAGGCGGTCGTCGAAATCGGAATTGCGCCAGACGAGCTGCGCGCCGTACCCCAGTGAGGCCTTGTCCAGCGGCAGGTAATCCTTCAGCACCGCCACGAATTCGTATCCCTGTCGCAGCTGGAAATTGAGCACGGGATCGCGGAAACGCCGCGCGATGACGCCCTGCACGTACTCTTCCGGGCTGGAGACGTCCTTTGCCCGCCGATGGTAGTTCGGGATCCGTCCGACGATCACCACGCCGCGCAGCCGCTGGGCTCGACATAGCTTTTTGCGGGCGCGGTAAAAGCGCTGCCCGATCCGGTAGCGCCGCATCGCCGGGTCCACGCACACCTCGTAGCCGTAGAGGAAGTCACCCTTTGCGTCGTGGGTGGTGCCATAGCCGCCGCCGGTGACCTGCTTCCAGTTGTGCGGCGCAAGCGCCCTCTCGCCCGGCAGGCGGATCGTTGCGCAATAGCCCACGACCTCGCCGTTGAACAGCGCGACCATGTGCCCTTCCGGGTAGCTGGCGACCTGTGCGCGCAACATGTCCTTCGGGTACGGCGGCATGCCGGGATACACCCGCTCGACCAGGTGGCTGATCGCGTCGACATCGGCCTGTGTCGCTTCCCGGATTTCCAGCCGATCGCTCGGTCGGTCAGTCTCGTCTTTCTTCGGCATTCGCGCGCACCCCGGATACATCCAGTTTTTTCAGGAAGAACAATGACAACAAGGATAGACCAGCCAGCATCGCAATGGCTGCACCGTAGCCGAGGCTTGCCGCGAGTCGGCCGCCAGCGAGGGCGGACCCGGTTTCACAGCCGTTGGTCAATGCCATCAACAGGCTGAATCGCGTGGCGGCCCAGCGGCCGCGTGCCACCGCCATGAAGCAGGCGTAACTGGCACTGATCAGGAAACCGGCCCCCAGGTAGACGGTTCCCATGAGCGCAACGTGCGTCCACTGGCCGACGGGCAATGGATGATCCGCAAGTGACCACGCGAGTGCACCAACCGCGATGGCAACTGCCACCACTCCGAACGCGACGGCGCGCTGCAGGCCCAGGCGATCTGCCAGTCGCGCGGCCGCCAGCCCGCCCAGCGCGAGGCCGCCGGGCGCGACCGCTCCGAAAAACAGCGCCCGCGTGCCTGCGTCGAACTGCAGGTCCACGAGCAGCGGACCGGCCAGCGCGCCGGTGGCCTCGAATCCGCTGCCCGCAAGCAGCGCGACGCCCATCACCGGCACCAGCATCCACGTGACGACGCCTGCAAGCGGACGAGGCTTTCGCGATGCTCGACTCTCAGCCGGGCCGATCGTGCTACCCGCCGCCTGCTTCGTTGCTGGACTTTCTTCCCGAATGACCCCCTGGCTCACCGGTACCGGAGTCTCGTGGACCAGCCTCACAACCACCAGCATCGGCACCCAGACCAGGGCGACGATGGTCCAGACCGCGGGCTGCCAGCCAAACAGGTGGATCAGCAGCGGCACAGAGGCTGCCGCGGTCGCCCTGCCCGCCGTCATGCCGAACTGCATCCATCCGTTGATGGAGCCGAGATGTTCGACGCTCACGGTGCGGATGCACAGAGCATCGATCGCGACGTCCTGCACGGCCGCGAAACACGCGTGCGCCAGCAGCAGACCGAGCAGCAGTTCAAACCCGGGGACGGTATTGCCGGTCGCGAGCGGCAGCAATGTCAGGCCCATGACGGCCTGGCACGCAAGTATCCAGCTGCGTAGCCGGCCACCGCGCGCTACGCTGCGGTCGACGAGCGGACCGGCAAGGAACTTGAGCGTCCAGGGCAGCGCCAGCACCGCGGTCAGCGTCGTGATCCGGCCCAGGTCCATGGACTGCTCGCGGAGCACCGCCGGCAATGCCCACCAGACGAATCCGATCGGCACGCCTTCGGCAAAGTACAGCACGGTGAACAGCAGGCGGTCGCGGCCGGGAAGCGGCACGCCGGTTGACGGCGGATCGCTCAACTCGTCCCGTCGAATGCACAGCCGGAAGTGCAGGTCTCGTGCACCACGACGCGCGACAGCTGTGGCAGGGTCGGCTGCAGCTCACGCCAGATCCACCGCGCCAGGTTCTCGCTGGTGGGGTTGTCGAGCCCGGGCACGTCGTTCAGGTAGCGGTGATCGAGCTGCTGGAACAGCGGATCGAACGCGGCCTTGACGTCGGCGAAGTCCATCACCCAGCCGAGCCGGTCGTCGACCGGGCCGCTGACGTGGATCTCTACGCGAAACGAATGCCCGTGCACCCGGGCACACTTGTGCCCTGCCGGCACGTTTGGCAGCCGGTGTGCGCTTTCGAGCGTAAAGGTCTTGAAGATGTCCACGGCTTCGCTCACTCCTTGTGCTTCAGAAGATACGCCACGTGGATCTTCGGACTGCGCCGGAAATCCTCCGGGATCGTCGCACGCGTAAGGTCCTCGATCTCGAAATCGGCCAGCGCGGCGGTGTCGAGACGGAAACGCTGGTAATTGTTCGAGAACAGGATCAGCCCGCCGGGCGCGAGCAGCGCGCCGATCCGCTTCAGCAGCGCAACGTGGTCTCGCTGCACGTCGAACTCGGTTTCCATGCGCTTCGACCGCGACAGCGTCGGCGGGTCGACGAACACGAGACCGTAGCGCTGCATGCCCGGCCGCGCCTGCTCGTCGAGCCACGCCAGGCAGTCCGCGTGGACGAAGGCGTGATTCGGTCCGGCGAGCCCGTTCAGCGCGAGGTTGCGCTTTGCCCAGTCGAGATAGGTATGCGACATGTCCACCGTCGTCGAACCGGTGGCGCCGCCGCCGACCGCGTGCACCGTCGCCGTGCCGGTATAGGCGAACAGGTTCAGGAACTGCCTTCCCGCAGCAAGCTCCCCGATCCGTCGCCGCGTGATCCGGTGGTCGAGGAACAGCCCGGTGTCCAGGTAGTCGGTGAAATTGACCAGGAACCGGTAGCGCCCCTCGCGGACGGCGTGGAAGACCTGCTCGCTGTCCACCTTCTCATACTGCTCGCCGTGCCGCTGGCGCCGCCGGACGCGCAGCGCAATCCGTTCCTGCGGCAGCCCGAGCACCTCGGGCAGCACCGAGAGGACCTCGTCGCGGCGGCCGCGGGCGGCATCGCGCGACACCGTCGGCGGCGCGGCGTACTCCTGCACGCAGGCCCAGCGTTCGTCGTTGCCGTAGATGTCGATGGCGAACGAATACTCCGGCATGTCGGCGTCGTATACACGGTAGCAGGCCACGTCTTCGCGCCTGGCCCATGACTTCAGTCGAGCGACGTTCTTGCGCAGCCGGTTGGCGAACATCTCGGCCCCGGACCTGGCCCTTGCTGCCTCGAGCCGGTCTCGACGCGCGGTTTCGGCATCCGGCTCGACCGTCTCGGGCTTCAACTCGAAACGCAGCAGCCGGCACTCGATGGGGCCGTTGAAGAACGTGTGCGCACGGTAGGCACGCAGCCGCAGCGCCCGGCCGAGCGGCGGGTTGCCCGTGAACACGCCTGCTTCCCATCCCGGGAAACGCTCTATCAGCGCATGGCCGAGCTCGGCATAGGTCGCGGCGAGTGTTTCCTCGTCCTCGAGCCGCGCGCCGTAGGGGGGATTCACCAGCACGAGGCCGGATGGTTCCTGTGCCTGGGGCAGCTTCGTGATGTCGCGCCGCTCGAACGACAGGTAGTCACCGAGGCCCGCGCGATTGGCATTCGCGATCGAAGCGCGGATCGCGGACTGATCCCGGTCGAAGCCGCGGAACCGGCCGCGACCGAGCGCTGGAAGGTTTCGCCGCTCGAGCGCGGCCTCGCGAAGTGCAGTCCAGGCGGCCGCGTCGTGCTTGAGCCAGCGCTCGAAGCCGAAGCGGCGCCGCAACAGCCCGGGCGCAAAATCCGCGGCGATCATCGCGGCCTCGATCACGAAGGTGCCCGATCCGCACATCGGGTCTGCGAACCCGCCGCCCTGCGCTGCGATCTCCGGCCAGCCACAGCGCAGCAGCAATGCGGCCGCAAGCGTTTCCTTCAGTGGTGCCTCGACGCCGGAGACGCGATAGCCGCGGCGATGCAGGGGCTCGCCGCTCAGGTC
>JALHTE010000362.1 GCA_022865595.1 Steroidobacteraceae bacterium | reverse complement strand
CGCAGCCGCTTGGTCATGTCGTTGAACGAATGCACGAGGAAACCCATCTCGTCGTGCGACGTGAGGGGCAGCTTCGTGTCGAGGTCGCCCTGCGCCACTGCGCGCGTGCCCTGCACGAGATCCTGGATCGGCTGCACCAGCCGCTGGGCCGTGAAGATCGCGCCGTACCATGCAGCGAGCAGCGACAGCAGCAGCACGACGGTCAGCGTGAGGATGAAACTCGCCTTGAGCGGCCGCCGCAGGTAGTCCTTCTCGCCGAACTGCTTGTAGGCCGCCTGCACCGTATCCGCGAGCGCGCCGAGTCGCTCCGCGACGGGGTACATGCTCTGCAACAGCAGCCGTTCCCCACCCTGCATCGACTCACCGCCGATGGGCACGGCGGTGCGAATCAGGTAGCCGCCTTCCTGCTGCGGCTCGAGGCTGACGAATGGCTGTCCCTGTCGCATCTGCAGCAGCACTTCGTCCGGGACGTCCTCGGGAACGATTTCCGAGGAGAGTCCCTTGCTGACCGCGATGACGCGGCCGGACTGTGTCGCGACCGTGAGTTCGATGGCGCCGACCTGGCGGCGCATCGTCTCCAGCAGGCCCGGCATCGAGGCGCCGGCAACACCCATCTCCTCGGCGATCAGTTCCGAATCCGCGAGGTGCTCACGCATGCGCACTTCGAGCGCGGAACGTGAGAGCACCAGGGCGTCGTCCAGGCTCTTGCGGATCTCGACGTTGAACCAGCTGTCGATGCCCTTGCTCAGGAACTGCACCGCGAAGAAATACACGAGCAGGATCGGCAGCGTGGCGAGCACGCCGAAGATCCAGACCATGCGCGCCTTGAGCCGCGAGCCGATCACGTGGCCGCGCCAGTCGCGAATCAGCTGCGTGAGCTTGGCGACCAGCAGCCCGACCAGCACCACGAGGCCGGCGATGTTGATGCCGAGGATCCAGGGATGCAGCCGGCTGAACTGTTCCGAGTTCTGCGCCGTCTGCGCCATGAACAGGATGGCCGCAAGCCAGAGCAGGCCGCCGAGACCCATGGTCACCGCGGAGGCGGCACGCTTCAGGGCTGGAGCGTCCATAGCTTCCAGTTGCTCGTGGTGCTCCAGTCGTCGGTCCAGAACAGCAGCCAGCCAAAGACGTCGGGCGCGGTATTCATCCCGAGCACGGCTCGAATGCGACCTTCATAGACCCGGCCGTCGGCCAGCAGCGCCTTGTCGATGACCGGGAGGCCACGTAGATCGCTGACGCGATCGAGCGCGGCCTGCAGCGAGCCGAAATCCTGCTGCTCGCCGGTGTTGAGGTTCTTGACGAGGTAACGCTGGCTCAGCGCGTGGTAGCTCACCTCGTAGCGCTGTTCGAGGACGGCAATGCTGGCGTCGGGCATGTAGCGACGCACGCGATCGACGGTGATTTCGTAGGTGAGTCGCAGCGTCAGGCCGGATTCGACGGCCTTGCGCGCGGCGTCCGGCAGCGTGATCTCGGCCTTCACATCGAGTTCGAAGACGCCCTCATCGAGCGCAACCTGGACCTCGCGGAGCTTCAGCTTCGACCCATCCTCGGCGTGTGCGACAGGCACCGCCGTTGCAATTAAGCACAGCGCCAACCACGCGGAACACCGCGCCAAAATCGGCGATTTGCGCAGGACAGAGGAGGCTCTGTAGCTCATTTCCAACAATCATAGCGGCTTGCCAAGGCAAGCATAATAGAACCCGTCCATGGCGGCCTCCCCGGGCAGCACCTGGTACCCGGGCTCCGCTCCGGCAGGGCGAGGCGG
>JALHTE010000361.1 GCA_022865595.1 Steroidobacteraceae bacterium | reverse complement strand
GATGAGTGTTCGGAAGGCCGCCGACGAGGTCGTCATGAAGCAACTAGTGAAGCTCGGCGGATCAGGGGGCGTGATTGCGGTCGACCGCGATGGATCGATCGCGATGCCGTTCAACTCGCCCGGGATGCTGCGCGGTGCGATGGATTCGAGCGGACGCTTCGAGACCGCGATCCTGAGATAGGGGACAGAAAAATAGGTGCCAGGCACCTGTTTTTGTGCAGCCCAGACCAACGCTTCGAAATTCGGTGCCTGGCACCTATTTTTCGAAATGTCCCCTACGCGGCGAAATACCGCGCGAGGTATTCGTCGAAGCCGATGTTGTCTGCCGCCTCGACCCGGGCCTGCGCGTGCAGCGACTCCTCCGCCTCGGCCGCGAACTGGTCCTGGCGCGCCTCGTTCGGCAGGTGCAGCTCCAGGAAATAGGACTTATGGGTCTTCGACATTCGAAGCGCGAAGTCGAAGAACGATTCCTCGTTGATGCGCAGCTCCTCGAGCGTGCGCGCGGATGGCGTGAGCGCGACGTCGCGCACTTTTGCCTCCTGCAATTCCAGCGCAACCGTGTACGGGCGTTGCGGGTCTCCCTCGTCCAGCAACTCGCACACACCGCGCATCGAGTCCAGGATCTCGGCCGCCCAGTCCCGCAATGACACGCCCCGGCCGTCGCGGCGCAGCTGGAGTCCGGGCCTGCGACCTTCACGCGCCACGAGCACGTGGTCGGCGTCGAGTTCATCCTGCTCCGATCGTTCGATCGGGGTGCTCTCGGCCAGCACGCAGTAGGCGGCGAAAGCTTCGAGGAAGCGGAGCTTGGTCTGGTTAACTCCGACCGGGTCCCACGCGCTCACGTCGAGCGAGCGCATCTCGACGTACTGCACGCCGCCGCGAAGCAACGTCTTGGTCGGCCGCTCGCCCGACAATGCCACTCGCTTCGGGCGGATGAAGCTGTAGTACTCGTTCTCGATCTGCAGCATGTTGGCATTCAGCTGACGGTAGTCGCCGTTCACCTTTACGCCAATTTTCTCGTAGTCCGGGCTTGGCGTCGTGATCGCCTGCGTCAGGTCGCGCACGTAGTGGTCGAGACTGTTCGCCGAGACATGAAGCGCGGCCTGGCTGGTGTTGCGGTAGCCGAGATCGCTCATGCGCAGCGACGTCGCGTACGGCGCGTACAGGCTTCCCGGCGCGAGGTCTTCGAGCCAGTCCACCTTGCGGCCCTGCAGGAAGGACGGGCAGAGCGCCGGCGAAGTGCCGAACAGGTAAAGGACGATCCACCCCATGCGGCGGTAATTGCGGATCAGCGCGAAGTAGCTGTCGGAGCGGAAGGCCTGTCCGCTGTCGTGGCTCTCGAGCAGGTCGGCCAGCACCGGCCAGAAGTGCTCGGGGAACGAGTAATTGAAGTGCACGCCCGAGATCGCCTGCATCACGCGGCCGTAGCGATGGCCGAGCCCGCGCCGGTACACGGTCTTCATCGTGCCGACGTTGGACGAACCGAACTCGGCGATCGGGATGCTCTCATCGCCCTTGATGGCGCAGGGCATGCTGGTCGCCCAGAGCAGTTCGTCGCCCAGGCGCCGGTAGACGAACTGGTGCAGGTCGCAGAGGTACTGGGTGAGTTCCCATGTCTGGGCAAAGGGCGGCGTGACGACCTCGATCAGCGCCTCGGAGTAGTCCGTGGTGATGTGAGCGTTGGTGAGCGCCGAGCCCAGCACCTTTGGGTGGGGCGTCCTGGCGATCAGGCCCCTTGGCGTGACCCGGAGGGACTCCTTCTCCGCGCCCTTCAGGCCGCCTTGCAGCGATCGGGTCGCCTGGCGGTTGACCAGGGCGGCCAGACGCCGATCGTAGGTGCGGGAGGGGGACATGGGCGCGCGGCTTGTCGTTATTGGCGGTCGGG
>JALHTE010000360.1 GCA_022865595.1 Steroidobacteraceae bacterium | reverse complement strand
GACGATGAGGAGCGACGAACGCTGGCCCGCGCCATGACGCTTCGCGACCTGAAGCAAGGCGAGGTGCTGGTCCAGGAGGGCTCGGCGGACGACCACCTGTACGTCGTCGCGAGCGGCGTGCTCGGCGTCGTGAAGGGCGTCGGCAGCGAAAACGAAGTCACACTGAATGCGATCCGGCCCGGCGCCGTGGTCGGCGAACTTTCCTTCCTGGACGGTTCGACCCGCTATGCATCGCTGGTGGCGCTCAGCGACTCGCGGGTGCTCGGCCTGACCCGGGAGGCACTGGAGGGGCTGCTCACGTCGCACCCGAAGGTCGTCTACCACGTGATGCGCGCGATCGTGCGCGTGGTGCATGAGGTCCAGCGCCGCATGTCGATGCAGACGGCCGAACTGACGAACTACCTGTACAAGACTCACGGGCGGTACTGAGCCGGCACCGGAGTCGAGACCCTGCCGGGGCCGAGACAACAAACATGCTGATCCGCGTCTGCATCGCGAAGATCCATCGGGCAACGGTGACCGAGGCCGACCTGGACTACGTCGGCTCGATCACCATCGACGAAGCCCTGCTCGAGCAGAGCGGAATACGGCCGTACCAGTACGTCAACATCACCAACGTATCGAATGGCGTGTTCTGGCAGACATACGTGATGGCCGGTGAACGTGGGCGCGGCGACATCTGCCTGAACGGACCGCCGGCCCGTCACTTCCAGCGGGGCGACAAGGTCATCATCCTGGCCGAGGGTTACTTCGAGCCCGCGGAACTCGACGGCTTCGAGCCGGTAGTGGTGATCGTCGAGGACGACCGCAAACTCTCGACCCGCATACTAAAGCACGGTGCGGTAGACAACCCGCGCGTACCCAATACGCGTCGGTAGAAGCCCCGAGATCCGCGCGGCAACCCGCCGATATCATGCGCGGGTCAAGACTCAGAGCATCAGGCACCATGTCCGCGACACGATTCGGCGCCATCGCCGCGCTGCTGCTGTTCATCGCCCCGTTTGCGGGAGCGGCCCCTGCCGACCCCGCATCCGACGGGTTCTGGCACGGCGCTTCGGCGGATAGCGCACCAACGATTCGCCTGTACTACTTCTTTTCCCCAACCTGCCCGCACTGCCAGGCCGCGAAGCCGTTCCTCGACGAACTCGCAGCTCGCAGACCCTGGCTCGAGATCAACCGGCACGTCGTCAAGGACAACCCGGAGAACGCGCGCTTCTACTTCAATACCGCCAGGTCCCTGGGCGTCGAGGCGCTGTCGGTGCCGGGTTTCGTCTTCTGCCGGCAGGTGGTGATTGGCTACGACAGCGCGGAAACGACCGGCGCCGAGCTCGAGCGCGCCATCGACGCCTGTCATGCCGAGCGAGCTGCACACCCGGATGCCGCCGCATTGTCCGCAGGCACGGGGTCCGGCACCTCGGACCCTTCCTTCGGTTCGGGTGCAGCCGGCCAGGCGGCTGCGATGCAGGGCAAGCCAGCGACGACGATCCGTCTGCCGATCGTAGGCACGGTGAATACCCAGGCACTGTCGCTGCCGCTGCTCACAGTCGTGCTGGCAGGCGTGGACGCCTTCAATCCCTGCGCCTTCTTCGTGCTGCTGTTCCTGCTGAGCCTGCTGGTGCATGCAAAGAGCCGCGCCCGCATGATGATCGTGGGCGGAACATTCGTGCTGTTCTCGGGCGTGGTCTACTTCATCTTCATGGCGGCGTGGCTCAACGTGTTCCTGGTCGCCGGCGAACTGCGCGTGATCACGATCGTTGCCGGGCTCATCGCGCTGACCGTCGCCGCGCTCAACATCAAGGACTATTTCTGGTTCAAGGAAGGCCCGAGCCTGTCCATACCCGACGCCGCCAAGCCCGGCCTGTTCAAGCGCATGCGCGAGGTCGTCACGACCGGCAACATGGGCCCGATGCTGGCGAGCACCGTGCTGCTGGCAATCGTGGCGAATTCCTACGAGCTGTTGTGCACGGCGGGATTCCCGATGGTCTACACGCGGACGCTGACGCTCGCGAAGCTCGAGTCGTGGCAGTACTACGCATGGCTGGCGGCCTACAACGTGATCTACGTGCTGCCGCTGCTGGCCATCGTCATCGTATTCACGCGGACCATGGGCGCCCGCAAGCTCTCCGAGTCCGAGGGCCGGATATTGAAGCTGGTTTCCGGATTCATGATGCTCGGGTTCGGCCTGGTGTTGCTGCTGGCACCCAACCTGCTCACCAATACGCTGGCGTCGATACTGGTGCTGGCGCTGGCCGTCGTAGCATCCGTGCTGGTCGCCAGGGTCGCGGCGCCACGAACGGCTTGACGCCCATGGCCGGGCCCGGCCAAGGTGGCGCCCATGTCGACGGAACGCACCGCAAGCCTGGACGCCGCCATCAAGCGTATCGGCCGTGCAATCGGGCCGGCTGGCTGCATCACCGAACGTGAGAGGATTGCGCCGTACCTTGTTGATTTCCGTGGTCTTTACCATGGCGCAACACCACTGGTGGCCAGGCCCAATTCGACGGCCGAAGTGTCCGAAGTACTTGCGATCTGCCACGAGCTCGGCGTCGGCGTCGTGCCCCACGGCGGCAATACCAGCTACTGCGGCGGCGCCACGCCTGGCGCCGACGGCGACGAGGTCGTGCTGTCGCTCGCGCGCATGGACCGCATCCGGGGGCTTGATGCCGCGAATTTCACCATCACTGTCGAAGCCGGCTGCATCCTCGCCAACGTGAAGGCCGCGGCCGAGGGCGCCGACCGTTTCTTTCCGCTGTCGCTTGGCTCCGAGGGCAGTTGCCAGGTGGGCGGCAATCTCGCGACTAACGCCGGGGGCCTGAACGCATTGCGCTACGGTGTCGCCCGCGACCTCGCGCTTGGACTGGAGGTCGTGCTCCCGGACGGCCGCGTGCTCGACGGGCTCACCAGCCTGCGCAAGGACAATACGGGTTACGACCTGCGCGACCTGTTCATCGGTGCAGAGGGCACGCTCGGCGTGATCACCGCAGCCAGCCTGAAGCTCTTTCCTGCGCTGCGCAGCATCGAGACAGCGTTCATTGCAGTGGCAGGGCCGGCTGCGGCCGTGCAACTGCTCGAGCGCTTGCGGGGCGCGAGCGGTGAGGCCGTCTCGACGTTCGAATACCTGCCCAGGATTGCCGTCGAGTTGACTGCGCGGCACGTGCCCGGCGTAAGCGACCCGCTCGGACGCCCTTACGACTGCTATGTACTCTGCGAGTTGTCCTCGTCGCGTGACTCTGCCGGCCTGCGACCGGTGCTGGAAGGCTGCCTCGAGCGGGCCATGTCCGACGGCCTGGTTCTCGACGCGGTGATCGCGGAATCGCTGGCCCAGCGCAACGCGATGTGGAAGCTGCGTGAGTCGGTCCCCGAGGCACAACGTGCCGAGGGCGCCAGCATCAAGCACGACGTGTCGGTGCCGGTCGCGTCGCTGCCCTCGTTCATGGAAGAGGCAACGGCCGCGGTTCTAGCGATCATCCCGATGGCGCGCATGGTCACCTATGGACACGTGGGCGACGGCAACCTGCACTTCAACGTGAGCGAACCCGCGGGCGGCGATCGAGCCGCATTCATGTCGCGGGAAGCGGACATCCAGTCCACAGTGCATGAAATCGTGCGGCGATATCGTGGCAGCACCAGCGCCGAGCACGGGATCGGGCAGCTCAAGCGCGCGCAACTCGCCAGGTACAAGGACCCCGTTGCGCTCGACCTGATGCGCACGATCAAGCGCAGCCTGGACCCCAGGGGCATCATGAACCCCGGAAAGTTGCTGCCCGGCGACTGAGTCCAGCGTGACCAGCGATCGCGTGCCGGCACCCCGAGGCGTCGAATCAGTCGGCCCGCGCGCCCGCAATGGAAGATGTGCCTTGCCCAGCGTCGCCTCGACTCGTTAGATTGGCGGCCCGGGCCACACCAACAACCATGATCAACAGGGGAATCGCGCAATGCCCATGTCGAAGAAACTAGCGGCGGAATTCATCGGGACTTTCTGGCTTGTTCTGGGCGGCTGCGGCAGCGCGGTATTTGCAGCGGCATTTCCAGAACTTGGAATCGGATTTGTCGGCGTCGCGCTGGCCTTCGGCCTGACCGTGCTCACGAT
>JALHTE010000359.1 GCA_022865595.1 Steroidobacteraceae bacterium | reverse complement strand
GCTGTTCGAGCTGTGGCTTGCGAACATCGCACTTGGCCTGATCCAGGCACAGGTCTACCGCGCGCACGTGCCCGATGGGATCGGCCCAAAGGGGCTCGTCTTCCTGAACATCGCGCTGCTCGCCGCCATCGCCTGGACATCGGGGCTGCTCACGACGGTGTGCTGGGTGCTGTCGCGTATCGGACTGCGCGGCAGGCTGCTCGCGGGATTCAGCGCGGTGCTGCTGACCGTGTACCAGGTCGTGCTGTTCATCGATGCGCGCACGTACGACCTGTTCCGTTACCACTTCAACGGCTGGGTGTGGACCGTCATCACGACGCAGGGCGGCATCGCCGACAATATCGAGCTAGGCAGAGGCTTCGTGATGACGGCGTGCGTGGTCATCCTCGGCACAGGCGTCGCGATGTATGCGTTCCAGCGCTGGCGCACAGCCCGCCTGCTGAAACGGGAAGTCGCCGCGAGGCCGCTCAGGTACGGATGGATCGTAGTGGCGCTGGTCCTCGTACCACTGGTGACTGAGAAGTCGATGTATGCGGTGGGCAACTTCCTCCAGGACCGTGAGATCACCACCACCGCGCAGCTCGTGCCGCTTTACGTGCGCTTCACCGTCAACAAGCTCATGCACAAGAAACTCGGGATAAAGGTTCCCCACTACGTCCGGCTCGACAAACACAAGCAGCTGCTGTTGCGCTACCCGCTGGAGCGGCCGACCGTGCGGCCGGACGGTCCACGGCCGAACATCCTGATCCTGGTGGTCGAATCGCTGCGCGCCGATATGCTTTCGCCGGAGGTGATGCCCTTCACGTGGGAATTCGCCAAGGGCGGGAGGCGTTTCCTCGACCACGCGAGCGGCGGTAGCGCGACGCGCTATGGCACGTTCACTCTGATCTACGGACTGCACGGCTCATACTTCGCACCGGCGCTGGCGGAGCACGCCTCCCCGGTGCTGATCGACACGCTCCTGGACCTGGGCTACGAGATAAAGGTCTACGGCACCGCACAGATGACCTTCCCGGAGATGCGTTCGACGGCCTGGGTGAAGGTCCAGAGGCAGGTCGAGGATGGACTCGAATCGCCGCCCAACGGCAGCCGCGACGTCGAACTGGTGCGCCGCTTCACGCATTGGGCTGAGACGCGCCCGCTGGCGGGCCCGTTCTTTGCCTTTGCGTTCCTCGACGCACCGCACTTCCGCTACCGAGTCGTCCAGGGTCGCACGCCGTTCCAACCCTACATCGAGGGCACCGACCGGGCCGTTCTGTCGAGCAGGGACGCAGCGGAGGTCAGCCCTCTGCTGTTCAACCGCTACAAGAATTCCGTCTACGACGTGGACAACAGCCTGACGCTGATGCTTACGGCGCTGCAGCGGTCCGGGCAGCTGGACAACACGATCGTGGTGATCACCGGCGACCACGGCGAGGAATTCTTCGAGCACGGGATGTGGGGCCACACCGGGAACTTCACCAAGACCGAGGTGATGGTACCGATGGTGATGCGCGGCCCCGGCGTGGCGCCGGGCGT
>JALHTE010000358.1 GCA_022865595.1 Steroidobacteraceae bacterium | reverse complement strand
GTTCCGTCGGGCCCATGAGCTCGCTCCCTCGGCGCCCGGTCCGCTGGCGGCGCTCGCGACGGTCGCCACGCGGCGCAACGATCTCGACGACGCGCGCAAGCTCGCGAATCGCGCCATCGAATTGCAGGCCGACCACACGGTAGCCAATTTCATTCTCGCCGGGCTCGATCTCGGCAATCGAGAGTACGAAAAGGTCGTCGATCGCATCGAGAAGATGATGGCCAGCGGCAAACTGGACGAACACCATGCCCTGTCGGCGCATGCCGGGATGGCAGAGGCGCTGGAAGGCCTCGGCAGATACGCCGAAGCGTTCGAGATGTATTCGAAGTGGAACGAGGTCACGCGTCGAACCCATGCGCCGAAATTCGGCGAGGGTGGCCGCGTCATGAACCACATGGAATTCATGGGTCGCATGAAGTCGTGGTTCGAGCGCCAGGACCCGGCCGACTGGCGCGAGCCCTGGCACGCGGGCGACTACGTGAGCCCGGTCAGGCGTCACGTATTCCTGTTTGGATACCCGCGCTCCGGCACGACGCTGCTCGAGAACATCCTCGTGAGTCTTCCGGGAGTGCGGGGACTGGAAGAAAAGCCGACCCTGTCGGCCGCGGACTGGGAGTTCCTGCGCGATGAGCGAGCCATGGGCCAGCTCACGAGGCTCGATCCGGCTCTGGCCGAGGCACAGCGCAGCGAGTACTGGCAGCGGGTCAGGCGCGAGGTCCCGGATGTCGACGGAAAGACGTTCGTGGACATGGGGCCGCTGAACGGAATCAAGTTGCAGGTGATTTCAAGGTTGTTCCCGGATGCGCTGCTGGTTCGCTGCCGGCGCGATCCGCGCGACGTGGTCCTGAGTTGCTTCAAGATGGCCTTCCGGGCCAATGCATCGACGTTCCAGATGACGACACTCGAAGGTGCGGCGCGTCACTTCGACCTGGCGATGCAGCTCACCGAACTGCATCTCAGTGTCCTGCCGCTGCCTGTGCACGTCGTCGACTATGCGAACCTCGTCGCCGATTTCGACTCGAGTACCAGGGCGCTCGCAGAGTTCATCGATGTTCCCTGGACGGAAGACGTGCGGTCCTTCGACCGCACTGCAGCGGCGCGCCCTTTGCGGACCGCCAGTGCGGTACAGGTTCGCCGAGGGCTGTACGATGGCACGCGCCAGTGGCCCAGGTATCGCGAGCAGCTGGCGCAGGTCCTGCCGATACTCGAACCGTGGGTGACGCGTTTCGGCTATCCGCTCTGACCGGTGACCTCTTTGGCGGGGTAGTCAGCGGCGAGCGGCCCCAGCGCGTCCTTGAGCGGCACTAGCCAGGCCTCGTAGTTGCGCCACTGGTCGAGTGACTCGCTGTACAGCGGCATACGCACCTGCTCGGAGCTGGCGGTGCTGATTGCTCGCTCGGTTTCGTGGAAGCGCAGGCAGGCCGCCTCGAACGGCAGGCCGCAGTAGTCGAGGAGACGGCGAACCTCGGTCTCGGTGTCCCCAACCAGGCGTTCGTAGTGCACGCGGTGGACCCGGCCCGGCATCACAGTATCGATGTGCGCCATGAAGCCGGCGTAGTCGCGGAAATACTGGCCGATTTCCTCCAGCGAATACGTGAACGGCTGTCCACGGGCGAAGTGCTGCTTGAAACACGAGAAGCAGCAGGCCATGGGG
>JALHTE010000357.1 GCA_022865595.1 Steroidobacteraceae bacterium | reverse complement strand
ATGGACGTGCGCGCGATTCACACCACCGATCTCGATGGCTGGGGCGAGGACACTGCCAGCGCGCAATTCCAGTCCTTGCTCCGCGCGCTCACGACGATGATCGCCCGCCACGGCGCTGCTCGAGCCGGGAGCGCGGTCGAGAGTCCCGCCCAACGCGTCGACGAGCCTACCTCGCGCCTCGCAATCTGCGTGCTGCCGTTCGCGAACATGAGCGGGGATGTCGAACAGGAGTATTTCTCCGACGGCATCAGCGAGGACATCATCACCGACTTGAGCAAGGTCTCGGCACTGGCTGTCGCGTCCCGCAACAGTGCCTTCCTGTACAAAGGCATGAAGGTCGACGTGCCCAAGGTCGCGCGTGAACTGAAGGTCAGCCACGTGCTCGAGGGCAGCGTTCGCAGGGCAGGTGGACGGGTGCGGATTACCGCACAGCTGGTGGACGGCGCGAGCAACGACAGCATCTGGGCCGAGCGCTACGACCGGGATCTCAACGACATCTTCAGCCTGCAGGACGAGATCTCGCAGGCTATCGTCAAGGCGCTGAAGCTGAAGTTGCTGCCGGAAGAGAAGAAGGCGATCGAGCAGCGCGGCACCGAGAACGTCGGGGCCTATAACCTGTACCTCATGGCACGCCGGAACTACGCGACCGGCATCGAGAGCGATCCTCGACGCGCCGAAGCGAGTATTCGCCTGTGCAGCCGCGCGACCCAGATCGATCCGAACTATTCACGCGCCTGGGCACTGATGGCTCTCGGCCAGATGCTGTTGCGATTCAGCCATGGCAGGAGCGGTGACGACGGCATGACAGCCGCAGAACGCGCGCTCTCGCTGGACGCCAACCTTGCCGAGGCGCATGCGGTAAAGGCCAGGATACTTTCGCAGTACGGCCGAAATGACGAGGCGTCCGCTGAGCTCGACGTAGCTCTCCGCCTGGATCCCGAGTCATACGAAGTCAACAAGTCGGCCGCGTACCTGAGGGTCAGGCAGCGTCGCATGGGCGACGCCATTCCCTATTACGAAAAAGCGATGACCCTGATGGAGACCGACGTCAACTCGCCGGCAATGTTGATCACCTGCTACTCCGCCACAGGCAATGTGAACGGTGCGCAGCGGGCGGCCCGGATCACGCTGGCTCGCGCCGAGACAATTCTCGCGCAGGACGACAACAATGGATCGGCCATGGGCTATGGAGTGTCTGCGCTCTCAGTCCTCGGAGACGTGGAGCGCGCGAAGGGGTGGATCAATCGCGCGCTGCTGATCGATCCAGACAACATGAACATGCGCTACAACTTCGCCTGTGCGCTCACGATTGTGAAAGAGACGGAAGCGGCGATCGAACTGCTCGGCCCGGTTTTTGAGACCGCATACGTCAACAGGCTGAATCACGCCAAGGTGGATCCGGATCTCGATCCGCTGCGCGATGACCCTCGCTTCCAGGCGATGATCGCGGCAGCGGAGGCGCGGCTCGCGGCCGCATAAAGAGCTGTCACTCGACCGGCGAGCAACACCCGTGACGCCGCGGACTGCCTTAATGAAGGCGGCCCGCAGAGTCGACAGTGAGCGTTAAACCCTACTTCACCAGTTCTATCTCGCTCGGTCGCCACGTCTTCGTGAAGAACGATTCCTGTGGGCTGTAGAGGCGCAGGTAGGTGAACCAGCCTTTCTTCGGATCGGTCTGTATCCAGTTGCCGCGCTTCACGCCTGCTGGCTGCTGCGGAGCGAACCAGATCGTGGTCGAACCATCGGCATTCGGCTCAGCAGCGGGTGACGGATAGCCCTGGCTGCCGGCGCGCGGATATCGCTGCGGCGTGGCCAGCATCGAGCGTGTCATGTTGTCGTAGACCGTGAGGGACCAGAATTTTTCGGCCGGGACACCCTTGGGCAGAGTAAGCCTGTAGGTCTTCGCGCCGTCCAGGAAATTCTTGTCCGCATCCACGTAGGCGAAGATGTAGGCCGAGCCGATGCCGGGCAGGCGCATGGCCATAGCCGGCGTGATGCCCGTGATGCCGTAGAAAAACGCAGTACGCCCGTCCAGCTGGCGGTAGCCAGTGGGCGGGAAGGGCTTGACGCCTTCCCTGGTGATCATCGGAATCGGCGTTTCGAACCCGGCTCCGGTCTGGAACATCATGTTCCACCAGTTCGACTGCTCGCCGTAGTAGTACCAGCTCGGATCGCGCGGCTGGCTCATGAACAACGTGCGCGAGGCCGCGTTGCCGACCGCGGCGGCCTCGGCCAGGATCTTCTTCATGCGCGCATCGGGCGCGAAGGGCTGGCCGTGCTTGATCCCGATGGCGGCCATCGAGCCCATCAACTCGATGTCCAGCGAGTCGGGCGGCTCCTGCTGGACCACCTCGTTGAGCCGGTCGAAGAAGCTGACGTCGGTGGGCGGCACGGTGTTCATGACCTTGCCGCTGCCGTTGTGGAACACCGTGGGGGCGGGCGCCGTGGGCGCCCCGAAGCGTGCGTGGCCTCCGAGGAATTCCGCCAGCGTCGTACCATAGCCGGCGGCGTCGTAGGGGTAGACCTTGGTGTACTTCTTGATCGTGGCCACGACTGGCTTAGGGTCGTTCTGGTTCGCGAGGAACATGCGGCCGAACCAGGCCACTCGCGTGGTCTGCGAACGCGCGATGAAGTAGCCGCCGTCGGGCAGCTGCCCCTCGTAGCCAGGTGGCAGCACCAAATACTTGCCGCCCATACCACGGTCGCCGCCCGGCAAGCCCAGGTCGGTGACCCAGCGGAACCAGTAATCGTCGATGGCGCCCAGGAAGTCGGGCGGCACCTCGATCACCATCGGCCCCTGGGTCAGGTCGAGAATGCCGATGACGTAGATCGTGTCCGCGTTGGCGGTCAGGAACAGCGAGCTGGCGTCCATCAGCTCCTCGAAGATGATGACCTCGTTGTGCTTGACGCCCGCGCCTTGCAGGCCCAGGTCGAGGGCGCGGATGCTGACACCCGACATGGCGTTCACGTAGGCGTTATAGGCGTGCGTGAAGTCGATGTGGTCGTAGAGCTTCTCCGCAGTAGCCTTGCTCGGCGCACCGTCCCTGAACTCAAGTGTGCCGAGTCGGCTTTCCACCTGGTCGGGCGTGACGAGCGAAGGGGGAATCGCCTGGGAGTCCTGCGCGCTTGCTGATCCGGTCGCGAGGCCGGATGTGGCGACGACTAGCGCGACGCAAAGCGCATTGAAGCAAGGTCGGCTCATGTCCAGTATCCTCCAGTGAACTGGCAGACGATCGGGCGGAAGCCCTGGCGGTCGTCCGTCCACGCGGGCCTAGCTCGACGAACTGGGCTGCGGCAGAGTTTAGTGCAGAGGGCGGGAAGCTGACCAGTGAGACTTCCATGACAACAGACCAGCAACGCCGCATGTTCCAGTCCGCCGCCGTGTTCAACTGGCTGGCCTGCCTCATTTTCCTGCCCGCGACTGGCATTGCCAATTACCTCGGCTTCACCCCGCTGATGGGCAATGGCCCATTCGAGCACATGGCCCTGATGGCCATCGCGCTGTTCGGCTACGGATACTGGATCGTAAGTCGCGACCCGATAGCGCACCGCGGGATCATCGTCCTCGGGATCATCGGCAAGCTCGGGGTCGTGGCCATCTTGTTCGGTCACTATTTCTTCGGCGCCGGCATGAATCTGCGCCAGGCATCACTTTCGCTCGTCGATCTCACGTACGCGGTGATATTCATGCGCGCATTGAGGTCGCTGCCGTCCACGCTTTCCAGGCAATGATCGCCACCGACTGCCGACTGGCGACCGGTTCCGGCACCACGGACGCCGCGTTCCCTGCCGTCAGTCCGGCAGGAAAGTAGCGATCTCGGTCAGCGGCTTCCGCGAAATATCGGGCACGCGCGCGTCGGCGCCCGGATAGCCGACCACCAGCAGCAGGAACGGCCGCTCGATATCCTTCGGGCGGCCCAGAATCTCGGTCAGGAATCCCATCGGACTCGGTGTGTGCGTGAGCGAGACCAGGCCCGCCGCGTGCACCGCTGCGATCAGGAACCCGGTCGCGATGCCGACCGATTCATCTGTGTAGTAATGCTTCAGCTTGCGACCGTCCGGCAGCCGCGTGAATCGTCGCAGGAACACCGCGATCAACCACGGCGCCGTCTCGAGGTACGGCTTGTGCTCGTCAGTGCCCAGCGGCCGCAACGCGTCCAGCCAATCCTGCGGCGCCCGATCCCTGTAGAACCTGCGCTCCTCGGCCTCGGCCGCTGTACGTATGCGCGACTTGAGCGCAGGGTCCGAGATCGCGACGAAATGCCATGGCTGCTGGTGCGCCCCGCTTGGCGCCGATCCAGCCGCAAGCAGGCATTTCTCGATGACGGAGCGCGGCACGGGACGATCCGAGAACTGCCGCACCGTGCGCCGCTGCTGCAGGTGTGCCTCGAACGCGTCGACGCGCTGTTGCATGACCTCGGGGGACAACTCATCCCGGTCGGCCAGTGGCACGAATCCCGGCTCGATCATGTTGAGGCTGCCCCCTTCCCCGCGACTTTGCGTCGTCTGCTGCAACGAAACCGCTGTGCTGCTGGGTACCGACGTCTAGCCCGCGCCCTGGAACCTGGCGCGCATCGCGGCAATGAATCCGGGCATGCCCGCATCCCGGGTCGCCGCGATCGACTTCGCGTGCGGATTCTCCACGAGCTGTAGCAGCAGCGCCTGCGCTTCAGGCATGTCCGCGAGCAGGTCGAGGCCGAAGAGCTGCCTGGCCACACCGGCCGCAAGATCCACGCTGTAGAGAAACATGACGTCGGCGATCGTGAGCATGTCGCCCGCAACGTATGGCGAGAACTTTCCGTGACGCTTCAGCGTCGCGAAGCCCGCGAGCAGATCTTCGCGCGCCTTCGCCTTGATCGCATCGGGCACCTTGCCGCCGAAGAAGGCCTCGGCGAAGCAGCTGCGCGCCGGCAGCTCAATGTAGATTTCGATTTCCTTCATGAGCGCGCGCGCCACCGCGCGTTCATACGGGTCCTGCGGAAGCAGCGGCTTGCCCTGCCCCGCGTCCTCCAGGTAATCGAGGATCACGCTGGTCTCGTTGATGTAGCCCTGCGGGGTCTCGAGGAACGGGACCTTGCCACGCGGACTCCTTGCAAGGAACTCGGTGCCCTGCTCTGGCATCGTCAGCACATATTCGAACGGCACGCCTTTCTCGAGCAGCGCGAAGGCCACCATGTTGGTGTAGTTGCTGACCGGGAATCCGTGGAGCTTGAGCATTGATTGTTCCTTGGTTTGTCTTGAGTTCATGCAGGAATTCGCGAACCGTCCCAGGCGAATACGGCGCCGCTGTCGGCCGGGGTCAACTGATCGATCACCCGCAGCAAGTGTGCCGCCGATTGGTCCGGACTGAAGAGCTTGCCCGGGGCCACGCTGCCCTGGAACGGCTTTGACAAGGCGGTGTCGACGGTGCCCGGGTGCAGGCCGACACAGATCGCCGACGGGTTTCGGCGCTTCAGTTCAATAGAAAACGTCTTCAGCAACATGTTCAGTGCCGCCTTCGACGCCCGATACGAATGCCATCCACCGAGCCGATTGTCCTCGATGCTGCCGACGCGGGCTGAGATCGACGCGAAGACCGAGCGACCGGTGCGCGGCAACAGGGGAAGGAAGTGCCTGGCTACCAGCGCCGGGCCGATCGCATTGACTGCGAACAACTTTATCAACACCTCCGGTCGCAACTCCGCCCATGTCCGCTCTGGCCGCGCCGCATTGTCGTGCAGCATTCCCGAGGCGACGATCACCAGCCGCACGGTACCAAGGGCTTTCGCCTGCGCCGCCGCGGCCTCGATGCTGGCTTCGTCGGTGACATCAATGTAACCCGGCACGATCCGCCCGCCGGTCGGCGGAGGCGGTGTTCGCGACAAGCCCAGCACACGGCCGTAGCGCGAATCGCCCCCCAGTTCTTCCAGCAGCGCCGAACCTATGCCGCCCGTCGCGCCGACAACGACGGCGACGTCCTCGGGCGTCGGCAGATTCGGGGGCTGGACGGCGTGCATCGGCAAACCCAGGGCTCCTTGTCAGGCGCCGAGCGCAGGTGGACCCGAAATATAGTCGCTCGCCGTCCATTGGGAAAATCGGCGGGCCATTCGGGGCGGTTCCGCCTCCGGAGGATTGACCAGCGCTGGCAGCGGCGTATGTTGGGAACCGTGACCACGGGTTCCCGCGGCCATATCCATCGGAGGTGGCGCCCATGCATGCCGGAACGGAAGACTTTCTGGACGAACAGACAAAAGGCCTCGCGGATTTCGCCGAGCATTTGCGGAAGTCGCGGCTCGCGGCAGCACGCCAGGCCGCGATCAAGTCCGCGGCACGCATTCGATCACTCAACGGGAAGGTGCGTGCGCTCGCGCGATCGGGCGTCAAGCTGACTTCTATCTCGCAGGGGACCGTGCAGAGCCTGATCGAGCTGCAGGCAGACATCGTCAATGACGGGCTGACCGACGCTGCCGCCCAGATCGAGCGCATCGCCTACACCGGCAGCGTTCGCGATCTGGCGCGCGAACAGGCGGAAGTCTTGAAGGCGGCGCGCGAACGCATCGCGGGCGACCTGACCCGCGCTATGACGATCCTCAGAAAGGCAGCGCAGGACGCTCGCAAGGTTGGGGAGCGGCAGGCGGCACCAAAAGCGGCGAAGAGGCGCAAGGTGGCGAAGAAGAAAAAGGTTGCAGCGCGCAAGACCAAGGCCGCTGCCCGAAAGACCAAGGCTGTCAGCCGCAAGCCGGTTGCGCGCAGGAAGGCAGGGGCCGCGAAGCGCAAGGCGAAGTCCAAAGTGCGAAAGTCCGCGCGGCGAGGTCGCGCGACGAAGCGTTGAAAGCCACTTTCTTCGGCGAGCGCGAGGCGACGGGGCGCGAGACGATCGGCGAGCGGTTTCAGTGGCTGGCGGACCAGTTCGCCAGGCGCGAAGCTCGGCAGCCCCGATTCCAGCACACGTTCAGTTCCGTGACTGGACGCCAGGTAGATCCGTATGAGTCGGCACCTGGTCTCCGTGGGAAATAATCAAATCTGTCGTTAAATTAGGGCCGTTATTATTGGCTGATCTAGTCGATTGATCAGTTATTTTTTAATTTTGGCGGCAAGCGTTCGTCTATTTTGAGCACCGCATAGGCGTGCTCGAAATCAATCACCAGTCTCGGGCGTGACGCTGACGAAGGTACGAAACGTGGCGCCGCGCGCCTTCCAGGCCGCAGCTGCATCGGCGAGGATCGCGAGCGCCGTATCGAACACCTCGGGCTGGACCTGCTGCAGTTCGGCCGCGTTCTCGAGGATCAGTACGTAGCCCACCGCCGGCCGCCAGCCGAGGTCGGTGATGCAATCTGCCAGCGCATCCCAGTTGCCGCCAAACCAGGCCGGAAATTCGAGCGCCTTCGCGATACGCGTGAGCAGCTCGCTTTTCTCATTGCAGCCGGACAGGTCTACGCGAGTGCAGTCGAAGCCACGTGATCGGGCGAGCACGCAGATGGCCGCAGCAGCTGCATCGCTGAGCGGCGTCACGTACACCGGTCCCGGACCGAAATGTTTACCCCTCACCGGCTCGTCGCTCACCGATCGACCTCCACGTCCCGGAACGACCGGTAGTGGTCGTCGGTGTAATAGAAAACCTCAGGCGGATCACCGCCGGCGACGATACGCCTCGCGCCACGATCGTCGGAGCCGGGGGTCGGCACAGTGTACTCGCGGTAGTAGCCCTTGGGCCGCCCGGGCAACCTGCGCTCGCGGTTCTGGAATACGGCGCCGTCGCGCGGATACGGGAACGGACCTCCACGCTCGATGGCTCCAAGCGTTGCCACCGCTTCCGCCGGCAGGAAGGCCGGGTAGCGAGTGGTTGGCGCCCCACGGGGCGAAAAAGCCACCTGGCTGCCCGCCGTGCCCACGACATCCGGCACGGCCTCGCGGTGCCCGGGCCACCACTGGAGCACCGCGAATGCGGCCAGCGCGATGAGCAGGATTCGGAGTGCACGTGACATGGCGGCGATGTTAGATTATCCGCATGATGAAGTTCCTCCTTTGGTTGCTGCTGCTTGCGGTCTGCTGGCCACTCGCACTGATGGCTCTGATCGCGTGGCCGGTGGTGTGGCTCCTTCTTCTGCCGTTCCGCCTGCTCGGAATCGCAGTCGAGGGTGTGTTCGCGTTGCTCCGCGCAATCGTGATGCTGCCCGCAAGGCTGCTGGGCGGCGGCCCGAAGGTTCAGCCGTCCTGAGCTGACGACCGGCCGGCAGGTGGGCGGCGTATCTACGCCATCCTGGCGCGTCCTCACTTCACCGTTCGGGCCCAGTCGTGGAGCGATTCCGGCAGGTATGAGTCGGCGTCAGGCGCTGACGCGCGGAACTCACGCAACACTGACGCTGCACCGTCCAGGTCGCCCGATTCGTAAAGCGATACGACTCTTGCCGCCCAGTCCGCGGCATCCATCGCCGCATCGTCGCGCTGCCTCTCCTCCGACGCCGGCGCAGCCGAGTCGACCGACGCGCCCGAGTCGGCGCCCTGCGGCAGCACTGTCGTCATCCGATCGGCCTCAGCGGACGAGTTGGGAGCAGCAATAGTCGTTTCCGTTCGGGCTGGCGCGGGAGTCACCACATTCGCGCGATCGCTTTCGGGCGAAATCGCTGGTTGCTGGTCGGCATCGGCGCTAGCGGAACCTGGCAGCACGCCGTCGATCGGCCTGTCTGCCAACTGGCCACTCGTTTTCTGCTCGGCCACTGCCGCTTCGGCTGCACCTGGCGCCGCCGCGGCTCGTTCAGCCGCGGGCGGTTCCGTCGTGCCGGGCCGGGCCGTGACCGGCCCCGGTGCGGACTCCTCCATCCGGATCGACGGAATAACCTCACGGTCACGCGGCATCACCTGCAGCAGTATGAACGCGAGTCCGGCCACCGTCGCCGCGGCTGCCAGTGGCTGCCATTGCGTGAACCAGCTCCACGAGCGCGTACCGTCGGTGGCCGTCTTTGCCGCGCTGCCGTGCTCCTGCACCGACTTACGGGCGGCCGCGACGATCGCAGCGTCGAGTTCCGGCGGTGGAAGCTCGTCCGAGGCCTGCCGCCACGCCCGCCTCAAGGCCGCATCCTCTCCCGCGTCCTGCGGGTCCCGGTGCTCGTGATTGCTCATTGCAGGTCCTCCAGCGCCGCGCGCAGCCGGCGATAGGCATAGCGCAGGCGGCTCTTGACGGTCTCTCCGGTTGCAGCCGTAAGGCTCGCGATCTCCTCCAGTGAGAGACCCCCCTCGATGTGCAGCAGGAACGCATCGCGCTGCAGCTTCGGTACGCCGGCGAGCGCCGCGGCGAGCCTGCT
>JALHTE010000356.1 GCA_022865595.1 Steroidobacteraceae bacterium | reverse complement strand
GTGCCGAAGCGGCTGGCCCGATTCGCGAACGGCAAGTTCCCGCAGGCCGGCACTCCAGACGCCCGCGCACTGTTCTCGCGACCCGACGGTACGCCGGTGCAGGCCGGCGATACGCTGCGCAATCCCGGGTATGCTCAGACCTTGCGCACGATCGCGGCCGAAGGGCCGCGCGCGCTGCTCGACGGGCCGATTGCCACGAAAATCGCCGCTCGTACGCGCGAGCAGCCGCGTCCGGGCACGATGACCGCCAACGATCTCGCGGCCTATCGCCCGCACGCGGCCGACCCGCTCTGCCGGCCGTATCGCGTGTACGTGGTGTGCGTGCCCCCGCCTCCATCGAGTGGTGTATCACTGCTCGAAATGCTGGCGATCCTGGAGCGAACCGATATCGCGTCGCGTGGCGCAGCCGATCCCGAGGCATGGTTCCTGTTCGTGGAAGCCAGCCGGCTCATGTACGCGGATCGCGACCAGTACGTCGCAGACCCTGCGTTCGTACCGGTACCGGTAGCCGGACTGCTCGATCCTGCCTACGTGGCCGGGCGCGCTGCCTTGATCGGCAGCAAGGCCGGACCGCCGCCTGAGGCCGGCGTTCCGCCCGGTCTCACCGCGCGCGTCGGACGGGACGCGACGAACGAGGCCGCGGGAACCAGTCACTTCGTGATCGTGGACGGCGACGGCAACGTCATTTCGATGACCACCACGGTCGAGTCGATATTCGGGTCGGGCCGGGCTGTCGACGGATTCTTCCTGAACAACCAGCTCACCGATTTCTCCTTCCGTGCCGTGGAAGACGGCAAGCCTGTCGCCAATGCGGTTGCGCCGGGCAAGCGCCCACGTTCCTCGATGTCGCCGATCATCGTGCTGGATCAATCGGGGAAATTCTTCGCGGCGCTGGGCTCGCCCGGTGGCTCGGCGATCCTCGCCTATGACGCGAAGACGCTCGTCGGCCTGCTCGACTGGGGGCTTACGATGCAGCAGGCGATCGAGCTGCCGAACCTGTATGCGCGTGGCACCGATTTCTACGGTGAAGTCACCAGGTTCCCACCCGAGTTGCTGACCGGTCTTGCCGAGCGAGGCATAGTGGTCAAGGCTGGCCGCGGCGAAGAATCCGGCCTGCACGGAGTGGTGCTGCGGCCGGGCGGCGCGCTGGACGGCGGCGCCGACCCCAGGCGCGAGGGTGAGTGGAGCGAACTCGGACTAAGATAGGACTCAGCGTCCCGACGTCGAACTTGCCTGCACGCCGGCAGGCCAATTGAAATCTATCACAGGGGGGACAGGCGACCATGAACGAGACTACTGCTGCTGTCGCGACCGGTGCCGCCACGGGCATCGTCGTGTTCCTGGTCATCCTGGCAGTGGTCGGACTGATCATCGGGGCCCTGGCGCGGCTCGTACTGCCAGGTCGCGACGACATGAGTATCTGGAAGACGATGGCCTACGGCGTGAGTGGCGCTTTCCTCGGCGGAATCGTGGGTCGCCTGCTGGGTGTTACCAGCGCGATCCTGGACTACGCCATCGCCGTGGCCGTTGCGGCGGGTCTCATCTGGTTCTTCACCCGGCGCAAGAAGAATCCCTGAGGCCGGAATCTGCAGCCCGGCGGGCAGCGGTATCGTGGGGCTGCAGGAACGACCGGTCGTGAACCTTGCGTCAGCTCGCGGCCGTCGATTCGGATCGACCCGGAGCCGCCCCGAGCATGTCCAGCACCGCAGTCCTTGCAGCGGCCGAATGAACCATCAGCGCAAGAACATCGCGCGGGCGCGCCCAGTCCAGCGCCTGGCGAGCTGCCTCGACCTCGCTCGTGCACACTCGAATCGATTCCTCCGGCAGTTCCTGTCGCTGCAGTTCCGCAACGATGATGCGCGGTACCTCGCCCGCAGTGCGACCGCGCAGGTAGTCTGAATGCTCAGCCACGATTACCAGGTCTGGCTTGAATGCAGCAACCACTTTCGCAACGTCTTCGAGGTCTGAGTCCTGTCGATTGCCGGCATGCCCGAACTGCATCCCGAGGCGACCGTCCTCACGCCGGAGGTGCTCCGCCACCGCCAGCAGCCCCCGAATACCTTCAGGGTTGTGCGCATAGTCGACCAGCACCGTCACGCCATCTACTTCGAAGCGCATCAAGCGGCCCGGATTGTCTGCAGGATCGGTGCCGAAGACCGCGAACTCCGAGCTGATGACCGCTGGCTCGACACCGATGGCGGCGGCAGCCAGCGCCGCAGCGGCCAGGTTCGCCACGTTGTATGTCGCACTGCCGCCCGCGGCGAGCGGCATGTCAGCCACGCATCCGAGGTCGTGCTCGCCGCTCTCGAGTGTGAGCCGAAGCCGTCCGTCGCGAACGCCGCAGGTCGCGCCACCATCGGCGCGGTGAGACTGGAGCACCGGTGAATCCGCGTCGAGCGCAAACCATCCAAGGCGCGGTCGATGACTGAAGCGCTGCGCCAGCCCCCCGGCCTTCTGCCGCAGCATCGGATCATCGGCATTGAGCACCAGCAGTCCGCCGGGGGTCACGACACAGGCAACGGAAAGCTTCACGTCCGCGAGTCCGTCGAGGTCGTGGATTCCGTATTCGCCGAAATGATCACAGCTGACGTTGGTGACGACGGCGGCGTGCGCATGACGGACCGCGATGCCTCGTCGCAGGATACCGCCGCGTGCAGTCTCGAGAACCGCTGCCTCGACGCGCTGGTCGCGAAGAACGAGGCGCGTGCCCGCGGGACCGGAGTAATCCCCACTCGCAAGCGACTCGCTGCCAACCACCACACCGTCGGTGCAGTTGTAGCCGGCGCGCCAACCCTGGCGCCTCGCACACGCAGCGACCAGGCGAACCGTCGTCGTCTTGCCGTTCGAACCCGTTACGATGACGGTCGGGATGTCGTTCAATGCGCCCCACGGCACGTCATCGACGGCCGGCAGGTGATCGATCGGGTAGCCCATCCCACCGACGCCGGCCCCGAGCGTGAGCACCGTTTCATCCAGCTCGTACGGCAGCCCGCGTGCATCCGCCGCGTAGAGCAACTGCCGCAATGCGGGCCGTGCCTCGAGATCCGCGAGACGTCGCAGGCGCGCAAGTGCCAGCGCCTCCTCCAGCACCGGTGGATCGGGCACGGCGGCACCATCGGCCGCCTCCACCGCAGCAGCCACCAGCGCATCCTCGAGGCCCGCCCAGTGCATGGGATCGCGCTCGCGCAGCGCGGCGCACAGCGCCCACTCGTTGACCTCGGTGGCCGTGAACAGCTGGTCGCAGGGTGCGGTCATTGCAAGCGATGCCCCTCCCGCATGCAACCTCGCCACGGTCGCTGCAGCCGAAGTGCCAGCCTTCCACGCATCTCCGGCGACAACACCCGATTCCCAACCGAGATCCGCGCGTGCGCGGATGACCCGCGCGCGCCAACCCGCCAGCAAGGACTCGTCGGCAGCTACGCCTGCGAGATCAAGGACTGCGCCCGTGGAGGCAAAGAACAGGTTGCTGCCGGTGAGTCGCCTCGAGTCCTCGAACGGCAATGCGAGTTGGACCGTCAGTCGTCGCTCTCCGGGGCAAATCGTACGCCGCGCTCGTCCCTGATCAGGCCTTCGAGGTTGAGCGCCATCGGCATGGCCCTGACGTCGGTAAGTCCCTGGTCCGACTCGCCGGCCGCGGGCCGGCCCGGCCGCGACGGCGATGCCGGGGAACCGGACTCACCCAACGCCACGCTGCGCAGTCCCGCAGCCTCGGCAGCGGCGGCAGCACCCGAAACCGCAGCCGGTTCGCCGGCAGGCGACGAATAGGTGGCACCTTCCATTCGGAATTTCGTCACCTGCTTCCACGAGCGCACCAGGGCGTCGGCAAATACCAGCAGCAGGTCGCCCTCGCGCCCCATCTGCAGTGCAGCCTCGATAGCCTGCTGTTCGTCGGGAATCACGGAGATCGCATCCTCGCTGACGCCTGCCGCGCGCAGCGCGGAGGCCTGGATGCGCGGCACCTCGTCCGGCGCACGATCGCGAAGATTGTCGTCGCGCCGGCAAACATAGTGGTCGAACCGTCCGGCGACGGCATTGGCGATGGCGACGAGGTCCTCGTCGCGCCGGTCCCCGGGGCCGGCCAGCACGACGATGCGTCGGCCCTTGACGTCGAGACGCTGTGCGAGGTCCGCGAGCATCCCGACCGCATGCGCATTGTGGCCATAGTCGAACAACACCCTGAACGGGTGCTCGTCGAACACGTTCATGCGCCCGGGCGCCTGGTAGAACGTCGAGTCGAAGGTGCGGAGCCCCTGCCGGATGGCGTCGAGCTTGATCCCCAGCGAAAACGCCATCGCCGCCGCGAACATCGCGTTCTGCACGTTGTGCAGCGCGCGCCCCTCCAGCGTCGCGGGAATCAGGTGCGTCCAGACCAGCGGGATGTGGCCGCCGCGGTCGTAAAGCGTGATCATCTGGCCGTTCACGCCGGCCTCCAGCGCACAGGCGCGCCCTCCTGCGCGGATATGCTCACGCACCAGCGTGTGCTGCGGATTGACCGTCACGTAGCAGATATTCTTCGCGTCCGTGTAACCGGACATCCGCAGCACCAGCGAATCGTCGGCATTGAGCACCGCGCAGTCGGTCGCAACCTCGACGACGACGCGTTTCACCTCGGCAAGCTGCTCGAGCGTGTCGATGCCCTTGAGTCCCAGGTGGTCGGCCTGCACGTTGAGCACGGCGCCGACGTTGACCTCGTTCACACCCATGCCGGCGCGGATCAGTCCTCCGCGCGCCGTCTCGAGCACCGCGAGATCGATCTGCGGATCAGCGAGAACCATGCGCGCCGACACGGGGCCGGTCATGTCGCCCTGCACCGTGCGCTGCCCGTCTATGTACACCCCGTCAGTCGTCGTGAGACCCGGCGTGTATCCAGCCATCTTGGTCACGTGGGCCAGCATGCGTGCGGTCGTGGTCTTGCCGTTGGTCCCGGTGATGGCGGCAATCGGCACCCGCGAGGGCGTGCCCGACGGAAACAGCATGTCGATTACCGGTCCTGCGACGTCGCGCGAGCTGCCCTCGCTCGGCGCGACGTGCATGCGGAACCCCGGGGCAGCATTTACTTCGCAGATACCGCCGCCGATGCGTCGATAGCTCTCGGTGATGTCGGTCGACAGGAAGTCCACGCCACCCACGTCGAGACCGATCGCGCGCACTGCGCGCTCGGCCATCTCGCGATTGTCCGGGTGGATCACGTCGGTGACGTCGGTCGCAGTACCGCCGGTCGAAAGGTTGGCGGTCGAACGCAGGTAGACGACCTGCCGGGCCTCCGGCACCGACTCCGCCGCCAGTCCGGCACGGTCGAGCATCTTCTGCGCTTGTGCGTCGAGTTCAAGCCGCGTCAGCACCTTCTCGTGGCCGACGCCGCGGCGCGGGTCCTGGTTCACGATCTCGATCAACTGCGCCACCGTGTGCGTGCCGTCGCCCACCACGTGACCGGGCGTGCGGCGCGTGGCCGCGACCAGCTCACCGTTCACGACCAGCAGGCGATGGTCGTCGCCTTCGAGATAGGTCTCGACGATCACTGACCGCGACTGCTCGCGTGCCACGGCATAGCCCTGCGCAACTTCGTCGTCGCTGGTGAGTCGTATCGAGATGCCGCGCCCATGATTGCCGTTGTAGGGCTTGGTCACGACCGGGAAACCGATGCGGCGAGCCGCGCGCACCGCCTGCGCCTCGCTCTGCACGAGTTCCTGCCTGGGCACAGGCAGTCCCAGCGTCGCCAGGATCTTGTTCGTTTCTTCCTTGTCGCTCGCGAGCTCGACCGCGATGTGCGAGGTCCGGCCCGTGACTGTCGCCTGGATGCGCTGTTGGTACCTGCCGTGCCCCAGCTGCACCAGCGACTGGTCGTTCAGGCGGAGCCAGGGGATTTCGCGGGCCTCGGCGGCACGCACCAGCGATGCTGTCGACGGGCCAAGCGCCCGGCGCTGCGCGAAGCGGATGAACTCGTCACGTGCCTCGGGCCAGCTCCAGCCTTCCGGCACGGTGTCGTGCGGCCGAATACCTTCCGGCAGAAGCGAACACAGCAAGCGCACGCCAAGTTCACCCGCCGCGATGCCCTCGTCACGCTGCGCGTATTCGTAAATGATCGTGTAGACGCCAGGCTGGTCGGCGCTCCGGGTCTTGCCGAATGTGACTTCCTCGCCGGCGATGTTCTGCAGTTCGATCGCGACATGCTCGAGAACGTGGCCGAGCCAGGTCCCTTCGTCCTCGCGCATGCGACGGAAGAACCCCCCCGGCTCCCGATACGAGCAGCCGTGTTCGGCGAGGCCCGGCAGCGCCGCGGCGAGCGAATCCACGAACTCGGAGCCGAGCCGCCCGGTGGGCCACGCCTCGAGGGCGCCCAGGTCCAGCTCCAGGCGGATGACCGGGAAATGGGCGTACTGCGACGGGCCGACGTAGACGGAACGGTCGAGGATGCGCACGTCGTGCTGCCATTGCCAGCTGGCGGATCGAGCGGCCGATGATGGCACAGCACAACGTGCGCGCGTAACTCTCCCGCCTGTGGTCAGGCAGGCTCGTCACGTGCCCGGCAGGCCTGAGAGCCTCAGCCCTCGTACTTGAACGACAGCGAGACCCGCGCCCGGTAGGCGACGACCTTGCCGTCCTCGACTTTCATGTCGAGCTTGGTGACTTCGGCAATGCGCAGGTCACGCAGGGACCTGGCGGCTGCCTTGACCGCACTGCTGGCCGCGTCTTCCCAGGACACCTTGCTGGTGCCGATCACCTCGGTGACACGATAGATGCCGACGTCGGACGTGCTGCTTTTCTTCGCCATTACTGCTTCTCCTCCGGTAGGGAGGCACGAGCCGGACGCCCGCGACCCCTCAGGCCCGATCATACGCCCCCAGGCGGCACGCCGCGGTCAGCCGGACGCTGTTGCGGGACTGCCCGGCCTCTATTTCGGCGCCGGAGCCTTCAGAATCGCCATCGCGGTGGCGATCAGGCCCGACACCTCGGTCATGTTGCCCGGCACGATCATGGTGTTGTTCGTCTGTGCGAGCTGCGAGTAGGCGTCGACGGCCTTCTCTGCGACCTTCAACTGCACGGCCTGTTCGCCGCCCGGTGATCTGATCGCCTCGGCGATCTTGCGGATCGCGTCTGCAGTAGCATTCGCCACGGTGGTGATCGCAGCCGCCTCGCCCTGCGCCTGGTTGATCTGGGCCTGCCGCTCGCCCTCGGAGCGCGCAATCGACGCTTCCCGCTCGCCGGTGGCGATGTTGATCTGTTCCTGCTTGCGGCCCTCCGAAGCTGCGATCAAGGCGCGCTTCTCTCGCTCCGCGGTGATCTGCGCCTGCATGGCGCGCAGGATCTCGTTGGGCGGCGTCAGGTCCTTGATCTCGTAGCGGAGCACTTTCACGCCCCAGTTCGCAGCCGCCTCGTCCAGCGCGCTCACGACCGACGCGTTGATGGCGTCGCGTTCTTCGAAGGTCTTGTCCAGTTCCATCTTGCCGATCACCGAGCGCAGCAGCGTCTGCGCCAGCTGTGTAATCGCGATCACGTAGTTGCTCGCGCCGTAGCTGGCGCGCATCGGGTCGGTCACCTGGAAATAGATGATTCCGTCCACCTGCAGCTGCGTGTTGTCCTTGGTGATGCACACCTGGCTGGGCACATCGAGCGGCACTTCCTTCAGCGAGTGCTTGTAGGCGACGCGATCGATGAACGGTATGACCAGCCCGAGTCCGGGCGTGAGTGTGCGGTGGAAGCGCCCGAGGCGCTCGACGACCCAGGCATGCTGCTGCGGCACGATCTTGAACGCCTGGATGATGAATATGCCGGCGATTGCGGCAAGTACCAGTGCGATGGCCATGCTCATGCTCTCCATGTCGTTGCTCAGTTCCGGTCGGTGCGTGGTGCAAGCACCAGCCAGTTGCCTTCGACGGCCACGATGTCGTGATCGCCTGGCCCTGCCACGGCGCCGGGCGCCAGGCGTGCCGGCCAGCCGCTGCCGCGGTAGGTGACTCGCGCCGTCCCATCAGCAGCCCAGTCAGTCACGTGCACGCGTTCGCCGACGTCGAGATTGACGTCGCGGTTTTCGCGGGCCGGCAGGTCCCGTGGCCGGCGCGATCGCTGCCAGTGCCAGGCCGCGGTGGCACCGCCGCCCACTATTGCCGCGCAAGCGATCTGCGTGGATTCGGACAGCCCGAGGTGCGCCGCGATCGCGCCACAAGCGAGGCCCAGGGCCATCATCAGCAGGTAGAAGGTGCCGGTCGAAAGCTCGGCTGCGACCACGATGCCTGCGGCCACCCACCAGATCGTCGCGGAGGAAAGTCCAAACATGATCGTTCACCCGATGAAACAGGGCGCCCCGGGGGCGCGACTGGATCAACGATAACAGAACGCGGATCATGCGGCGCCGACTGCACAGCCTTCGAAGACAGCAGCGCGCCAGGGGGAGCCCGACGCAGGACAGGGCGGCGCCGGAAGGCACCACCCTGTCGCCTCGGGTCGGAAGCGCCTAGCCTATGCTGCCTTGCCCGCGGCCAGGCCCTGCACGTCGGCGGTACTCAGCGGCTGTCCACCGATGGCCCAGTCGCCGCTTTCGAACTCCTTGATCCGAACCCAGGTAACGCCGCGCAGGTTCTCTCCCTCGACTTCGATCATCGCGCTGGTGACCTTGTCGATGATCTGCTGCTTCTGCTTCGCGGTGAAAACGCCCTTGATCACGTCTACGGTAACGAGTGGCATGTGAGTGCTCCTTCAGTTTGACAACTTGGATTTGAGGTGGTCGATGACCGCGCACATCGGGGCGCTCGGGCTGAATTCGACTGCTTCGTAGTCTTCATCGACCCGGACCGTGTGACCCGGTGGCCAGTAATACACGTCGCCCGCCCGGACCGTTTCTTCGTGTCCGTCGGCGTAGCGAACGTGTATCGAACCGCGCAACACCGTTCCCCAGTGGGGACACTGGCACAGGTCCTCTGGCAACCCCTTCAACAACGGCGCGGCATCGGCACCTTTCGGGAACCGGATGCGCGCGACGTTGAGGTCCGCCCAGTCCAGCGCCTGGATGCAGACGCCGCCGGACTCGACCCGAACGGGCAACTGGTCTCGATTCTGTTTCACGGTGATCTTCCTCCTCGCTTCCGGCGACGGAGACATTCCGTCGCGGGTGAAGCAATTGTCGGGCAGTGCACCGCGTCGGGCTTGCAGACCAGCTGGAAATACCATGGAGATTTCTGGGAGATGCGTCTCGCGTGATCTATGCTCCGCTTCATGATCTACCGATTCGGCAGTTTCGAGCTGGACATGGCGACGGCGGAGTTGCGCAGGGATGGTGCGGCCTGCCCGGTGGAACCGCAGGTGTTCGCGCTGCTCGCGCTGCTGGTCGAGAACCGCGAGCGCCTCGTCTCGAAGGACGAAATCATCGAGAAGGTGTGGGATGGTCGCGTGGTCTCCGACTCCGCCGTGGCGAGCCGGGTGAAGACGGCTCGCAAGGCGATCGGTGACGACGGCAAGACCCAGCGGTACATCCGGACGATACACAGCCGCGGCTTCCGCTTCGTGGCGGAAGTGAAAGCGGTACGCGGCGCGGAGATGTCCCCGGCGATGGACACGCGCGAGCCGACCACTACCTCCGGCACCGAGCCAGGGGGCGAGTCTGCCGAACCTGCATCGAGGCCCTCGATCGCCGTGTTGCCGTTCCGTCTCACAGGCGACCCGGGTCCATATGCGGCATTTGCGGACGCGCTGCCGCATGACCTGATCCTCGACCTGTCGAGGCTGCGCTGGCTGTTCGTCACTGCCCGCGGCTCGTCATTCCGCCTGCGTGCGGCCGATGCCGACATTACCGAGATCGGCCGCCTACTTGGCGTGCAGTACTGCCTGACAGGCAGCATGGAGGTCGCAGGGTCCGGGCTCGACGTGACGGTGGCGCTGGTCGATACCCGGGACGGCCGAGTGGTCTGGGCCGACCGTTACACCAGCCAGGTCGGTGACGTGCACCAGGTTCGAAGCGAGATTCGCGGGCGTATCCTCGCCGCGCTCGAGATCCGTATCCCGCTGCACGAAGCGGAGCTTGCACGCATGCAGGTGACGGGGAGCCTCGATGCCTGGGCGGCCTACCACCTCGGGCTTCAGCACATGTACCGATTCAATCGCACCGACAATTCCGCGGCCACGGCGCTGTTCCAGAAAGCCGTAGCGCTGGACCCCTGCTTTGCCCGGGCGCACGCCGGCCTCTCATTCGTTCACTTCCAGACTGCGTTCCTGCGTCATACGGACGACGTTGCGGGGGAGATAGACCTCGCACGCCGCTTCGCGGAGCGAGGCGTGGAACTCGATCCGCTGGACCCGTTCGTCAATTTCACGATGGGGCGCTCCTACTGGCTCGAGGGTGACCTGGAACTCGGCCTGTCCTGGCTCGAACGCGCGACATCGATCAGCCCGAACTATGCACAGGGCATATACGCCCGCGGGTGGACGGAAACGCTGGCCGGACGTGGGCTGGAGGGACGCGAGCACGTTGACCTCGCGATGCGCCTGAGCCCACTTGATCCGCTTCATTACGCGATGCAGGGTACACGCGCGTTCACGCACATCGCTGTCGGCGAGGATGCACAGGCGGCGTACTGGGCCGAACGAGCCGCGAGATCGCCAGGTGCGCACGTACTGATTGCGATGATTGCGACCGCGTCCCACGCGCTGGCCGGCGACATGGCACGAGCGGCATCCTGGGCAGCCAATGTGCGCGAGCGCAACCCGAGCCTCACCCGCGACGATTTCTTCCGGGCGTTCCCGATGAAAGCCGAGCCGGTCAGGCGGCGCGTCTCGGATGCTCTCGGGATCTACGGTTTCTAGGACTGCCTGCTCTTACCCGGCCGTCTTCGGGCAGGGATATACCGAAACGTCATCGCTTGGGCGGCATCAATGCGGCGGCCCCGGCAAGTCGCGTATGCAGGTTGAACGTAGCGCCAGCCACCAGCATGTGCATCTTGAGTCCCAGCATGCACACCGGCTGTCCCTCGCTCACGGAGTCCATCGACGAGAAGGTCACTTCGGACGCATCCACGACCGTGACGCCGCCGCTGCCCTCGATCTCGACGGTCTCGTCCGGACCGATGAAGGCAGCCGTATCCTCGTCGAGCCCGATCCCGATCGCGAACGGATTGTAGGCCAGCGCGGTGAGCAGCCGGCCGAGCCGGTCACGCTGCCGGAAATGCTGGTCGATGATGAAGCGGTTGGTGAGCCCGAGCCCGGGCGCAAGGCGCACGCTGCCGGAGATGATTGACGAGCCCTCATCGCCGAACGCGATCATGTGCTCGCTCAGGATGCTGGCGCCCGCGCTGGTGCCGCCCACGGCGACACCGTGCGCATTGCGGATCCGGATCAGCTTTGCGACCGGCGTGCCGCCCAGCAGCGTCGTAAGCCGCAACTGGTTGCCGCCGGTGAAAAAGATACCGCTGGCCTCCTCCAGCCTCTGCAGCCGGCCAGGCTCATGGCAATCGCGCCGCGTATCGAAATCCATGGATGAGACGCGAGCTGCACCGATCTCGGTGAAAAGCCGCTCGTAACGCGGCCCGGTCTCGGCCATGCGGCTGGCGGTCGGAATCACGACGATGTCGGCGTCACTGCCCCCCGAAACCTTCACGAACCGCTCCAGGATGTGGCGGTCGTTTTCCTTGTTCTCGGCGCCGCCGATCGGGATGATCCAGCCGCGCGTCGCACCGTCAGGAATCTTGCTGGGCATGTGGGGCCATGTTCCTCGCGCGTCCGAAGCGCGATTGTCTCAGAATTCGAAGGTTCCGCGACGGATTGCGAGACCGTCCTGGACGTGGATTTCGCCTCGCACCAGCACCGTGTGCGCGCGGCCGGTTTCATCGAGGGCCACGAGATCGGCATCGGCGCCGGTCTCGATCGCGCCCTTGCCAGGCAGGCGCAGCAGGCTGGCGGGGTTGGTCGTGAATGGCGGCAACACCTGCTCGAGCGGCAGGCCGGCGGCCAGGAGTTCGCGGACGGTCTGCAGCAGCGCGCCAGCGGACCCCACGTCCATGCTGCAGACCCGGCCGTCCGCGTCGAAACACGGCAGGCAGCCGCCGGCATCCGAACTGACGGTTACCCGGTCGGGCGGCGCGCCGCTCGCAAAATATCTGCGCAGCGCATCCGCGGCTGAGTAGGCGTCCTCGCCTTCCTCGACCGGAAACGCGGTGATGTCCACCGTGCAGCCGCGCCTGGCCAGGTCGATGGCTTCGTCGAACAACGCGCGACGCCGGTTCACGTGGGTCGGGTTGAATACGCGCGGAGGCAGCTCGGTCTCGTCCAGCGCGTGGCGGACCAGCGACAGGCCGCGTGGACCGTCGCCGAGGTGCAGGTGCAGGACGCCCGCCTTTCCCGTCATCAGGCCCGCCACATGCGCATCGGCAGCGAGCCTCGCGATTTCGTCGAGCGTCGGTTGGCTCGACCGATGATCGCTGATGGCCACTTCGCCAATGCCGAGCAGCGCCTCGATGAACACGAGATCGGTCCGGACGCAGCCGGTCAGCGAGGCTGGCGGCACGTGATAGCCACCTGCGTAACCCCAGGCGTTCAGTCCCTCCTCGCGCAGCGCGTGCAGTGTCGCAAGCAGTTCACGCGGTCCGCGCGCCGTGTCGTCGGTGCCGAGCAGCCCGATCACCGTCGTCACGCCGGCCGTCGTGAACCGGCTGAGCCCAACCGCCGGCACGCGTGTGTGAAATCCTGCCTCGCCGCCACCGCCGGTGACGTGCACGTGTCCGTCGATCAGGCCCGGGACGAGGCGTCGGCCAGCTAGG
>JALHTE010000355.1 GCA_022865595.1 Steroidobacteraceae bacterium | reverse complement strand
GCACGTCTCGCGGGCGTGCCGAAGCCCGTCGTGAGCGAGGCAAGACGCTACCTGCACGAGCTCGAACGCCGCGACCACGCAGCACGCCCGGCCGCGCCACAGCAGGAGCTCGACCTGCCGGCTCCCGTCGATCCAGCCGAGGCGGCCGCGCTCGCCGAACTCGACGAACTGGATCCCGACGCGCTGAGTCCGCGCGATGCGCTTGACCTGCTGTTCCGGCTGAAGGAGACCCTGCGCAATCGTCGCTAGCCTGCCCACTGGACGCGATGACCTGCTGGCCAGGAATCCGGATTACGCGTGAAGCGTGATATTTTGCGGCCGAGTGGACGCCAGCCGGGTTTACGCCCGCGATGGTCCAATGTCTGCAGACGTACGGGAGATCAACCGCCGTGAGCCCGGCGCATCGCTTTTCGAGAATACTTTCGGCCCTGCTGGTCGCCGTGCTGCCTGTGGCCTGCGGTGGCGGCTCGGGCGGTGGAGGCAACGGCGCAGGGAACAACCCCCCGCCATCCATACCGCCGGTGTTCTCCTCGCCGACGGCCGTGCGCGTCTCACAGCCGACACCCTTCAGCAACGGCTGCCTCCCGCTTCAGGCTGGTACGAGGCTCTATACCAATGCCGAGGTCGAGCCGCATCTCGCAATCGACCCCTCCAATCCCAACCATCTGGTGGCCGCGTGGCAGCAGGACCGGCTGTCCGACGGCGGGGCCCGCGGGCTGGTGACCGCGGTGTCGGTCGATGGCGGAGCGAGCTGGACCGGGTTCGGCGTCGCGCCGTTCTCGGGGTGCGCCGGCGGAGCTTTCGCGCGGGCGTCCGACCCCTGGCTGAGCCTGAACGGCAATACGGCAATACAGGTGGGCATCGCCTTCACGGGCAACACCGGCACGGCCGGCGCCCGGAGCGCTGTGCTGGCGAGCCGTTCTGTCGACGGTGGGTTCACATGGAGTGCAGCAGTAGCGCTCGCCGACGACGACGGCTCGCTGTACTTCAACGACAAGGAGAGCGTCACGATCGACTCGGCGGACCCGCGATTCGTCTACGCCGTCTGGGATCGGCTGGAAGGAAACGACCGGGGACCTGCAGTCATGGTGCGCTCCACGGACGCTGGTTTCAGCTGGTCGCCGCCGACGATCATCTACGATCCCGGACCGGGTGGGCACCAGACCATAGGAAACGTGATTGCCGTTGCACCGGACGGCACGATCTTCGACTTCTTCACCGAGCTGGGTCCCTCCCCGGGGAATCCGGGTCAGACCGTCGGCAGGCTGGCTGTCGTTCGCTCCACCGACAAGGGAGTGACGTGGTCG
Source organism: Steroidobacteraceae bacterium (assembly GCA_022865595.1). Classification (GTDB taxonomy): domain Bacteria; phylum Pseudomonadota; class Gammaproteobacteria; order Steroidobacterales; family Steroidobacteraceae; genus RPQJ01. The sequence goes on along the minus strand of JALHTE010000355.1, from coordinate 2,239 downwards.
GCGCCGCTGCCAATTGCGGACCTCCGGTCGGTGGGTACGACCGTGAGTTCTTTGCCGAGGGTCGCGGTGCGGGCTGGCGAGATACTGGGGTCGTTTGCGGTCGATCCTCGCAACGGAACACTGTATGCAGTCTGGCAGGATTCGCGTTTTTCCGGTGGCGCACACGATTCCATCGTCATGGCCTGGTCGCAGGACGGCGGCAGCACCTGGAGCGCACCAGTTCCGGTCAATTCGGACCTGGATGTTCCCGCCTTCACTCCCACGTTGTCGGTACTGCCCGACGGTACCATCGGCGTCGCGTACTACGATTTCCGACAACCCGGGACGTCTACCTTCCAGCCGACCGACCTCTGGCTTGCGACGTCGCGCGACCGTGCAACCTGGCGCGAGACACGGCTGGCCGGTAATTTCGACCTGCGGATTGCACCGGACGCGAGCGGGCTCTTCGTCGGTGACTACCAGGGCCTCACCGGTTTCGGCTCAACCTTCATTGCGTTGTACGTCCGCACGAACAATGGCGATGTTACGAACCGGACCGACGTGTTTTCCGACCGACTCGACACGAGCACTTTAGCGGCGGCCAGGGCAGCATCGCTGCCGTCCGCGCGTCCGTTGAGACCGCCGGCCTGGACCGCTTCGGCCCAGGCTCGCGTCAGCCGTAATCTTTCAGACATCCGGGCGATGCGCCAGCGTGAGTGGCAGCAATGGCTCGATACCATTGATCCCGATGGGTCGAGATAGGCGGCCTGCCGAACCGCCGGTCCTGCAGCGACAGCAGTTGTCGGAATCAGGCGACCGCGATGGGCTTGCGGCCCTCCCGATCGAACTTCGCATGTCGCAGGAAATGCGCCACCTGTGCAGCCACGTCCTTCGCGACCAACATTCCCATGTGGCTGCGCCGCAGCTCGATGTGATCGTCGAGCCCCGGAATGACCGTCTCGCTCGAAGCCACGGTGCCGTCATTCGGCTCGTCGAAGCGCGCGAAGAACCGGCCCATGCCGACGCGCCGTGTGCCGGCAATGGTGCCGAGCGCGCCCGGCCCCTTCCAGCAGCGTTCCTCGTGTGACGTGACCTCCCGCAGCAGGTGCGGCCCGATCAGGGGCCGCAGCGCCCGCCATCGCATGACGCCTTGCGCGGCCCGACAGCTGCTGAGCGGCGATCCGAGCAACACCGCGTTACCCTTGAAGCGCGCCGCGTTCCCGGAGAGCGCGCGATAGACGAATGTTCCGCCCAGGCTGTGCCCGACGAAGTGAACCCGATGGCCCACGCTGACACGATCAGCGAAATCCGCGAGCCTGCCGCTGATGTCCGCCGCGTGGTCGCGCAAGGTCGGATAGGAAAATACGTGCACGTCGAAGCCGTGCTCGAGCCGCAGTCGGCGCCTGAGCGAAGCCATTTCCGACCCGTTCATCCACAGGCCGTGAACCAGGACAACCGGCTCGCGTGTCATGCTTGATGCCAGGGGCAGACAGGGGACATTCACCGATTTCCGTGTGTCCCCGTGAATATAGGGGAATGTCCCCTATTTTCCGGGCCCTACTCCTTCACCGGCAGCCGCACGCGCACGTGCAGCTCGCGCAGTTGCTGCTCCGACACCTCGGTCGGCGCATCGGTGAGCGGACAGGTCGCGGTCTGCGTCTTCGGGAATGCGATCACGTCGCGGATCGAATCGGCGCCCGCCATCAGCATGGCGAGGCGATCGAGGCCGAACGCGATGCCGCCGTGCGGAGGCGCGCCGTACTTGAGCGCCTCGAGCAGGAAGCCGAACTTCTTCTGCGCTTCCTCGGCCCCGATGCCGAGCAGCCCGAACACCGTGGACTGCATGTCGCTGCGATGGATACGCACCGAGCCGCCGCCGATCTCGGAACCGTTCAACACCATGTCGTAGGCTCGCGCCAGCGCGCCGCCCGGGTCGGCCACGAGCGCCGCCGGATCGTCGTTCGCGGGCGACGTGAACGGGTGATGCATCGCGGCCCAGCGATTGCCGTCCGGATCCCACTCGAACATCGGGAAGTCCATGACCCACAGTGGGCGCCAGCCGGCCTCGACCAGCCCGAGGTCCTGGCCCACCTTTACGCGCAGCGCGCCGAGGGCGTCATTGACCACTTTCGCCTTGTCGGCGCCGAAGAACACCAGGTCGCCGGTGGCCGCACCGGTGCGCTCCACCAGGCCGGCAATCGCCGCGTCCGACAGGAATTTAAGGATCGGAGACTGCAGGCCGTCGCGGCCTTTCGAAGCG
>JALHTE010000354.1 GCA_022865595.1 Steroidobacteraceae bacterium | reverse complement strand
TCAGGGTCCACCATAGAGCGACGCGCGTAATGATCCGGCCGAGCCTGCCCCTGGTCAGGTGCTCGCTTCCGGCGATGGCCTGACGCGGCGATGCCTTCTCGAACACCAGCTGCGGTACCGCGAAGATCCAGCGCGCCAGCTGCCATAGCGCGACGCACGCATAGCCGACGCCAAGTACACGCGCGGTGACCAGCGCGCGCTTCCATTCCGGTGGCTGCCCGGCCAGGTAGTAGTTGATGTCCTGTTCGCGCAGCGTCGTGAACCACAGCAGGCCGATCGCCGCGAGGAACGGCAACGCAATCAGCAGCAGGCGCAGGAATACTCGTGCGCCAAGCGCGATCATTGCCGGCAGCCGCTGCAGCACCATGGCGACCGTGGCAAGTACCGTGGTCGGCCGGCGCGCGATGGCGTGGCCCGAGATCCAGCTCTGACCCGCGAACTCCGCCAGCAGCAGTCCGATCGCAATCGCCGCTACGAACAGCAGGAACAGCGCCCCGACTGGCGAAAGCACATAGCTGGCGATATCGAAGTTCGTGACGACCGACTCACCGGAGGCGGAGACCAGCCGATGCGCGATGCCCGTCGCCAGGGGCCCGAAGATCGCGATCCCGAGTGCCTGCATCAGTAAGTGAAAGCCGATCGACTGCTTCCACCGAAGGCGGAAATCCCTGCCGGTGCGCGAGTAGAGGGTGTCGTCCAGGGCAATCCTCAACCTGTTCGTGGCCTCTCTCACTCGCCCACAGCGACTGGATATCCCTGATCGACCCAGTTGCTGCCGAAGTCATACTCGAGATAGAGGACTTTCACGCCGGTGAATCCGAGCCGCTGGAGTTCTGCGTACCCGCCGCCGATGTTCCGGCAATGATCCCAGGGGCAGCAGCCGCAGTAGAGGACGATCGGCGTATCCCGCGGCAGCTTCGCAACCCGGCTGCGCAATGCCTCGAGGCCCTCGTCTTCCTCACCCGGACCCACATACTCGGAGCCCGGTATGTGCGCCTGGACGTAGAGTACGTGCGCCCCGACCTGCAGCATCAGCGGCGTCCGCTCCGAGGAGGACTCGAGTACCGCAACCAGCGCTGCAGGCTGGATCAGGTCCGATTCAGGGATCGTCGCGGCCTGCACGTAGGTGTAGCCGGCCGAGGCGCGTGGCGACGTGACGATACCCGCGCAGAGTGCAGCGAGTGCCAGCACGCCGGTCCTGGTCACGAGGCGAAAGCGCGAATCGAAAATCATGGACAAGGAAATGTGGCTCCGTCGTCGCCGCCGTTCAGTCGGGGGAGATTGTAACCACACTGAGCGGGTATCGTCGGCGATCGCGCAGGCTCGGACGGAGTGCGTGCGGAATCCCAAGGGCCGGTGCATTCAACCGCCGGACTCAAAAAGGGTCAGAATGATTGTCCTGAATGGACGGCGTGCCGGGAGTCGTATGAGCCAGCCGAATCTTCACGGACGCGAACCGGAACTGGATGCGCTCGTTCCGCAGGCCGACATCCCGCATGTCTACGACAGGATCGCCGGTGTCTACGACATCTGGGGCCGGCTCACCGAGTCTCGCGCGATGGCACGGGCGATCGAGCTTGCCGCCATCGAGGACGGCAAGTCGATCCTGGAAGTGGCCGTCGGCACCGGGGTGGCGTTCCGCGAGATCCTGGAGAGAAATCCTCACGGGCAGAACGTCGGGATCGATCTCTCACCCGGAATGCTGGCCAGGGCCAGGTCACGCATGCGCGACGTGTCCGGCGCGAACTATCGGCTGGAACCTGGAACGGCCTTCGATCTTCCCGTGCCTGAGGATTCGATCGATATCCTGTTCAACAGCTACATGTTCGATCTGGTTGCGCACGCGGACATGGATCGAGTGCTGGGAGAGTTCAGGCGCGTCCTGAAGCCCGGTGGCCGGCTGGTGCTGGTGAACATGGCCCGGGGCGAATCGCGGGCCAGCAGGATCTATGAAGCCATCTACAGGTTGTCGCCCAGGGCCCTGGGCGGCTGTCGCGGAGTGCAGATGGCGGACAGGCTGCGGCAACACGGTTTCATCGTCGACGCGAGGGAATACCATCAGCAGATGTTGTTTCCGTCGGAGGTCGTCCTGGCACGGAAGAGTGCGTGAGTCTGTTCGATACTGGATACGGGGGGGTCATGGCTGGACTGGAAGCACATTACTCGGCAAGCGACATCGAGGCGCGAATCCTCGCGGCCTTGCGCACGGCAGGACTGGATCCCGAACAGCGGCTGGCGCCTGAACAACTTGCGCCGCTCGATCATTTCCACACTGGTGGACTGCGCGCTTCGCGCGAGCTGCTGGAATTGGCGCAGGTTCAGCAGCAGGACCGGGTTCTCGACATTGGCGCCGGGCTTGCCGGGCCGGCACGGACGCTCGCATCCGAGGTCGGCTGCCGCGTCGATTGCGTCGAGCTGTCGCCCGACTATTGCGCCGGCGCGACGCTGTTAAATCGGCTGACCGGCCTGGATGACCGGATTGACGTGCACCAGGTGAGCGCGCTGGAGCTGCCATTCCCGGATGGATCATTCGACGTCATCTGGATGCAGAACGTCGGCATGAACATCGCCGACAAGCGCGGGCTGTACACCGAGATGCACAGGGTCCTGAAGCCCGGCGGTCGGTTCGCCTTCCAGGAAATGGCCGCCGGAAGCGAGCCAACCTCGTATTTCCCTCTCCCGTGGGCGACTGACCCGGCCGACAACTGCCTGGTTTCGGCCGATGAGATGCGGACGGTGCTTGGCGAGTGCGGATTCGTCGTCGGCGTTTTCGAGGACACCAGTGACGAACACCTGGGCAGGTCCGTGGCTAACGCCACGCCCGCCGCGCCCGGGCAGCTGGGGCTTTCGGTATTCGTCGACAACCTTGGCCAGAAGGCGGCGAATGCGCGACGTAGCCTCGAGGAAGGCCAGGTGCGGCTGGTTCGGGGCGTCTTCCGGCGCTGAAACGGTCAGTTCGGCGGCGGCGCGCCCGGTGCCGGGTCTTCCATCGGAAAGGTCTGAACCGGGGCGCCCGACGCGTCGTTCCCGGCAGGCGCCGCCGCGCTTGCAGCCGGCGCAGTCGCTGCCGGCGCCGGGGCCGGAGCTTCGGCCGACGCTGCCTCGCTGGTAGCGTGTTCCAGTGTTGTTTTGAACGCGAGCGCCGCCGCCGACGGGGTTCCGGTCTGGCCCGCGAGGATCTGTGAGGCGAGGATGCCTGTCACGCCGTATGCGGTTTCGTCAGCACCGTCATCGACCGCGAGCACGGTGCCTTCCAGCGAGATGCCGGCGAATACGCCCTCGCTGCGCGAATACGACAGCACCTGGGCCTTGAACATGGGGTCGGTGTTTGCCGAGGCCGTGCGGCCCACCGGCCCGGCGGCCACGCTGGCGTCCGCGCCCAGGATGAATTTTCCGCCGCTGATGCCCTCGACAGTCTTGCGCGACATCAGCACCAGCACGACGTCGGTCATCTGCATGCCGGCCTGGAATCCGAAGCTGCCACCGTAAAGATTGATGAATACCGGGTTGGTCCAGCTGCCATCAGGGTTGCGCACGGCCATCACGCCGCGTCCGCCGCGTCCGCCGAAACCAACGGCCATTTCAAAGACCCTGGGTACCACCACGAGTCCATAGGCTCTTTCGAGCATCCAGCCAGGGATTGCCTGCTCGGAAATGCCGGTAAAACTCTCGAAGACGGCGCGTGAGTCCTCGAGGCGTTTGTCCGTTTTCTCGTCCGCCAGTGCAGCGGAATTTCCGAGCGCCAGGGTGAGCGTGATGGCAAGCAGCGCGGTGAATCTCTGCATTTTCACTCTATGGGGTCGGTGGAATGACGGTTGGACTTTAACAGAATACGAAAGTTCGTTTCGGCGCTCTCGAGCCTGGTCAGGCGGCGCCTCGATCGCGCAGGGCCGCGATCTCAGCATCGGAGTAGCCCACCTGGCGGAGCAGCTCGTCGGTGTGCTCACCGAGGCTGGGCGCGGGACGTGCAGGCAGCCTCTCGCCGTCGAGCTTGATCGGGTTCGCGAGCACCCGGAAATCGGCTCGCGACGGGTGGGGCAGCGACCTAACCATCCCGACGGAGTGGGCGTAGGTGTTGTCGAGCGCCTGCGCCAGGTCGTTGACCGGTGCCGCCGGCAGCACTCCCTGCAATCGGTCCAGCCATTGCCGCGTCGTTCCGCGCTGGAATTCTTCGTCGAGCACGCGGGTCAGTTCATCGCGGTTCTGTCGCCGGTCACCCGCCGTGGCGAAGCGCGGGTCGGCAGCCAGGTCCGTGCGGCCCAGTCGATCGACCAGTGACTGCCAGAACTTGTCGGTCATGCACATCACGAAAATCCAGCCGTCCCCGGTCCGGAACAGCTGCACCGGCACGGCCGAGGGATGGGAGCTGCGTGGCAGGCGTTCGGTGCGATGTCCCTCGTTGAGGTACCAGTTGCCCGGATAGGTGAGCTGGTGCAGCGCCACGTCGAACAGTGACACGTCCACATCGCCGCCCCGCCCGGTCTTCATCACGCCGATCAGCGAGGCGAGCACCGCTACGGCCGTTGTGATGCCGGTCATGAAGTCCACGATCGACAGGCCCATGCGGGCGGGAGGCGTGCCGGGCTCGCCCGTGAGGTGCAGGTAGCCGGCCTCAGCCTGCATCAGGTAGTCGTAGCCGGGCCAGCCGCGGCGTTCGTTGTCGCGCCCGTAGGCGGAGAGGTGGGCACAGACGATCCTCGGACATGTCGGGCCAAGGCTCGCGTAGTCGAGGCCGAGCCTCTCGGGCTGGTCGCCGCGCAGGTTGTTCATCACGACGTCTGCGGTGGCCGCCAGCCTGCGAAATGCCTGCTGGCCCTCGGCGAGCTTCAGGTTGAGCGTCACGCTCTTCTTGTTCAGGTTGAAGGTCTGGAAGAAGTGGCTGTCGTGCTCGCCAAGGAAGAACGGTCCCATGCCGCGAGTGGCGTCCCCGCCCTGGTCGCGGTTCTCGATTTTTATGACCTCCGCACCGAGGTCGGCGAGGTACAGCGAGCCGAACGGTCCCGCTCCGAAATTCTCGAGGGTAAGGATCCTGATGCCGGCAAGGGGCAGGGCGGTGGTCAAGTGATGGTCCTCTCGACAGTCCGGCACTCGATTGCCGGGTCCTAAGATGATAGTGCGCCGCGGTCCCGTGGCAGCGCATCTGCAAAGGAGTGCGCCGCCGACTCTGCTACGATTCGCCACAGTATCATCGTCAATGCCGGCCTGTGGCCGAGTGACCACCGACCCTCCTCAACCAGCATATTTGAACCAATCCGCCGGTCATGGCCCGCAGAGGCATCATTTTTCCGACCAAGGACGCGGCGCTGCGCGACGACGTGCACGTGCTGGGCCAGTTGGTTGGCGATGTCCTCAGGGACCAGTGCGGTGATGCGCTGTTCAAGATGGTCGATGGCGACCGGAAGGCTGCCATTGCCCGCAGGCAAGGCTCTGCGGAGGCTTCGGTCGAGCTCGTGGTGCGCACCCAGGGACGGCCCGCACCGAAGGTGCGGGAGCTGATCCGTGCGTTCACCACCTGGTTCCAGGTAGTGAACACGGCTGAAAAAGTGCACCGGGTACGCCGTCGCCGGCAGTACGTCAGCGACGGCAGCGGCGCCCAGCCGGGTGGGCTCGAGGCGTGCTTCGCCGGCCTGCGGGAGCGCGGCATGACGCTGGACGACGTGCTGGCGCTCCTCGGCCGGGTTCGCTTCGAACCGGTCTTCACGGCACACCCTACGGAGTCCACGCGCAGGACGCTGCTGCGACAGCAGCAGCGAATCGCGCGATTGATGCTCGATGGCCTGGACCCGTCCCGCACGCCGGGCGAGCGTCGCACTTGCGTCGAGCGCCTGCGCACGAAAATCACGACCGGTTGGCAGACGGCAGACAACTCGCGGGAACGCCTGACTGTGGCGGACGAGCGCGAGCACGTTCTGTTCTTCATCGTAGAGGTGATCTACGAGGTGATACCAGCCTTCTACGAGCAGCTCGATGCAGCACTCGTCGCCGTGTTTGGCGCTGCGGCAGAGGGCGTCGAGGTGCCCATCCTGCTCCGCTTCGGTTCGTGGGTCGGCGGCGACATGGACGGTCATCCCGACGTGCATGCCAAGACGATCCGCGAGAGCTGCAATCGCCACCACCAGCTGATCGTGAACCAGTACTTCAAGGAAGCCCGTGTGCTGGCGGAGAAGCTCAGCCAGAGCGAGAACCGGATCGGGTACGATCCAGCGATCGATGCCCAGATCGAGGCCTACCGGACCCTGCTGCCGGGAGCCCGGGCCTCGACCCCCGCCCGCCATGACCGAATGCCATACCGCGTGCTGCTCGGGCAGATCGCCGAGCGCCTGCGGGCAACCTATGACGGTCGATCCGGCCAGTACGATCGCGTGGAGCAACTGGAGGACGACCTGGAGCTGGTGGCCCGCAGCCTGGCTGCAAACCGCGGGCAGTACGCCGGGCTCTTCCATGTGCGACGCATGTTGCGGCGGGTTCGAACCTTCGGCTTCCACCTCGCGACGCTGGACGTGCGCCAGAACGCGGAGGTACACCGCGAAATCATCGGAAATGCGCTGGGTGACCCGGAATGGGGATCCCGGTCCGCGGAAGAACGCGCGGCGCGCCTGGCCGCTGCCCTGTCCTGCGACGAGTCGCCGGTCGAGGACGCGGGACCGGGCGGCAAGCGGGCGCTGTGGGTGTTCGAGGCGATGGAGTTCTGCAGGAACCGCTTCGGGCCCTGGGCGGTTGGATCCTACGTGGTGAGCATGGCGCACGACGAGGACGACGTGCTGTCCGTGCTGCTGCTCGCCCGCTGGGCGGGCATGGTATCCGGGGCAGGGGAACAGGTGCCGTTGGACGTCGCGCCGCTGTTCGAGTCCGCCGCCGCCCTCGAGCATGCGGGGGAAATCGTCGCGAGGCTGCTCGCCAATCCGGTTTACCGTGCGCACCTGGCGGCGCGTGGCGACCGGCAGGTCGTCATGCTCGGCTATTCGGACAGCAACAAGTCAGTCGGTGTCGTTGCGTCGCGGTGGGCGTTGTTCACGGCCCAGGAGGCAATGGCCGCGGCATGCGATGCCGCGGGCGTGCAGTTGCAGGTGTTCCACGGCCGGGGTGGTTCGACCAGTCGCGGCAGCGGGCGCGATGAGGCACTGGTTCGCAGCCAGCCGGCGGCCGCCATGCGGGGCACGCTGCGTGCCACCGAGCAGGGCGAAAACATCAATGATCGCTACGGTCTCCGCCCGATCGCGTTGCGCAGCTTCGAGCAGGTCGTGAGCGCCGTCGCGCTGGTCACGGCCGGGGTCCACGATTCGGAATCGGTCGACCCGAGATGGCGCGAGGTGATGGATTTCCTCGCCGAGGCGAGTCGGGCCAGGTACCGCGCGATGGTCCATGACGATCCCGCCTTCGTCGAATACTTCCAGTTGGTCACGCCGGTGGACGTCGTCCAACGCATGCAGATCGGCTCGCGGCCGCTTTCACGAGCGGCTGAGGGTGGCATCGAGTCGCTGCGTCCAATTCCCTGGGCCTTCGCCTGGTCGCAGAGCCGGCACATGCTGCCCGGATGGTTCGGCGCCGGCATGTCGTTGCAGAGGGCTGCGGAACGCTTCGGGTCGACGATCCTGGGCGAAATGTACGCCGGCTGGCCGGTGTTCGAGTCGCTGGTCGATGACGTCGAGATGACGCTGGCGCGAGCCGACATGGGAATTGCCCGCATCTACGATCAACTGGCTCGTGCCGATCACGATCGGTTCGCAGGCACGATCAAGTCGGCGTTCAAGTTGAGCGAGGAGCAGGTGCTCGCGGTCCGTGGGGGCAGTCAATTGCTGGATTCGGAGCCCACGCTGCTGCGGTCAATTCGACTGAGGAACCCGTACGTCGATCCGCTGCACCTCGCGCAGGTCGATCTGCTGCGTCGCTGGCGGGACACTGAACGGCAGGACAAGGAACTGCTTGAAGCGCTGGTCGCTTCCGTGAATGGCATCTCCCACGGCCTGCAGGGGTCGGGCTGAATGCAGGTTTCCCTTGTTGACTGTGGCGTGACGCTGCACTAGCGTCCGAATCGATAGCCGGAGTGGCGCGGCAGTTTCCGCGGCACCTTACACACGAGGGGTTTTCCATGGCAGCGAAGAAGAAGGCGCGTCGTACGACGCATCGCAGCAGCAAGGGTACGAAGCTCTATGCCAAGCGTGACGCCAAGGGGCGCATCACCGATATCCAGACCTACAAGCGTGCGCATTCGGCTGACCTGAAGCGCAAGTCGAAGAAGGAAATTGCTGCCAGGAAGAAGGTTGCAGCGAAGAAGAAGGTTGCAGCGAAGAAGAAGGCGCCGGCGAAGAAAAAGGTTGCAGCAAAGCGTGTCGTAAAGGCGAAGAGCCGCCTCGCGACGATGAAGGCTGCGATCCGCAAGGCCCTGAAGAAGGCTCCGGCACGAGCGAAGAAGCAGGCTGCTGCCGCGCGCGCCGCCGTCCGCAAAGCGCCGAAGAAGGCGAAGGCTGCGGTCAGGAAGGCCGAGCGGAACATTTCCCGGTCCGCTGCCAAGGCCGAGCGAAAAGTCGCGAAGACGGTGAAGGCCGTCAAGAAGATGCCGCCCAAGGCGCAGAAGGCCGTGGTGAAGGCGGAGAAGAAGTTCGCGAAGACGGTGAAGGAAGTCAAGAAACAGGCCGCTGCGACCGTGAAGCAGGCCGAAGCAAGCATGGGCAATGCACAGCAGAAGGTCGAGAAATCAGCCGTGGCGGCCGCGGACCAGGCCAGGGACCTGTTCAAGAAGGCGAGCGACACGGTCGAGAACCTGGTGGAAAACGAACTGCCGGGATATTCGCCGTTCGACAAGAAGTAACGCGACAACGCCGGGTTGTGGGCGCCAGCGCGGCGCTGAGGAAAGCCCTGGGGCGATCGGTCCCGGGGTTTTTCGTTTGAGGCGTCCCGGTCGGCCTCGGGACAGCTGCTACCGGCCGCGCTTGATCGTATGACTCGAACTGCATCGCGTGAAATGCAGCGGGAAATCGATCGCAGTCTCGCAGCATTCGCCCTGGATCTGAGCGTAGCGCGGGTCCCAGGGCATCACGACATTGGCTGCATCCGCGGACAATTCGATCCGCGGCATCACCGGCGGAGTTTCCCGCGCGGCTTCGGCGGCAAGCATCGCCTCCAGTGAGACGTGACGCCGATGGCAATCGGCGAGGTCTTCGAGCGTGAGCAGCGTGGGCGGGACGAGTCTGATCTCACCCTGTTCGAGCGCGGCCATCGCCCTGGCTGCCTCGACCCATGCATGTTCGGTCAGTTCCGAGAGGTCTGCGCTGGCTTCCTGGCCTGGCGGCACGCGCGCGACGAAGAACCGGGTATCGAAGCGTTTTGGCTCGACCGACGGCGTGATCCAGTGCGACCAGTAGACCAGCTGCCGCGTGTCGAGGAACAAGTCCTCGGCCTCTAGCATGCGTGTGAACGCCGTGGCGTCGCGGGCGACCTCGTCACGAAGTGGACCGAGGCGGGCGGCCGTATCGGCGTCACAGGGTTCGCCGGATGCGCTACAGGCGAGCAGCACGCCCGCTTCCTCGAAGGCTTCGCGACAGGCGGCGACATACATGCCGGCAGCCGCCGCGAATTCCAGTTCGGCGCCCTGCATCGTCCTCAACTGCCCGAGCCCGGCATCGCGCGCATCCGGAAGCAGGCGGGCCAGCGACGCTGCCGAGCAGTCATCGGGCTCGACGCGGCCTCCGGGAAAGACCCACATTCCACCCATGAAGGCGAGCCCGACGCCTCGGCGCATCATCAGCGCCTCGAGCCTGCTGTCCACCTCGCGCAGCAGGACGACCGTTGCGGCGGGGTACATCAAACGAGCTTCACGAGCTGCTTGCCGAAGTTCCTGCCGCGCAGCAGGCCGATGAAAGCCTCAGGTGCCGAAGCAAGGCCCGTCGCGATGGTCTCCCGGTACTTGATCCGGCCACCGGCAACGCCGGCACCGAGTTCCTTCAGTGCCGCTGGCCAGGCGTCCATGTGCTCGCCGACGATGAAACCCTGCAGCTTCAGCCGCATCACGAGCAGCATGCGCGTGTTGTGAATCGGAATCGCCTCTCCGTCGTAACCGGCGATCAGTCCGCACAGCGCGATTCGGCCGAAGGGGTTCATGCAGGCCAGCGTCCCGTCGAGGCAGATGCCCCCGACGTTCTCGAACAGGCAGTCCACGCCCGCTGGCGCGACCTCGCGTACGGCACGGGCCATCGATTTGAGGTCTGGATGCAGCCGATGGTCGATGCATGCGTCGAAGCCGAGCTCATCCACGACGTAACCGCACTTCTCCGGGCCGCCCGCGATGCCGACGGCGCGGCAACCGGCCATCTTTGCGAGCTGTCCAACGACGCTTCCGACCGCGCCGCTGGCAGCGGATACGAGTACCGTCTCGCCCGCCTTGGGTTCGCAGATGCGGTTCAAGCCGTACCAGGCGGTCACGCCCGGCATGCCCAGCACGCCGAGGTAAGCTGACATCGGCACCTGGCTCGAATCCACTTTCACCAGGCCGCGCCCGTCGGAGAGGCCGTATTCCTGCCAGCCGAGCACGCCCGCGACGGTGTCGCCCGCCATGAATTTCGGATTTCGGGATTTCTCCACGACGCCGACCGTCCCGCCGATCATGGTGTCGCCGATCGGGTGCGGCTGCGCGTAGGAGCGTGACTCGATCATCCGGCCCTTCATGTACGGATCGAGCGACAGGTAATGCACGCGGACCAGCACCTGGCCCTCGGCGGGCTCGGGGACGGGCACGGTCTCGAGGCGGAAATTGTCCGGTGTCACGGCCCCTGTGGGGCGGCTGGCAAGGACGATACGCTGGCTGGTGGCGGACATGGGCGGCCTCGGCTGGTCGATACGGGAGGGTGACGCCGCAGGATAGCGCGTTGGCCCGGGCCCGGGCATGTTCGCGGGCGCCAGGCGCCCATCAACGAAGGCTGTCGGCTGGGCTGGTCACCCTTGCCGTGTCGATGGCACTAGGGCCCGAACACGATCTCACCGTCGTCGGTCAGGTCGAACCGGTGCGCCATCGGGGCTTTTGGCAGCCCCGGCATGCGCATGATCTCGCCGGTGATCGGGATCACGAAGCCGGCACCGGCCGCGAGGTGGATCTCGCGGACCGTCACGAGGAAGTCCTTGGGACGGCCGAGCAGCGCCGGGTTGTCGGAGAGCGACTGCTGGGTCTTGGCGATGCACACTGGCAGCTTTCCGAAGCCTTCCTTCTCCAGCTGTTCGAGGTCACGCCTGCCGCGCTTCGTGTAGTCGACGGCCTCGGCGCCGTACATCTCACGCGCTACGGTCGCGATCTTGTCCTCGATCGATGCATTCCAGTCGTAGAGCGGCGTGAACTGCGGCTCGCTCGCGGCCACCAGGTCGCGCACGACCTCCGCCAGTTCGGTGCAACCCTTGCCGCCCTCGGTGAACGGCCGCGCCGCCACCGCCTTGATGCCGATCGACGCGCAGTGCTTCTCCAGCGCGCGAATCTCCTCCGGCGTATCAGCCGCGAACTGGTTGATTGCGACGACGCAGGGCTGGCCAAACTTGTGGATGTTCTCGATGTGCTTGTCGAGGTTGTCCAGCCCCCGTATTACGGCCTCGACGTCCGGTTTGCCGACGTCCGCCAGCGGTTTTCCGCCGTGCATCTTCAGTGCCCTGATTGTCGCGACCAGGACCGTGCACGCCGGCGCGAAGCCGCCGTACCTGCAGTTGATGTCGAAGAATTTCTCGGCGCCGAGTTCGAATGCGAACCCGGCTTCTGTCACCACGATGTCGGTCAGCGCGAGCGCTGCCTTGGTCGCGGTGATGCTGTTGGTGCCGTGGGCGATGTTTGCGAACGGTCCGCCATGCAGGAAAGCCGGCACGCCTTCCGTGGTCTGCACCAGGTTCGGCTTGATCGCCTCGCGCAGCAGCGCCGCCATCGCGCCGACAGCCTTGACGTCGCCCGCGGTGACCGGCCTGCCGCTCGATGCATAGCCCACCACGATACGGCCCAGCCGTGCCTTGAGGTCGGGGATGCCATCTGCAAGGCAGAGGACGGCCATCACCTCGCTGGCGGCGGTGATGTCGAATCCGGTTTCGCGCGGGAAGCCCTCGGTGCGTCCGCCCAGGCCGATCACGATGTCGCGCAGCGCGCGATCGTTCATGTCCATGACGCGCTTCCAGGTCACGCGCCGCGGATCCAGTCCGGTGACGACGCTGCCGTTGTGCAGGCAGTTGTCCAGGATGGCGGCGAGCAGGTTGTGCGCGCTGGTAATGGCGTGGAAATCGCCATTGAAGTGCATGTTGATGTCCATCATCGGCAGCACTTCCGAGGCGCCACCGCCCGCGCCGCCGCCCTTCATGCCGAACACCGGGCCGAGGCTCGGCTCGCGCAGCGCAGCGGCGCTCTTCACGCCGATCCGGGCCAGCCCCTGAACCAGGCCGATCGACGTGGTCGTCTTGCCCTCACCGGCGGGCGTCGGCGTGATCGCCGAGACAAGTACCAGCTTGCCGCGCGGTGGCTTGTCCCGGAAAACGCTGAGCGGCAGCTTCGCCTTGTAGTGGCCGTAGGGTTCGAGGTCGGCGGGGTCCAGGCCGAGCGATCGCGCGACCTCGGAAATCGGCTTCATGTGCTTGTTCCTTGTGGTGCCGAAGCGCCAGCGGCATCCGTGTGGCCGGCCTCGGAGACATCGAGGCTGCCTGGATCGACGCCGTGCTGGGCGCAGGCCGCGTCCAGCGTATTGCTCAACAGGCAGGCGATGGTCATCGGGCCGACGCCACCCGGCACCGGCGTGATCGCGCCGGCTACCGCTACGGCCTCGTCGAAATCGACGTCGCCGACCAGCCGCGTCGCCGGCCCGTCAGCCGTGCTGACGTTTATCCGGTTGATGCCGACGTCGATGACGCTCGCGCCCGGCTGGATCCAGTCGCCCTTGATCAACCGGGGCTGGCCCACGGCAGCGATCAGGATATCGGCACGGCGGCACTCTGCGGCAAGGTCACGCGTGCGCGAGTGCGCCAGCGTCACCGTGCAGTTCTCGCGCAGCAGCAACTGGGCCATAGGCTTACCAACGATGTTCGACCGGCCGACGATCACTGCGCGCATTCCGGTCAGGCTGCCGAGGTACTCGCGCAGCAGCCGCAGGCAGCCGAGAGGAGTGCAGGGAATGATCCCGGTGCCGCGCGAGGCGAGCAGGCCGGTGTTGATCACGTGGAAACCATCGACGTCCTTGGCCGGCGCGATCGCGTCGATCACTGCCGTCTCCCGGATCTGGCTCGGCAGCGGTAGCTGCACCAGGATGCCGTGCACGGCCGGGTCGGCGTTCAGGCGCGCCACCTGCGCGAGCAATTCTTGTTCCGAGGCGGTAGCCGGCAGGTGCGTCTCGAAGGACTGCATGCCCGCTTCACGGGTCTGGCGGCCCTTGTTGCGGACATAGACCTGGCTCGCGGGGTCGTCGCCGACCAGCACTACCGCGAGACCGGGTGTAACCCCGTGACGCGAGGAGAGGGTCTGCACGCGGTGCGCGATTTCGGCGCGCAGCCGGGCGGCGCTGGCCTTGCCGTCGATGATTCGTACCGAACGCGTGCGCTCTTGATTCATTTCTGGGAATACCGGCAGCTTTGCGTCGGCGCTCGCATGCATCGCGAGCTTAACCGCATTGAGGCCAAATTTGTTGAATGCGGTGCCGGAGATTCGTACTACCAAGCAACCCACCCACCAAGGTGGGCCAGGTCCGGTCACTCGGCAACCTGACGCCGAGGCAGTACCTCATGGCGAGATCCACTTAACCCTCTACTTCTGACTTGTCCGGCGGATCGAGGGGTTAGGCGCCTGGAGCAAAGTGCGGTTGCAACCGCTTGTTAGCCATCGAGGCTAGCCGCAACACCAGCCAGACCCAGGAGTGCGATGACTGAGAACAGGTACAAAGCTGGCAGCCGAAACATGACGCTGTCATGCCTGATCGCGACGGAGACGACTACGAGAGCGAAGGCTGCGCTCATCGCCGTAGCGAAGACCGCGATCTCCAGGCTCTCGCGGTACGTGGCCACGTAGCCGAACGCGATGGTGAAGCCGAGCAGCAGCACCGAAACGGCGTGCCAGCTGCAGTAGGCGAGCCACTTGACCTGAGGAGAGAGCGTCGGAGCGTCGAGCAGGGGGCGCACGAACAGCTTTCCGCTCCCGAATGCATGACCCAGGAAGCCCAGGCCCGAGACCGCACACGCGGACAAGAACAGCAACGTAGGCATCACGGGGGTCTACGCACTTCCGGAGAAGCGGAGAAGCGCGGGAACGATTTCTTCGTGGGCGTCCTCCTGGAGATAGTGGCCCGCGTCGGGAAGCCGAAGCACTTTCGCATTTGGGAAATCGGCGAGCCAGAGATCGTCGAGAAGCGACGGCAGGAACGCGACGTCTTTCATCGCCCAGGCGATGAAAGTGGGCTTCTCACTCAGGGACTTCAGGCCCTCGTGTATCGAATCGAGGAAATCGCTCACCGGCCCCGTCGGTCCGGCCGGGATCTCTCGAGGGAAAACGAGGATGCCCGTGCGTGACGACCAGCTCGGATGAGGAGCGAGATAGGCGGCCCGCTCGTGGGGACCCAGTCGCTCGGGGTGAACCAGGCCGGCCCGGAACAAGAAGACGTGGACGAAGGCGTGGGCTCCCTTGACGAGGACTTCCCCCACACCAGGAGTGCGGAACAGGCGAAGGGGAAGGGGCAGCGGCACTTCCGAAGGTGGGCGGTGCGCGATGGTGTTCAGGATGGCTAGCGAATGGATCCGCTCGGGGTGCCGCGCTGCCCAGGCGAGACCGATTGGCCCACCCCAATCCTGTGGCACGACGGTGGCTTCTCGCAGATCCAGCGACTCTAGGAGCTGCTCGAATCGCGCTGCATGGCGTGGGATTCGATAGACCGAAGGGTCGTCCGGCTTGTCGGATCGGCCGAAGCCGAGATGATCGGGAACGATCACGCGGAAGCCGGCGGCCACGAGCGGAGGGATGAAGTTACGCCAGAGGTATCCCCAGGTCGGGTTGCCGTGAACGAGGACGAACGGCCGTCCATCGCGGGGACCCTCGTCGACATAGTGAAGCCGGCCTTCCGGAGTGTCGAACCAGTGCGGCTCGTATGGCCACGTACCGCCAAAGGTCCAGTCGGTCACCGAACCCACCTCTGCTCCTCCCGATTCGGACCGCGGCCTAACAATCAAGCTCACCGGCGGTGGCGGCTGGCGCGCGAGTTGTCCTTGTAAGCCGCCTGGCGACCGGTGAAGCGACTGGTCAGGGTTCTCGAGGTTTAGAGTTTCCATTGGTAGACACAACATCGGAGAAATCGGCCTTCGTGGAGATCCTTATCGGTAGTTGATGCTTGACCACCAGGCCGATTGCTTCCGTCGCCTGCGGTGGAGGCTCGTGCTCTGGGTACTCGCGGTAGTACCACACAGTGCCGTGCTTTGCCTTCAGGTCAGCGAGGGCGGTGTCCAAGGCCTGCAGGTCTACCTGCTGACCGTTAAGTAAGAGCTGACCGCTAGCGAGCGCGCTTACCCGTGCGACGAGTCCTGCCGGCGGTTCCGGCGCTCCCGCAGCGCCGATACCAAGAATGATGGACAGGAGTCGCCTGAACATGGAACACCAACCTGAATTAGGCAGGAAGACCAGGCTGCAGAATTGCGCCCACCGTCTTCAGAGAATCGCCGCAAATCAGCAACCCGACAGGGCTGCTCCCTGTCTAACTCCTTGGCTCTACTAGACCACCATCAATTTGGTGCGTCAAATGGCGCGAGCGGCGCGTGCCTTGTCCGGGAAGAAAAACTCGGCGTTGCCCTTGCGCCAGAAGTAGATTGCCACCAGCGACGCTACGAACGCCGGCGCGGCCCCGAACTCATCCACGTACCACGCAGACCGCATGGTGTCGGCCGTAATCGGAGTAAAGAACTTCTGCAGGAAGACATTGCTGCTCATGTGGAATATCACGGCAGTCCAGACGCTGCTGGACTTGAAACGCAGATACGCCAGGGTAAATGAATTGGCGACGATGAAAAGCGTGAACGTGAGTAGCTGGAAATAGAGCGGCGTGCCTTCGTTGTCGTAGATGCCCATGAAGATCATAGGCCAGTGCCACACCGACCACAGCAGCCCGCTGACCAGCGCGACGCCCGTGAACGGCATCAATTTTGATAGCTCAGGCACCAGAAAGCCGCGCCAGCCCAGTTCTTCACCCAGCACGGAAGGCAGCAGCAGGAGGAAGCTCAACGTAGCGGTGACCACAAAATGGAAGACAATGACAGCGCCGTTACTCCAGTCATCCAGGTGGTAGTCCTGTTTCTTCTCAAGCACAAAGTTCGCGTCGTACCACTCGCCGAAACCGCCGACCCAGATAATTAGATACGCCGCGGTAATCGTCCCAAGCGGTAGTGCGTAGCTGAGCCACTGATATCTCCACGCGCCCCAGCCCCAACCAAGGGAGGCGAGGTCGCGCCTGCGGATCAGGCAGGTCAGGATTGCAGCAAGGCCCACCGACAGCATCAAGGGTGTAGCGCTTTCCAGCCGGAAAATCAGCCAATGGCCGACTGCCGAAAGACCAACCAGTAACGCCATGAAGACCGTAAGGGTGATGGCGCTCTCTCGTCTCTGGTTCAAGGGCATGACTCCATGCAGGGTCCACGCGAGTGCGGACGAAGGTTGGCGACCGCGGCCTGGCCGTCCGGCGACACCAACCAATCGATGAATGCCAGCGCGTCGGCGCGCCGTCAAGCGATAGTCGCAACCGAACTGGTGTCGCCTTCTCAAGTCTGCGAGCCAGTGTCACGTCCTTGCTGCCGATGTCACTGCCGACTGCGGCTCACGGTCCTCTCGCCGGTAACCTTCTTTGGTCCGCTCCTCAAGCAGCGGCCGCCGCTTGCCGGAGTCCCGAAAGCGGACCGTCCAGGTCCGAGAACGACCCGACGCAGAAGTTCGTGGCCCTGTATCGCCCCGACCAACGCCTCGAGCCTGAACTCGGGTGGGAACGCCCAGCTGCCAATGGGACACGTCCGCGATCATCTTCCCACCTGATCTCGCTGTCGGAGATACCGAGGCAGATCGGATTCCCCACAATGAAATCCTGGCGAGATGCCGATTAAACTGTGTTCGTCAGGCGCAAGCAGCGGAGTCTCTATTGACACAAGACCAGGTACTGATCCTGCTGCTACTGGCGGTGACGGTAGCCCTGTTCATCTGGGGCCGCTGGCGTCACGATGTTGTGGCGCTGGGATCGCTTGTAGCATCGGTTGTCCTGGGGCTTGTCCCCTCCGCGTCGGCTTTCAGCGGCTTCGGACACCCGGCTGTGATCACGGTCGCCTGTATCCTGGTGCTCAGCCATGGCATGCAGGCCACCGGGGCCATCGATGTCCTGGCGCGGCGTGCCGTGCCGTCTACTGCCGGTCCCACGCTGGCCATTGCGGCTCTGACCGGCCTTGGCGCCCTCCTGTCGGCCTTCATGAACAACGTGGGTGCGATGGCGCTGCTCATGCCCGTTGCCGTCCAGTTGGCCGGCAAGCACGGCTTGACGCCCGGAAAGGTCCTGATGCCTCTGTCGTTCGGAACGATCCTCGGAGGCATGACCACGTTGATCGGCACACCACCGAACTTGATCGTGTCGGGGTTCCGGGCGGAGGTGGGACTGAAGTCCTTCGGCATGTTCGATTTCACGCCGGTCGGACTCGCCGTGGCAGGCTGCGGCGTCCTGTTCGTGGCGCTTGTCGGCTGGCGGCTCGTCCCTGCCCGGGAGCCGCAGGGCGCCGCTGGGTTCGACACCGGAACTTATCTGACAGAAGTACGGGTGGATGAAGGCAGTGCGGTCGTGGGCAAGACCATTCACGAAGTCGAGGAACAGCTGAGCGACGCGGATGCACAGATCGTCGGTATGGCGCGCAACGAGGTCCGCGTCGTGGCACCGCACTCCGCGCGTGTCATCAGCGCCAACGACATCCTCATCCTGGAGGCCGAGCCCGAGGCACTGTCCTCAGTCCTGTCGAACCTCGGCCTGCGCCTCGAGGCCTCGTCTTCCGCAGAAGCCGATACGCCGGAACGGCCACTCAGCGAATCCGATCCCCCGAAAAGCGAGGAGCGGGAGGGCACAGAGGACGAGACCAAAAGGATGGAGCGACGCCCCGTGGAAGTGGCCCTGCAGGAACTCGTCGTGTTGCCGAGTTCGGCCCTGATCGACCGGAGCGCGAGCGATGTGCAGATCCGTACGATGTACGGGCTGAACCTGGTGGCGATCTCGAGGCAGGGGCGGCGAAGCATCCGTCGACTGCAATCGACGCTCATCAGGGCCGGCGATGTGCTGCTGATGCAGGGTCCCGTCGAGGGACTGGCGGGGTTTGCTGCCCAGTCCGGCTGTGTACCCCTCGCACAGCGAGCGATCCGTATTCCCGACAAGCGGAAACTCGTGATTGCGACCGCCACGATGGCGCTGGCGATCGCCGGCGCCGCCTTCGGATTACTACCCGCGGCGGTCGCCTTCACGGCCGGCGTGGTCGCACTGCTGGTACTGCGGGTGATACCCGTCCGACGGGTCTACGACGCGATTGACTGGCCGGTCATCGTATTGCTCGCCGCGCTGATCCCGGTTGCCCAGGCCATGGAATCCACCGGCGCGGCCGACCTGCTCGCCCAGACGCTCCTGGATTGGGTGGCTCGCGGCAGTCCAGTCTTCGCGTTGGCACTGATCCTCGTCGTGACCATGACCTTGTCCGACTTCATGAACAACGCCGCGACTGCCGCGGTGATGTGCCCGATCGCTATCAGTTCCGCCGATCAGCTCGCCGCCAGTCCGGATTCTTTCCTCATGGCCGTCGCGATCGGCGCTTCCTGCGCCTTCCTGACGCCGATCGGGCATCAGAACAACACGCTGATCCTGGGACCGGGAGGTTTCCGCTTCGGGGACTACTGGCGGCTCGGGCTGCCGATGGAACTGATGGTGATCGCCGTCAGCATCCCGCTGCTTCTGGTCGTCTGGCCGCTGTAACGCTGCTGCCGTGCCGCTGCCCCCGCCCTGACTCCTTCCCCTTGCCAGACCCGGCCGCCAACCGGCGGCCTCGGAGGACGCGCCGGAACCGCCGGCGCGTCGAGTTCGCGAGACAGCGACCGTCTACCGATCGGGCTCTACTACCTGCCGAGAAAGAACAGCTCCCCGACCTAAAAGGTTACCTCAAGTTTGCGGGTCACCCCGCGTGGCCCAGGCTTCGCCTCGACCTCGGCGGATTCCAGCCGCAACACGCCTTTGTTGTCCACCGCACCGACAAGCGGGAGACGGTCTTAGACACTGTCTTTACCGCGTCGGGTCATGGCGGCAGGGCGGCAGCCCTTGCTTCGGATGCGCTCCTGGCGACTGCATGTGTGGTTAACGTGCACGCGAGTCCGCGCATCTCCAGGTAATTCGCCCCACCGCTCGTCGTTGTGCATCCGCACGCGTGTTTCACGCTCGATGATGACGTGATCATTCGGAACATTCATTGGAGACGAAGATGACTGACACCACTCTGGAACGCGAACGGAACAAGACTGCGAACCCGCCTCCGCCCCCGGGGCCGCTCGGCGCGCATCCGGTTGGAACAGGGGTCGGCGCGGTGGCCGGTGGCGCCGCAGCGGGCGCGCTGACGGGAACCATGGCTGGCCCGGTGGGCACGGTGATCGGCGCGGTGGCAGGCGCGGTGGCCGGCGGTATCACCGGCAACAAGATCGCCGATGCAATCGACCCCGCCGCCGAGGAAGCATACTGGCGCGATAACTTTGCGAGTCGACCGTACGTCACTCGCGGGGCAGCTTTTAACGAGTATCGTCCCGCGTATCGCTACGGCGTCGATGCCTACGCGCGGCGCGAAGGCCGCTCGTTCGAACAGGTGGAACCCGAGCTGATGCGCGACTGGGACCGCACCAAAGGCATATCCAGCCTGACGTGGGAAGACGCCAAGCACGCGACCCGTGACGCCTGGCAGCGCGTCAGCGACTTCGTTGAGCGCGCGACGCCTGGGGATTCTGATCACGACGGAAAGTAAGTCGAGACCGACGGTCCGAACGCGACCGTGATCCGACGACTGAGCAGGAACCATCGAGTGGACGCGCGCCTCCAGTGCACGCCGGATCGAGAGTCCACTCGGTGTCCCCCTGCGAAGCCCTGACTCACATTCTTTCTTTCCTTGAAACCACGGGAGTGTAAAAAGGCGTCGCAGATTGCGCAGATGCTTGCGCGAACCGGCGTCACCGGGTCAGTACGCCTGCGCACAAATAGTTATTGCCGCGTCCGGTGAAATGGCGCACTCTGAGGCTCGACCCCCGGGGCGCCGGAATGGTCTGAGCGAGTCCTGCGTTCTCGGTCGATACGGAGGACAATCATGCCGCTCCCGCTGGTTTCGCCGTCTTTGGCGCCATCAC
>JALHTE010000353.1 GCA_022865595.1 Steroidobacteraceae bacterium | reverse complement strand
CGAACCGCTCCTCGCCGTACTCGAAGAGCTGAAGTCCAGCGGAAACTCCGTTTTTGTCGTGGAACACAACATGGACGTGGTGCGCCGCGCCGACTGGGTCATCGACGTCGGCCCGCGCGCGGGGGAGCACGGCGGAGAGGTACTCTACAGCGGACCGACGGAGGGACTCGCCGATGTGCCCTCCTCCATCACGCGAGAGTTTCTCTTCGCGAACGAGCGCCCGGTTCCGGCCTCACGCGAGCTGCGCCATCCGCTCGGCTGGCTCGGCCTGACCGGAATCACCCGCCACAACCTGCGCGGCCTCGACGCTGAATTTCCGCTCGGCGTGCTGACCGCGGTCACCGGCGTCTCGGGCTCTGGCAAATCCACCCTCGTGAGCCAGGTACTCGCCGAGGCCGTAGGCCTGCACCTTCACCCTGACCAGGATCCCCTTGCCGGGACCGCATCCACCGGCTCGGCGACCGGGGAGAACGACGACGAGCCCGAGCCCGAACCTGTCGAAACCACAACGGTCGAAGCGATCACCGGGGCAGATCCCATTGACCGGCTCGTGCGCGTTGACCAGAAGCCGATCGGTCGCACGCCGCGATCCAACCTCGCCACCTATACCGGGCTGTTCGATGCCGTGCGCTCCACGTTCGCCGCCACCCCGGAGGCTCGAAGCCAAAAATTCGGCGCGGGCCGGTTCTCGTTCAACGTGAAGGGCGGCCGCTGCGAGACCTGCCTCGGCGAGGGATTCGTTGCAGTCGGCCTGCTCTTTCTGCCCGGCAGTTACGCGCCCTGCCCAGACTGCGGCGGCTCGCGGTACAACCCTGAGACCCTCGAGGTGACATACCGCAACAAAAATATAGCCGAGGTGCTTGGGCTCACAGTGGATGCGGCGGCGGTGTTCCTCGCCGACCTGCCCTCTGCACTGCGCAGCCTCGAGACCCTTCGCGAGGTGGGGCTCGGCTACCTGCGACTCGGTCAGCCCGCCACCGAGCTTTCCGGGGGCGAGGCGCAGCGCATCAAGCTCGCGACCGAGCTGCAGCGGGCGCGCCGCGGCCACACGCTGTACCTTCTCGACGAGCCCACTACCGGGCTGCACCCCGCCGACGTGCTGCTGCTGCTCACCCAGCTCAACCGGCTCGTCGACGCCGGCAACACCGTGATCGTGGTCGAACACGACATGGACGTGGTTGCCGCCGCCGACTGGGTGATCGACATTGGCCCGGCGGGCGGCGACAAGGGAGGGCGCATCATGGCCGCTGGCACTCCCCACGCCGTGGCCGCCCACCCCAAGAGCCGAACCGCCCCCTACCTGGCCCTGTGCGTCTCCACCACCTGAGTTCCCACCCACCCCACCTGCCTGTCATGGCGAAATTTCAGAGTCAGGTGACAACTCACTACTTTTGCAGTATACCCACCTGATATATTAAGAGGGAACAGAGATGCCAAGAAGACCGAGACTCGACTTTGCAGATTTTCATCATGTCGTTAATCGTATCATCAATAGAGAAAGTACTGTAAAGTAACGGG
>JALHTE010000352.1 GCA_022865595.1 Steroidobacteraceae bacterium | reverse complement strand
CGGCCTGCTGTCGGACTGGAGCGCAGTGGCTGGTGACACGGCAGTTGCAGCGCTGTTGCGCGAGCGCGCGCTCGCGTACTACGCCGGGGACCGCGATTGCCCGATCAGCTATGAGCCATCGGGCGAGGATTTCCTCTCGCCGTGCCTGGGCGAAGCGGACTTCATGCGCCGCATCCTGCCGCCGCGCGAATATTCGCGCTGGCTAACGGGTTTCCTGCCCGGCATTCCGACCGATGGACGCGCCGACTGGCTCGCGCCGGGCATCGTGACCGATCGCAGCGACCCGAAGCTTGCACACATAGACGGGCTCAACCTGAGCAGGGCGTGGATGCTGGAGGGAATCGCGAGCGGCCTGCCGCCGAACGACCCGCGGCGGCCGTCACTGCTCGCTGCCGCGCGCGTGCACGCGCAGGCGTCGCTTCCCGCGGTCACCGGCGAGCACTACGAGGGTGGTCACTGGCTGGGGACCTTCGCGGTGTACCTGACGACCGGCGCAGGACTCGCGCACTGAGTCGCGGCGGCGCGGCAGCGGCCTCCTGCGGCGTGCTTTGACCATTGGCCTGAGGCGTTTGTCGGCCCAGCGTCCGGTCCCATCCGAACTCGCGAAAAGCCGATATCTCGTCCGGACGGGACCGGACGCTGGGCCTGCCAACCACGTGTCTCACGGTCGGGCGTGCCGGGTCATCCAGGCGAGCATGTCGGTTTTCGCGAGCCTGGATGACTCGGCATGACCGACCCAGCACTCTCTTGAGCGAACTCTAGACCCAGGGCGTGGCGCTCGCGCCAGGGTTCAGGGAATCGCGTGCCTGAGCGGCGGGACGCCTTCTACCGGGCCCACGGTCGCGCCGGCCCCGACGTAGAGATCCACCTCACGATCGAACCTGAGCGTGCCGTTTACGACGGCGCCCGACTCGATAGTTACCCGCGGCCTGTCCTGCTTGCCCACCGACCAACCACGGTTCTTCTCGACGTGTATGCCGCCATCCACGCGCGAGCCGCTGGCCACGGTGATGTCGCCATTAACGGTCTCGATGCCACCGCCGACCTGGCCGCCGTCGATGCTGAGCGTGCCGTTCACGTTCTCCAGCGCGCCGCCGATCTGCGCCCCGTTTGCCAGCCTCACCGAGCCATTGACTGTCTCTACCTCGTGAACCTGCGCAGACGAGCCGACGGTGATCGAGCCGTTGACCGTAGACACGTCGCCGGCCTGCTGGCCCGGCTCCACGTGGATGCTGCCGTTGATCCGGCTCATGTCCGCGGCCGCACCCAGCGCAACGGCTGAGAACGCGTAGAGCAGCGTCGCGACGTATCGAACCATGGAATTTCCTCCGCTGAATGGCACCCTTGTCAGTTGGATGCGCCAGAAGAGCTAAAGGTTGCTAGCCGCCTTCCGCCGGGGCTTTCACGACCACGGTGCCCTCGCGGGCCGTGAGCTCCCTGAACCACTCGCCGAGCCGGCGCGTCACCGGCCCGGGCTGCCCGTCGCCGATCAAGCGCCCGTCCACGCGCGTCACTGGCGCCAGCTCGCCCATGGTGCCGGAGCAGAACGCCTCCTCGGCACGATAGACCTGCGCGAGCGTGAGGTCGCACTCCTCGAACTCGACGGCCCGGGCGCGGCAGATGTCGAGGACTGCGGCACGTGTGATGCCCTCGGGGCAGGCCACGAGCCTCGGCGTGCGCAGCACGCCTCGTTCCACGATGAACACGTGCGTCGCATTGGTCTCGGCGACGAACCCGCGCATGTCGAGCATCAGCGCGTCGTCCGCACCGGCAACGTTCGCCTCTATCTTGGCCAGGATCGACTGGATCAGGTTGTTGTGGTGAATCTTCGGGTCAAGGCAGTCGGGCGGAAAACGGCGCACGCTGCTGGTCACGAGGTGCAGGCCCTCCGACCCGTAGACCGGCGGCTTGTGCTCCGCGATCACGATCAGCGTGGGGCCGGACTGGTTGAGGCGCGGATCCATGCCGGAGGTGACCTTCACGCCTCGCGTCAGCGTGAGGCGGATGTGCACGCCGTCGTGCATTCCGTTCGCCTCGAGCGTGCGGCGAATCTCGTTGACGATCGAGTCGCGGGACGGGATCTCCGCGAAGGCCAGCGCCTTCGCCGAGTTCACCAGGCGGTCCAGGTGCTGTTCGAGCCGGAAGATTCGCCCGCGGTACAGGCGCAGCCCCTCCCACACCGCATCGCCGCCCTGCACGACGGAATCAAACGGGCTCACCCCGGCCTCGTCGCGGGCGACCAGGCGCCCGTTCACATTGACGATCAGCTTCCGGTTTCGCTCGTCGAATTTCTGCAGCAAGTTCCTGTCCTCATGCGCGCAGGCGATGCTCACGCAACTTGTCGTACATCGGACGGCAAAGCTCTTCCATTTCAGCAAGCCGCCCCTCGATCTTGCGCGGTGCAGCTTCTGCTGGCGACTCGAAGCCCGTGGAGCGAATCACACGGTCGTACCAGTGTATTGCCCAGACGCCATCGGTCGCGCGGGGACCGGCCGGCCAGGACAGCATCCGCTCCGAGAACGGGACGTCGAGGGCCGCGCACAGCGCCCGCAATATCGGCTCCGGCGCCGCGAGCAGGTCGGCAGCGTCCACCACCGGCGGGACGTGGCCGCGGGTGCGCACCACGTGATCGAAGATCTCGACCTGCTGCGGCAGGCCTGTTGCAAGCAGGTCGAACTCGCCGAGCTTCTCGCCCAGCGACGCAAGCATCGGTCGCGGATCCCGGATAAGGAACGCATGTGTCATCGTTGCCAGCCACTCGCGACCCATGTGCGGCAGCAGGTGATGCGCCATCTGTTTCTGGTAGAGGATGCGCACTCCCTCGGGCAGCCGGGCCGACAGCGCGTCCACGACCCGTCGCCAGTCGCGCTCGTGGGTCGCGATGATCTCCTCGCGCCCGGGGTGATCGAGGCCGGTGTGCTCGAGATAGTGGGCGTAGAACGGCTCGTCGTCGACAAGCGTGTCCTCGCGATTGCCCCATGAACGCATGAACGCGGTCGAAATGTTGCGCGGGCCCGACCACATCGCGAGGCGCAGCACATCGCGCCTGGTTCGCTGCATCATTTCTACGACCCGCCCGGTCGTGGGCTACTTTGCGGGCTTCCTGAACCGGAACAGGAACCGGTCGGTCTTGCCGTGCACGGCCTCGTCGAAGACGAGTTTCGTATGATCGTCGGCCGGGTTTGCCAGCACGTCGTCCTGGCCTTCAAACACGAACCCGGCCTTCCTGAAGTCGCGCTTCACGATGGATGGGTCGATTCGATGCAGGTCCGTCACCACCTGGCTCGGGTCACCACCGGGATTCGCCACATGGTCCTCGACCACGACGACTCCGCCGGGCTTCAGCGCCGCATGCAGCTTCGCGAGCAACAGCATCGGGTCCGTCG
>JALHTE010000351.1 GCA_022865595.1 Steroidobacteraceae bacterium | reverse complement strand
TGCTTGCTGCGGCTTGGTGAGCAGGTCGCGGACGCTGCGGTTCTTGACCCGTACGATGATCGTGCCGTCTTCCAGCACCGTGTAATGAACCCGGTCACCGGCACGCAGCCCAGCGGCCACGCGCACTTCGCGCGGAATGGTCGTCTGCCCCTTGGCGGTCACCGTCGAGTGTGCCATGTCTACGCCCTTACTTTCTTACATTAAGGACTATTGTAAGGCGCCGCGATGGGCAAATCCAGCCCACGGCGTGACGAAACAGGCCGACCATGGCCTGACCGCAACGCCGTCAGGAAGTCTCTCGGGATTTGTTCGTGGCAGGAAGCGGCGTTTCTGGCCGGAAAGACTCGAAACGTTCGAGGTGGTGGGCGGTAGTGGGATCGAACCACTGACCCCTGCCGTGTGAAAGCAGTGCTCTACCGCTGAGCTAACCGCCCATCCAAGGGGCGCGTAGTTTAGGGGGGCGCCCCGGGCCGGTCAACGAAGGGGACATTCCCCTATTTTCCGAAAATAGGAGAATGTCCCCTAGCCGGGTTCGCCGCCGATCAGCGCCAGCAGCTCGGCGGTCTTCTCCCTCATCAGCGCCTCGTCGCCGCGGCTTTCGACGTTCAGGCGGATCAGCGGCTCGGTGTTCGAGGAGCGCAGGTTGAACCGCCAGCGGTCAAATTCGACGCTGACGCCGTCGGTGTGGTCCACGTTCTTCGCCTCGGGCTGGTACCTGGCCAGCACTGCGGCGAAGGTCGCCGGCGCGTCCGGCACCCTGCGATTGATCTCGCCGCTGGCCGGGAACAGCCGCATGCGCTCGCCAACGAGCTGCGACAGCGTCTTGCCGGTGTCGCTCATCACCTGCAACACCACCAGCCACGGGATCATGCCGCTGTCGCAGTAGGCGAAGTCCCGGAAATAGTGGTGTGCGCTCATCTCGCCGCCGTAGATGCCGTCCACGTCGCGCATCACCTGCTTCATGAATGCGTGACCGGACTTCGACTGCACCGCCTTGCCGCCGCCGTTTGCGACGATGTCGAGCGTGTTCCAGGTGAGGCGCGGGTCGTGGACAACGCGGCCGCCAGGATCTCGCGCGAGGAATACGGAGGCCAGCAGGCCGACGATGTAATAGCCCTCGATGAAGGTGCCCTGCTCGTCGAACAGGAAGCAGCGGTCGTAGTCGCCGTCCCACGAGATCGCGAGGTCCGCGTTGTGGCGATGCAGCGCCTCGACCGGCGCGCGGTGATTCTCGAGCAGCATCGGGTTCGGCACGCCGTTCGGGAACGTGCCGTCGGGCTCGTGGTCCACCTTGATGAACTCGAACGGCAGGTACGGCTCGAGCTTGTCCACGATCAGCCCTGCCCCGCCGTTGCCGGCGTGCACAACCACCTTCAGTGGCTTCAGCGTGGCTCGATCGACGTACGAGAGCAGGTGTTCGATGTAGTCCGGCATGATGTCCACGGCGAACCGCTCACCGACGCGCCCAGGCGTCGTGAACTTACCCTCCTCCGCAAGACGGCGAATGTCCTGCAGGCCGTTGTCACCGCTGATCGGCCGCGAGCCCTCGCGCACGAACTTCATGCCGTTGTAGTCGGGCGGATTGTGGCTCGCGGTCACCATGATGCCGCCGTCCATCTCGCGAGCGAAGGTCGCGAAGTAGACGACCTCCGTGCCGCAAAGACCGATGTCGTAGACGTCGACACCCGAGTCGAGCAGGCCCTGTTCGAGCGCCTTGCCGAGTTCCTCGCTCGAGAGCCGGATGTCGCGCCCGACGATCACCTTCTTCGGCTTGACGAACTCCGCGTAGGCACGCCCGACGCGGTAGGCGACGTCTTCGTTCAGCTCGTCCGGGATACGTCCGCGCAGGTCGTATGCCTTGAAGCCCTTGATGCTGATGGGGTTCATTTTTCCGAGCCCTCGCGCCCGTAGCGGTCTTCGAAACGTACGATGTCATCTTCGCCCAGGTAGGTGCCAGACTGTACCTCGACGATGTGCAGCGGTACCATGCCTGGGTTCTCGATGCGGTGCTTGGTTCCCATCGGGATGTATGTCGACTCGTTCTCAC
>JALHTE010000042.1 GCA_022865595.1 Steroidobacteraceae bacterium | reverse complement strand
TGGGACAGTTCAGACTTGACCTTCTCCGGGTCCGCATCGGGCTTGTCGATCTTGTTGACCGCAACGAGGAGCGGTACGCCGGCCGCCTTCGCGTGCTGGACCGCTTCCTTGGTCTGCGGCATGACGCCGTCGTCCGCCGCCACGACCAGGATGACGATGTCCGTCACCTGGGCGCCGCGGGCACGCATCGCAGTGAAGGCAGCGTGACCCGGGGTGTCGAGGAAGGTGATCACACCCTTCGGCGTCTTCACGTGGTAGGCGCCGATATGCTGAGTGATGCCGCCGGCCTCGCCCGCCGCCACCTTGGTGCGGCGAATGTAGTCGAGCAGCGAAGTCTTGCCGTGGTCGACGTGACCCATGATCGTGACCACGGGTGGCCGGTGCTTGGCCTCGGAAGTGGAGACGATGCCCGCCTGCAGTTCTTCCTCGACCTGGTTTTCCTTGAGGGCGATAGCCGTGTGCCCAAGCTCCTCGACCACCAGCACCGCGGTGTCCTGGTCGATCGGCTGGTTGATGGTGGCCATCACGCCCATGTTCATCATGGTCTTGATGACGTCCGGCGCCTTGACCGCCATCTTCTGCGCCAGCTCAGCGACGGTGATGGTCTCGCCGATGCTGACCTCGCGCTTCACCGGCTGGGTCGGCAGCTGGAATTCCTGGCGCTGGTCCGACTGGACCGTCGCCCTGCGGCCGCCGCCACGAGCGCGTCCCTTGCGGTGCTTCGCCGACAGACCGCCGGCGATGTGCAGCTCGGTGCGTCCATAACGCGTCGGCTTGACGTCTTTCTCCGTGCGCCGGGCCTTCTCGGCCTTTTCCTCGCGCTCGCGACGCTCGCGATCGGCCTTCTCGCGTTCCTTCTGCTCGGCTTCGCGCCGTGCTTCTTCCTCGGCGGCCAGCTTGCGGCGCTGTTCTTCCTCCGTCTGGCGACGCGCTTCCTCGTCGTGGCGCCGCTGCTCGAGGGTCTGCTGCTCGCGCAGCTTGGCCTCTTCCTCCGCACGGCGCACAGCCTCTTCGGCCTCCCGCACACGGTCGATCTCTTCCTGCGCGACCCGAGCCTGTTCCTCGAGCACGTCGCGCTTGATGTAGGTCCGCTTGGCCCGCACCTCGACCTGCACGGTGCGCGCCTTGCCCATGGCAGCGGCGACCTTGATCTCGGACTGGGCACGGCGCTTGAGCGTGATGCGTCGTGGTGCCGCGGCCCCTTCCTCCTTGCCATGCGCCTTGCGCAGGTGCGTCAGCAACTCGAGCTTGGCGTCCTCGCTGATGATGTCGTTCGGGCCGCCGACCTTGATGCCGGCCTCGTCGAGCTGCGTCAGCAGCTTGTCGACCGGGACCTTAAGGACGTCGGCGAACTGCGTTACGGTGACTTCTGCCATTCCTGCCTACCCCGCGACCTGCTTCAGGCCTGCTCAGCGTTCTCGAACCAGTGGGCGCGCGCCGCCATGATCAGCTTCCCGGCACGCTCCTCGTCGAGCCCCGGGATGTCCGCGATCTCGTCGACCGCCTGTTCTGCCAGGTCGTCGCGAGTCCGCACGCCACGAGCCGCCAGCTCGTAAGCCAGCTCCGTGTCCATGCCCTCCAGGTCCAACATGTCCTGGGCCGGGCCGGACTGCTCGACCTTCTCCTCGCTGGCGATCGCCATCGTCAACAGTACGTCGCGCGCACGGGTGCGAAGCTCCTCGACGATGTCCTCGTCGAACTCCTCGATGCCAACCAGCTCGGTGGTCGGCACGTAGGCGATTTCCTCGATCGTAGAGAAACCTTCCTGCACCAGGATCGTCGCGACGTCCTCATCAACGTCGAGCTGCTTCATGAACAAGGCGCGCAGCTCGATCTGTTCGCCTTCGCTCTTTTCCGTAGCCGCCTGCTCGGACATCACGTTCAGGCGCCACCCGGTCAGCTCGCTCGCC
>JALHTE010000350.1 GCA_022865595.1 Steroidobacteraceae bacterium | reverse complement strand
CCGTCCGCCCCGGCGAGACTCACGTGCAGGTGCATGCCGGTGCCTGCCATCTCGGCGAACGGCTTCGCCATGAAGCAGGCGATGAGGCCGTGGCGGCGCGCAACGCCTCGGATGGCGCGCTTGAAAAGCACCGCCTCGTCCACTGCGCGCAAGGCGTCGGCACGGTGCTCCAGGGTGATCTCGAACTGCCCGGGCGCATACTCGGACATCAGTGTGCGCACCGGGAGGCCCTGCGCGCGTGCCGCGGCATACAGTTCGTCGAACAGTGGCGACATGTCGTCGAGTCGCCCCAGGCCGTAAGCGTCGATGTGGCTTCCGCCGCGTGCCGAGACCAATCCGCTCGCCGGACGCACGAGGCCATCCTCACCCCGCTCGAGCAGGTAGAACTCGAGTTCGACAGCCACGACCGGAGTGAAGCCGGCGGCTGCGAGCCGCTCGACTGCGCGGGCGAGTACGTGGCGCGGGTCGGCGCCGGCAGGACGCCCGTCGAGCTCGAACATGGTGCCGAGCACCTGGGCCGTTGGCCGCGCGAGCCACAGCGCGCGCCAAAGCGATCCCGGCACCGGACGGCAGCAAAGGTCGGCATCGCCCACCGTCCATACGAGGCCCGTCTCCTCGACGTCCTCGCCGGTGATGTCCAGGCCGAGGATCGATCCGGCGACGTTGCGACCGCTGCCGTAGAGTGCCCCGAGTTCCTCGCGCGCAATGTTCTTGCCGCGGCCGACGCCGTTCGCGTCGGTGATCACGAGCTGCACGGCCTCGACGTCCGGATTGGCGTCGAGAAACGCCCGTGCCTCTTCCGGCAGGCTCGTCATCCGGCGCTCGTGGTCCGTTTCGCCCATGCCGACGATAGTGAAGGATCCGCTTCTGCAGTGGCAAGCACACCGCGCGGGAATCGGCGCATGACCTCGAGTGTGACGCCCATCCGGTCGGCGACGACGAGGAGCGCGATCTTTCGCCCGAGGTGCAAGAATAGCTGCTATGCGCTTTGCGCTGGACGAACATGACTGACGCCTACACATTGCTGCACGACGCGCCGCTGCGGGAACTCAACACTCTGCGGGTGGCGGCGACCGCACGCTGGCTGGCGACACTCGACGACCCCACTGCCCTGCCGGAGGTTCTCGGGCGGAATGAATTCGCGGGGACGCCCCTGCTGGTAATAGGCCAGGGCAGCAACGTGCTTTTCGCCCGGGACTTCGACGGCCTGGTCCTGCAGGCGGCGTGGCGCCGTGTGAACATTGCCGGCGACGACGGCGACGACGGCGACGCGGTGCTGGTGCGGGCAGAAGCGGGGCTCGGCTGGGATGCACTCGTGGACTGGACACTCGCGCAGCAACTCACGGGCCTCGAGAACCTGGCGCTGATACCGGGGCTCGTCGGCGCGGCGCCGATCCAGAACATCGGCGCCTACGGTGCCGAGGTCAGCGAAGTCATCACCTCCGTCGAAGCCTGGGACCGACGCGACTCCACTGCTGCACTGCTGTCCTGCGAGCAATGCCGGTTCGGCTACCGGGACAGTCTCTTCAAGCAGGAGCCGGACCGATGGATCGTCACCGCGGTCAATTTCCTGTTTCCGCGCAACCGCGAACTCAACCTGGGCTACGCGGGGCTGCGTGACGAGCTCGCGGCGCTGCGGATTTCCCAACCCACCGCGGCGCAGGTGGCGCAGGCCGTGCGACGCCTGCGGCGGCGTAAGCTGCCGGATCCCGAATTCCTGCCGAATGCGGGCAGCTTCTTCAAGACTCCCGTGGTGCCGGCCGGGCTCGCCGGTGAGCTCGCGGCAGCGCACCCGG
>JALHTE010000041.1 GCA_022865595.1 Steroidobacteraceae bacterium | reverse complement strand
TGGACCTTGTCCAGCGCCGCTGCATTGATATCGGAGATGACAAGATTGGCGCCGCGCTGCGCGAACGCGCGCGCACACTCCAGCCCGATGCCGGAGGCCGCGCCGGTGACCAGTACCTGCCTGCCTTTCAGGTCTTTCATGCGGAAGGCCCGTTATAGACTTCGAAGAAGCGGGCAATGCCGGCCTCGGGCACGGCCAGGTTGGCCTCCTTGCTGGTGCGCACGCAGACCAGCGTGGGTCCGGCACCCCCCTTGGCGCGCGCGAGCGCAGCGGGCAACGCCTCGATGGAGTCCACGTATTCACCATGGCAGCCGAGGCCCTCGGCGACCTTGTCCCATCGGACCTCACCCATGCCAGTCCCGAACGTCTTGCCCCAGCGAGCCATCTCGTTGGGAATCTCCATCGTCCACTCCGCCTCGGCCATCACCACGAACGTGATCTTGAGCCCCTCGCGCGCCGCCGTCTGCAGCTCCATCGCGTTGAATCCGGCTGCCCCGTCGCCGGTGACGCAGACGACCTCGCGCGCCGGCGCGCCGAGCTTCGCCCCGATCGCCGAGGGGATGCCGGTACCCAGCATGCCCAGCTCCAGGATGCCGTGGTACGAATTGGGCCGGGTCGATGGAAGCACCATCGCCGCCCACAGCGAGGTCATGCCGCCGTCCGTGCAGTACACCGCGTCAGCACCGAACACCGCGCCGACGGTGCCGATCGCCTGCGCCGGGTGGATGCCCGGGCCGGACCACGCGGCGACGCCTTCACCGACGGCCTTGGCCCAATCATCATGGCCCGTTCGCAGCGCAGCGACATCGCTGCGGCCGTGGCTCGCAAGCTTCCGGTCGCGAAGCTTCACGGTGAGCCCTTCCAGCGTCGCGCGTGCATCAGCAACGATGCCGAGTCTGACCGGCCGCGAGACGCCGATGTGGCGGGGATCGATGTCGACCTGGATGACGCGGCACTTGGTCGGATCGCCCCAGTACTTGTCGAAGGGAACGTCGAGATTGCCGACGCGCGAGCCCACGACCAGCAGTACGTCCGCCTTGCGCCTGAGCTCGTCGGCCGCAGGACTCTGCGAACTGAAGTACAGCGGATGATCGTGGGGTACGACGCTGCGACCGGCCATCGAGGGGATCACCGGGCAGGCGAGCAGCTCGGCCAGCCCGATCAGCGCCACATTGGCCTGCGCGCGGTCGACGCCGGTGCCGGCGAAGATCACGGGTGTCTTCGCGCTCGCCAGCATCTCCGCCGCAGCCGCAAGCTGCGTGTCGGACGGCTGCGGCAGGGAGCCGCGACCGCTCTCGCCCGGATGGATCGGGGCCGTGGCCGGATCGCCCGTGGCATACAGCACCGGGGCCGGGATCTCGAGCTGGACCGGGCCGGGGCGCCCGGCCCACATCTCGCGGAATGCCATGCGCACGAGTTCCGGTATGCGGGTCCACTCGAACACGGGGCCGTTCCACTTGACGATCGGCTTGAAGAGGTCGAGCTGGTCCTGGCCCTGAAAGGTCGCGGGTGTCGACGGATAGACGACGCCGCTGCGGTGCTGCGAGGTACTCGCGAGGACCGGCACACCTTCGTGCTTCGCCGTCAGCATGCCCGGCAGCAGGTTCGCGGAACCCGGGCCCGGGTTGCCGAGCACGACCGCGACC
>JALHTE010000349.1 GCA_022865595.1 Steroidobacteraceae bacterium | reverse complement strand
CACTCAGGCGATCTCGGCGAGTTGCTCGGCGCGGTACTCGCGGGCCAGCGGGTCGACGACGGCATCCAGGACGCCGTTGACGATGTCCTCGAGCTTGTACAGCGTCAGCTCGATGCGATGGTCCGTCATGCGGCCCTGCGGGAAGTTGTAGGTGCGGATCCGCTCTGAACGGTCGCCGCTGCCCACCTGCAGCTTGCGGCTGGCGGCTTTCTCGCGCTGTTGTCGTTCCTGCTCCGCGCCGAGCAGCTTGGCCACCAGCAGCGACATGGCGCGCGAGCGGTTCTTGTGCTGCGAGCGTTCGTCCTGGCACTCCACGACGATACCCGACGGAATGTGGGTAATGCGCACCGCCGAGTCGGTCTTGTTGACGTGCTGGCCGCCGGCGCCCGAGGCACGGTAGGTGTCGATGCGCAGGTCCGCGGGATTGACCTCGACGCTCTCGACGGCCTCGACCTCGGGCAGGATCGCGACGGTGCAGGTCGAGGTGTGGATACGGCCCTGGGCTTCCGTCGCGGGAACCCGCTGCACGCGATGAGTCCCGGATTCGAACTTCAGCTTCGAGTAGGCTCCGCGGCCGACGATACGGCAGATGATCTCGCGGTAGCCGCCGTGCTCGCCACGACTTTCCGAGAGCACCTCGACCTGCCAGCCCTGCGACTCGGCATAGCGGGAGTACATGCGGAACAGGTCGCCGGCGAAGATGGCGGCTTCGTCGCCGCCCGCCGCCGCACGGATTTCCAGGAACACGTTGGATTCGTCATGCGGGTCGGTCGGGACCAGGGAAAGCTGCAGCTCCGTCTCGCCTTCTTCCAGCTGGCTGGATAACTGTTCGACTTCCAGCGCCGCCAGCTCGCGCACCTCCCGGTCAGGATCCCGCGCCATGTCACGTGCCGCCGCGAGCTGCCGCTCGAGTTCCCTCCAGGCACGGAATGAGGACACGACCGGCTGCAACCGGGCGTACTCGACCGACAGCTCCCGGAACCGGTCGGCCTTGCCGTGAACGTCCGGGTCGGCGAGCAGGCGACTGACCTCGTCGCAGCGGTCGGACAGGCGTTCGAGTTTCAGTCGGATGGAATCTTTCATGTCTTGGCACGGGGGGCAGACCCCAATTCGGGGACAGTTTACCGATTTCCCGATCTACCGAGCCGATCGTCGTTTCACCGGAATTTTGAGTGAAATCGGTAAACTGTCCCCGAATTCGACCCAGCCTAATGTTCGTTCTCGTCCAGCCCGTACAGCTTGTGGGCGGCGTCGATCAGGCCGGCGTCGCCCTGTTCCGCAGCCAGCCGCAGGGCGCGGGAGGGGGCGTGCAGGAGGCGGTTCGTCAGCGTGTTGGCGAGAAAATCGAGGGCTTCGTCGCGCTTGCCCGCTGCGATCATGCGCCGGGCCTGTTCGAGAGTCTGCGCCTTGGTCTGGTCGGCGCGGGCGCGCAGGTCGCGGATGATCGGGGCCGCGTCCAGGGTACGCAGGGCCGACATGAAGCGCGTGACTTCGCCCTCGATGAGCTGGCGCGCCTCCTGGGCCTCGTCCTGGCGCGCCTTGAGGTTGTCGTCCACGACCTGCCTGAGGTCGTCGATGGTGTACAGGTACACGTCCTCGAGGTCGGCAACGCCAGTCTCGATGTCGCGTGGAACCGCGATGTCGAGCATGAACATGGGCCGTCGTCGTCGGGCCGTGATCGCCGCCCGCGTTGCCGCCAGGGTGACGATCGGCGTGGGGCTGGCGGTCGAACTGATCACGATGTCCGCGGCGGCCAGGTGCTCGTCCAGCGCGTCGAGCGAAAT
>JALHTE010000348.1 GCA_022865595.1 Steroidobacteraceae bacterium | reverse complement strand
GGTGTTCGCGACAAGCTGGGATGCGTGGGCGACCCGTCACCGGGACCAGAACCTGGCTGCGGAACTGGCCCAGTCAATCTCGGCGCAGGTCGAGCAGCGCGGCGCATACAATGCGCTGGCCCCACTGGCCGGTCATTCCGTGATCCTGGGCGCCGATCTGCACCTCGACTCGGGCGAGGTGCTCGAACTGTATGACGCCAAGGCACCTGTCCCGATCGTGCATGGCGGCGATCCGTCCCGCCTGGTCAAGCCGGTGCCACACGGCAAGACCTTCCTGCAGCAGGTAATGCGCTTCTTCTGGCTGATACCCGACCACGAGGAATAGCCCGTCGAGATCAGCAGCCGCGGTCCGGGGGTGCTGGCGATCGTCATCGACCACCAGCCGCCGTGGGCAGCGATCGGGGCTCGCCTGGTGCAGACGCCGTTCGTGCTGGTGTTCGGCCTCCTGATCGGGCTGTTCGCCGCCAATTCGCTCCGGCGCCAGGTTGTCGAGCCACTGGAGCAGCTCGCACGGACCACGCGTCGCGGAGAATCATTGGATGAGGCTGCCGCCCAGGAGGAGCATCGCGACGGAAACGAACTCACGCAGCTGGCAGGAAACTTCAACACGCTGTCGGACAAGCTCGCAAAGTACGAGCGCGAAATGACCACGCTGCGCGTGTCGGCACGAAAGGAAATCGCCGATCGCACCCGGGACATCGAGCAGCGCCTGCGCGAATCCGAGCTGCAGATGCGCGCCAAGGACGAATTCCTGGCCAACATGAGCCACGAGATCCGCACGCCGATGAACGGCGTGCTCGGCATGGCCGAGTTGCTCACCGGGACCGACCTGGACAAGCGGCAGCGCCGCTACGTGGACTCGATGCGCACCGCCGCCGACACGATGATGCAGATCATCAACGACATACTCGATGATTCGAAGATCTCTGCCGGCAAGATGGAGATGGTGCGCGAAGCGTTCGACGTGCGGGAATTCGCCGAGCAGGTTGGCGAGGTGTTCGCTGCGCGCGCGGAGAGCAAGAAGCTCGAGCTGGTCTGTCGCGTAGAGCCAACGGTGCCCGCGGCGGTGATCGGCGACGTGCTGCGCCTGCGGCAGGTGCTCGGTAACCTGCTGTCGAACGCGGTCAAGTACACGGTCCACGGCGAAATCCAGATCCGGATCGGGCTCGACAATCTCGCCGATGGAGATTGCCGGCTTCATTTTGCCGTATCGGACACCGGCCCGGGCATCGCAGAGGCGGACCAGGCCGCGGTGTTCGAGGCCTTCAGCCAGCTTGGCAACGCGCAGCGTGTAGGTGGCACGGGTCTTGGGCTCTCGATCGCATCGCGCCTCGTCCAATTGATGGGTGGCGACGGCATCGACTTGCGCAGCGAACCGGGCAAGGGCAGCTCATTCTCATTCGTGCTGCCATTCAAGGTCGACGCCGCGGCGCCTGCCCCGGACAGCGTCACCGACGAGTTCGCCGGCATGCGGGTGATGGTCGTGGACGACAGTCCGACCACATACATGTACCTGGACGAAACGCTGTCGAACTGGTCCGTTGACGTCA
Source organism: Steroidobacteraceae bacterium (assembly GCA_022865595.1). GTDB lineage: Bacteria > Pseudomonadota > Gammaproteobacteria > Steroidobacterales > Steroidobacteraceae > RPQJ01. The sequence goes on along the minus strand of JALHTE010000348.1, from coordinate 1,865 downwards.
CGGTGGTGAATCGCGGCAGGCAACTCGGCGAACGCCTGACCGAGGCCGTCGCGCGCCGCCGGCCGTACGAGGTGGTGCTGCTGGACCACGCGCTGCCCGACGCCAACACGGCGGAGCTGTTGCGCGCCATCCGGCTGGATCCGGCACTGGCCGGCACCTGGGTGGTGCTGCTCAGCGCGTTCGACTTCGATCCGTCCTACGAGGGCACGCGCGCGATCAGGCCCGACATGTGCATCGCGAAGCCCGTGCGGCAGACGCTGTTGAAAGGCGCGCTGCGGGCGGCGCGCGAGCCGCGCGAGCCGGATGAGGCCGACATGCCGCGCGCCGCGGAGAATCGAGATGCCGCGCCGCTGTCCGGCGGCCTGCTGTCACTCGGCCTCGACGTGCTGGTCGTGGACGACAACGTGATCAACCGCGAGGTCGCGCAGGCGATGCTGGAGCGGGTAGGCTGCAGGGTCAGTGTCGCGGAGGACGGCAATGCGGCGCTCGACCACGCGAATCGCCGCCGGTTCGACGCGATCCTGATGGATTGCCAGATGCCCGGAATGGACGGCTACGCCGCCACGGCCGCGATCCGGCGCGTCGAGGCGGACCGCGGCACGAAGCCGACGCCGATCGTTGCGCTCACTGCCAACGTGCTGGCGCGTGATCGGAACCGCTGCATCGAAGCGGGCATGAATCACTTCCTGTCCAAGCCATTTACCCAGGACCAGATGGTCGCGGTGCTCCGCCCGATCGCCCAGGAATCGGGGAAGCTCGTGCTGCCGGCCGTGACCGAGACGCCAAGGGTAGTCCACGCTGAGCGGCCCGTTGGGGCTTCGCCAGCGCCGCGACCCGCGCCGAGCCCGCGCCTGGCTCGCTCGCCGGCGGTGCCGCCACCCGCGCCGACGGCCGCTGCAGCGGATGCCGACCTGATGGATCTCGACTTCGAGACCGAACGCGACGTGGCGGCGACGACACCTCATATGCAGGCTGTGGCGGCAACGGTGGCGGACGAGCCGCTGCTGTCCGACACGGCGGTATTTGGCATCCTCCAGGCCCCGGCGGCGGAACAGGGCGATGCGCTGGACTCAGTGCCGATGCTCGACGCGACGCAGGTCGCAGCTATCCGCGGACTCGGCAAGCCGATGGTGTTCGAGCGCCTTTGTGAGTTGCTGTTCACCACGGCGCCGGAGTCGCTGAAGCGACTCGAGGCCGCACTGGAGGCAGGCGACCTGCAGGCGATTGCGGCAGCTGCCCACTCGTTCAAGTCGCCGGTAAACAGCCTTGGCGGGCGTCGCCTGGCCGCGCAACTCGAGAAATGCGAACTCGCCGCGATCGAAGCCCGTGATGTGACTGAGGTCCGACGGGCGGCCCGCGGCATCAAGCAAACTTATGCGAACCTGGAAGCGGCCCTTAAGGTCGAGTCGAGTCGCGCAACCGGAACCTGAGGCTACACAGCATGAGCGAAACCCGCAGCGCGATGATCCTGATGGCCGACGACGATCCGGCGCAGATCATCCTTTCCGAGGCGTCGCTGGCCGGTGCGGGTTTCGTGGTGCACTCGGTCGGTGACGGTGCCGACGCCGTAGAGCAGTTCGATGAGGTGAATCCCGGCCTGGTGATCCTGGACGTCAACATGCCGAGAATGTCGGGCATCGATGCATGTCGGGCGATCCGCGAAAAGGCCGCCGGCCGCGAACTGCCGATCCTGATGCTGACCGGCCGCAATGACCTGGCATCGATCAGCGACGCGTTCGCGGCCGGCGCCAGCGATTTTGCGCAGAAGGGCATAAACCCGCGGTTGCTCGTCGAGCGCGTGCGCTTCCTGCTCCGCGACCGCGACCTGCAGGAGGCACTGCGGACCAGTCGCTCGAAGCTGCTGC
>JALHTE010000347.1 GCA_022865595.1 Steroidobacteraceae bacterium | reverse complement strand
GTGGTAACCGTCCGTCGAACTCACCAGCTGCGCGGTAATGCGCACGCGCTCACCGGCCTTGCGGACGCTGCCCTCGAGCACAGCCCCCACCCCGAGCATGCGGCCGATTTCGCGCACGTCCGCAGCGCGGCCCTTGAACTGGAACGACGAGGTGCGCGAGGCGATGCGCAGGTCGCGAATGCAGCAAAGTGCGTTGATGATCTCCTCGGCGATTCCATCGCAGAAGTACTCCTGGTCGCGCTCTGGGCTCATGTCCACGAATGGCAGGATGGCGACGGAATCCGGTACCTCTTCTGCGGCGCCTGCAGCAGAGTCGGCGTGCACCAGCGCTGGCGGCGCCTGCCCGGCAGGAAGGATCGGAGCTACCTGCGATGCGGATTCCGGACCAGCCGCGGAAGCAGGGGTCCGGGACGGCGTCCCGGCGAGCGACGCCGGGGAGGAAGTGGCCGGGTCTTCGTCCGGCGTTCGCTCGATGCCCTTCGCGGTCACGTCGAACGCCCAGGCCAACGCGATGGCCAGGGGAAATCCAAGCGCGGCCAGTGTGATCACCAGCTTCAGCGTCCACGCGGGCAGCCCCATTGGCTCGAAAATCGCGTCCGCCACCTGCACCAGCACCCACGCGACGACCAGGTACACGACCACGACGCGAAACACCTTGCGGCGTCGCATTTCCGCAAACCAGCGTTCAAACCTGGACATCTGGTCGGACATCGTGAGCCAGTACCCCCGTGACTCGATTATAGGGTGGCGAACGCCCTGCGACGCGACCAGTTACGTGCGCTCGAGAAAAGCCTCGATTGCATGCGCGAGCTCCGCAGGCCGCTCGTGGTGGACCATGTGACTCGCGTCCTCGATTATGCAGGGCTCGAGCCGCCGAATGATCTGCGCCATGTGTTCCGGCCGGCCGTCGTCTCCCAGGCGTGGCAGGAATTCGGACTGCGCCGCGACGACGTACAGCACCGGCGCCACGACCTCGCGCCAGCAGGCCTCGGCCTCCTCGCGCCGGTACAGTACGGCGTTCACGCGCTTGTGCCGCGGGTCGCCCAGAACCTGCACGCCGCCACCGTCCACCGGGCGAGTCCACACCTTCGCTATGAAACGCGCGCGTTCCTTTGTGAGGCGCGGGTTACGCCGCATCAGCAGGTGGGCGAAGGTATCAAGCGACGGGAAGTTCGCGAGCCTGTGCTCGTGGCGCAGTTCCTTGAGCCAATCACGGTATCGACCCGGTGCCTGCGCGGCCTCGGTGCGGGGCAAGCCAAAGCCCTCGATGCACACGATGCGCCTGACGCGCTCGGGGCGGGTCCCGGCGTACAGCGCAGCGACATTGCCACCCATGCTGTGCCCGATGAGCGTAGCCGGCGCATCCGGAGACCAGAGGTCGAGCAGCGCATCGAGGTCGCCGAGGTAGTCCGGGAACCAGTAGCCGTCCGCCGGCCACTCGCTGCGGCCGAAGCCGCGCCAGTCCGGTGCCACGAACGCGTGCCGGTCGGACATCTCGTCCGCCAGGAACTGGAAGGTATCGCCGGTATCCATCCAGCCGTGCAGCAGGACCACGAGCTCCTCGCCGCTCCCCGGCCAGCGCGTCACGTGATGGCGCAGGCCGCGGACCACCGTCTGCTCATGGACCGGCTCGCGCCGGGGCTGGTAGGTCTCGTGCATGTCTGACTCACATTTTCGCTGCAGCACTATATAGTGCGGCCGCCCCGGCACACACCGAACCATGCGCAAGATCCTCGTCTTCCAGCACGTTGCCACCGAACCGCTAGGCCACCTCGACAGGCTGCTGCGCGAATCGGGCGTGCGCATCCGCTACGTGAACTTCGGCCGCGAGCCGCACGCCGAGCCGGACGTCCGCCGTTACGACGGGCTGGTGGTGCTGGGTGGGCCGATGAACGTGGACCAGGCCGATCACCTCCCGCACATGCGCACTGAAATGGCGGCAATCCGCGAGGCCGTGGACGCCGGAAAGCCGATGCTCGGGATCTGCCTGGGCGCACAACTGCTCGCCGAGGCGATGGGTGGCAAGGTGCACCCGAACCGAGTGCCGGAAATTGGCTGGTACCAGCTCCACACACGGAAGGCGGCGCACGACGACCGGCTGTTCCGCCACTTCGAGCACAACCCGCACTTCGTCTTCCAGTGGCACGCCTACACCTTCGCGCCACCACCCGGGGCAGTGCCTCTCGCGTGGACACGCAACTGCCGAAACCAGGCCTACCGCCTCGGGGACTCCGCGTGGGGATTGCAGTTCCACCTCGAGGCGGACGAGGCGCTGATCACGCGCTGGCTGGCGAGCGAGGCAGGGCGGGCAGAAATCGACCAGCATTGGAGCCTGCAGAAGATCGCGCGCATCCGCGCGGCGACGCGACGCCACCTGGCGCTTGCGCAACCATTGAGCGACCGGGTGTTCGACGAATTCGTGCGGATGGTGGGACCGCGGGCGCGTGGAGTGGTGCTGCCGTCGAGGTAGGCCTCAGACGCCACGCCACTCCGCCCAGCGTTTCCTCGTGGCCTCGTCCAGGTTGAATGTGGCCTGCAGATTCTTCCACAGCCGTGGCGAAGCCCCAGGTACGTCGGCGAGCCGGGTCCCCGACAACGCCCTGTCCTTCAACCATGCTCGACGGGTTCTTACCGCTCCTCCCGCGTGTGGAACACGCGCAGTACGGTCACGTCGGCATCGGCGAGCTCGTAGCGGATTTCATATTTCTGCACCAGCACCCGGCGCACCTCACGCTCGCCGAAGCCCGGCACCCGCTCGCCGAGGCGCGGCGCGCGCGGAATTCGCCGTACGCGCGCAACGACACTGCGCACGGCACGCACAGCCGCGGACGGATCAACAGGTTCGAGAAACTCGTGCACCCGCTTCAGATCCGCGTACGCGGACCGCGTCCATCGGAGCGCCACCGGTCAACTCACGCGCTTGCGGCCGCGCCGGCCCGTTCTGAGCCCGGCCGTCCATGCTTCAACCTCGTCGTGCTCCACGACCTGGTCTGCCGAAACCTCGCCAAGGGCTTCCAGCGTCTCGCGGCGTCGTTCTTCAGCCAGCCCGATGTAAGCCTCGATTGCTTCCTTGACCAGCCATCCTCGTGGCCGGTCGAGCTGGCCCGCCAGCCCGTCAAGTTTCTTCGCCAGTTCTGCCGGCAGGTGCGCGGTCACTACACGGGTTGCCATATATCAATCACTCTTAATCAGATTGATTATGAATGATAAGACGGGCCAGTCGAGCCCCGCAAGTGCCGCTCAGATGGCCCGTTGGCCGCGCTCAATCGCCAAGAAAGGGCGCGACGTCCCGAGGTGGCGCGGCCTCCGCGTGCCCTGGTCTCTTATCGGCATTCGACGCGATCGACATGAGCTCTCCGCTCAGCCGTGGCCCAGGAACATGCGATAGGCCGGGTTGCCGGTTTCCTCGGTATACGGGTAGCCGAGCTCGCGCAGGTGCTGGGCGAACTCATCCGCATCGGCCGGCGCAACCTGCACGCCCGCGAGAACGCGCCCGTAGTCCGATCCGTGATTGCGATAGTGGAACAGGCTGATGTTCCAGCGGGCGCCAACGGCTTCGAGGAACCGGAGCAGCGCGCCGGGCCGCTCCGGGAACTCGAAACGGAACAGGCGCTCGTGCGCCAGGCCATGCGCGTGGCCGCCGATCATGTAGCGCACGTGCAGCTTCGCCATCTCGTCGTCGCTCATGTCGAGCACGCGGTAGCCTGAACCGGCCACCAGGCTGAGCAGCGCTTCCTTTTCGCGGCTGCCGCCGTGCAGCGAGAGTCCGACGAAGATCTGGGCCCTCGACGCGTCGTCGTAGCGATAGTTGAACTCGGTGACGCTGCGCCGCCCGAGCAACTGGCAGAAGCCCAGGAAACTGCCCGGTCGCTCCGGGAGTTCAACCGCCAGCAGCGCCTCACGCTTGGCGCCCAGGTCGGCGCGCTCCGCGACGTGCCGCAGCCGATCGAAATTGATGTTTGCCCCACAGTTCAGCGCGACAAGCGTGCGCTCGGTGCACTGCTCGCGCTCGACGTACTTCTTGATGCCCGCGACCGCGAGCGCGCCGGCCGGCTCGGCGATGGTGCGGTTGTCCTCGAAGATGTCCTGAATGGCCGCGCAGATCTCATCGGTGCTGACGAGGATCACCTCGTCCACATACTTCTGCGCAAGGCGGAACGTCTCCTCGCCCACGCGGCGCACGGCAACGCCATCAGCGAAGATACCGACCCGCTCGAGCGTGATGCGTTCCCCGGCCCGCAGTGAATCATGCATGCTGGCCGCGTCCTCGGGCTCCACTCCGACGATGCGGATCTCCGGGTAGAGCGACTTGACGTAAGTGGCAATCCCGGCGATCAGGCCGCCGCCGCCGATCGGGACGAATATCGCGTCGATCTGCCCGGAGTGCTGCCGCAGGATCTCCATGCCGATCGTGCCCTGCCCGGCGATGACGTCCGGATCGTCGAACGGGTGGATGAAGGTGAGCCCCCGTTCCCTCGCCAGCTCGACCGCGCGCTCGAACGCGTGGTCGAAGTCGTCGCCGTACAGGACGACCTCGCCGCCGAGGTCGCGGACCGCCTGCACCTTGATGGTCGGAGTGGTCTCCGGCATCACGATGACCGCCGGGATTCCGCGCTTGCGTGCTGCGAGCGCTACGCCCTGCGCGTGGTTGCCCGCGGATGCGCAGATCACGCCGCGCAGAGCGACGTCGTCGGGCAGGTGCGCGATCTTGTTGTACGCGCCCCTCAGCTTGAACGAGAACACGGGCTGCAGGTCTTCGCGCTTGAAGAGCACCCGGTTGCCGAGGCGCTTCGACAGCCGCGGCGCCGGTTCCAGCGGCGACTCGATGGCGACGTCGTAGACGCGCGCCTTCAGGATGTGTTCGACGTAGCTTTCTTGCATGTGATCGCGCAGGTGGCCCGGCCGTCTACGTTATCAGGAATGAGCGCGCCATTTCGTCCCGCTGCTGCTTCTCGTTTGCGCTGGCGGGCCGCATACTTTGCCGCTTTCCTGGACTTGGACCCTCGAATTGCGCATCGAACTCGTGATGAGCCTGTTCGCCGGCATCAGCGGCGGGCTGGCGGGATTCGTATGGAGCTGGCTGGTGTCGGCGCCGTGGATCGCCAGCACTGGTCGCGGATCAGGCCGTCTCGCGGACGGCGCGCCACTTGCCCGGCAGCTCGCGGCAGCGGCGCTTTACGCGCTCGCCGGCGCGGCACTGGGATTCCTGTACTGGCTGGGCTGGGGGCTGATCTCAGTGGTGAACGCCCCCTGGTACGCGACAGGCCTGCTGTTCGGCGGACTCGTGTGGGCCGGCATTGCGCTGCCGCTGACCGGCGTACTGGCGCTCAGGCTGCGCGGATTTGGTGGGATCGCGCTGGTGCTCGCCGTGGAATGGCTAGTGACCTGCGCCGCGATCGGCTTGTCCTGCGCCCAGGCCTGGCAACGCCACGCCTGAAACCGGCGGCGCCGCGAGGCGCCGCAGCGATGCATCAACGGTCGAGGAAGTCCCTGGCGTAACGCGCCACCTCACCCGCGCCCGCATCCAGCAGGCCGCCGTCCTGTTCCGGCATGTCGACCCGGCGGCTCTCGTGGATCAGTGTGCATGCACGCGCGCACATGTCCCAGAACTCGTCGCGCGGTCGCAGCACCATCGTCGGTTGCCGCAGCAGCGGAAGGCGCTCGCCTGCCGGATAGTTCGCAGCTGCTGCAGTGCCCCATGCCGCCGAGTCCCCGGCGCGCAGTGCACCCGCGAGATCCTCGGCCGCCCGCGATATCGAGGCGTTCGGGCCCTGAGTACGTCGTATGCGTTGCCACTCGTCGAGCAGGTGGCTGCCATCCTCGCGCGCACGCAGCGGCCAGGGTCGAGAATTGAAGGCTTCCCGCTCCTTCGCGTCGAAGACCGGCACGCTGGCAAGCACCACGCGGCGAACCTGGTGCGGCCGCGCGAGCGCGAGTTCCACGGCGACCGATGCGCCGCCCTGCCAGCCGAGCAGGTCCACCTGCCGCAGGCGCAACGTGTCGACGAGGTCGCCGACCGCGGCCGCGTACTCCGCCATGGTCGGCGCTGACTGCGGCGGGTCGGATTCGCCGTGACCGGGAAGATCTGGCGCATAGACGCTGCGGTCGCGGCCGAGGTCGGCAAGCAGCGGACGGAACACGCGTCCCGACAACGGTGCCGGGTGGATGCATACCAGTGGCGTGAGTTCGTCGAAGCCGCCACTGGACGGAAACGCGGTGCGCGCATGCATCTGCCCGTAGCGGCAGTCGACGTACATCTTTCGAAGGTGGACGGTCACGGGGTGGGACTTCCTGCTCTGCTGACTGGCGTTGCGCGCGGCTGCGCGGATGCTTTTGCGTGTCACTGACGGTGGCCCTCGGATCTGGCTGCTGTGCGGGACGAATTGTCCGCGCCGCGGCGACGGGTCACGTTGACTCAACTCTCACAAACAGGCCTCCCGACCTGACTTAATGCGCGCAAACACGGGCAGCCGCTTATGTTGCACGCCTCAGTCGGAATCCAGGTACCACTCGTAGTCGCGATCCGACACCAGCGCGCCGAACTTGTCGCACTCGCGCCGCTTGATCGCGAGGAAAACTTTCAGGAAATCCTCGCCGAGTGCCCAGGCGAGGAATTCCGACCCTGCAGCCCGCTCAATCGCGGCATGCCACTGTGTCGGGAGTTCCCCGTCCGGATCCTGCGCGTAGCCGTTGCCGGTCACCGGCGGGCCCGGGTCGATGCGGCCGTCCATGCCCCTCTGCATCGCGCCCAGTACCAGCGCTGCGACGAGGTAGGGATTCGCATCGGCACCCGCCACGCGATGCTCGACGTGCCGGCTTGCGGGCGGCCCGGCCGGGATCCTCAGGCTCACGGTACGGTTGTTGACTCCCCAGGTCGGCGCGACCGGCGCGTAACTCATGGCACGGAAGCGGCGGTAGGAGTTCGCGTGGGGCGCAAACACTGCCATGCCGTCGGCCAGCGTATCGCGCAGGCCGCCGATGGCGTGGCGGAGCAGCTCCGTCCCGGCGGGATCCTCGCTCGCGAAGGCGTTCGAGCCGTCCGCCCCGGCGAGACTCACGTGCAGGTGCATGCCGGTGCCTGCCATCTCGGCGAACGGCTTCGCCATGAAGCAGGCGATGAGGCCGTGGCGGCGCGCAACGCCTCGGATGGCGCGCTTGAAAAGCACCGCCTCGTCC
>JALHTE010000346.1 GCA_022865595.1 Steroidobacteraceae bacterium | reverse complement strand
GCAGGGTCTCGACTCCGGTGCCGGCTCAGTACCGCCCGTGAGTCTTGTACAGGTAGTTCGTCAGTTCGGCCGTCTGCATCGACATGCGGCGCTGGACCTCATGCACCACGCGTACGATCGCGCGCATCACGTGGTAGACGACCTTCGGGTGCGACGTGAGCAGTCCTTCGAGTGCGTCCCGGGTCAGGCCGAGCACCCGCGAGTCACTGAGCGCCACCAGCGATGCATAGCGGGTCGAACCGTCCAGGAACGAAAGCTCGCCGACAACGGCGCCGGGCCTGATCGCATTCAGCGTGACTTCGTTGTCGGTGCCGGCGCTCTTGACCACGCCGAGTACGCCGCTCGCGACGACGTACAGGTGGTCGTCCGCCGAGCCCTCCTGGACCAGCACCTCGCCTTGCTTCAGGTCGCGAAGCGTCATGGCGCGGGCCAGCGTTCGTCGCTCCTCATCGTCCAGTTCGACTGCCAGCTTGGAAGTGCTCAAGCCTTCGAAAATACCGGCTTCGCTCATGGGTCGCTCCGAATGATCAGTATCTGGTCGATTTTCGCGGCACGGTTACCGCGGCTGTAATAGGTGAATGCCGCTAGCAGGATGCCAGAGTCGAGGGTCGCCTAGCGACCGAGGCGCGAATAGGCGTCCAGCGCGGCGGCCCGGCTCGCACGCAGGTCCACGATCGGCGACTGTTGCGGGGAATCCTGCGCCTGCAGCCAGCGTCGGGCGTAGGCGCCGTCCGGGTCATGGCGCGCGGCCTGGGGCAGCGGATTGAAGATACGGAAATACGGTGCAGCATCCGCTCCGCAGCCGGCGACCCACTGCCAGCCGAGCGTGTTGCTCGCGAGGTCCGCGTCCACCAGCGTGTCCCAGAACCACCGCGCGCCTTCCAGCCAGTGCTGGCGCAGGTTCTTGGTCAGCAGCGACGCCACGATCATGCGGACGCGGTTGTGCATCCAGCCGGTGGTCCAGAGCTGCTGCATGCCGGCATCCACGAGGGGGAAGCCCGTCCTGCCGCGCTGCCACGCCGCGAGCAGACGCGGGTCCGGATCCCACGCAAATCCTGCGAAGCGCGGGTCCAGCGGCGCATTGGTCGTGTGCGGATGATGGTGCAGGACGTGGTGGGCGAATTCGCGCCAGCCGAGTTCCCGCACGAATGCATCGAAGCCTGCCTGCCTCCCGGCGCGTCCCGCCCGTGCATTGCGCGCCGCCGCGAGGCACTGCCGCGGCCCGATCTCGCCGAAGTGCAGGTGAGGGGACAGCCGGGAGGTTCCATCCAGGTCGGGCCGCTCGCGCGAGTCCGCGTAACCGCCGAGGATCGCGTCACAGAATACCTCCAGCCGCGTGAGTGCCCCGGCTTCGCCCGGGGTCCAGGCCGCATCGAGTCCTGCATCCCAGCGAATCGTCGGGGCGAGCCCCAGTTCGTCCAATGTCGGTCCTGGCGTGGGGAGTTGCGCGGCGGTGATTCGCCGGGGCGGCGGCAGGATGCGCGGCTGCTCTTCGAGCCGCGGCAGGCAGGCGCGCCAGTAGGGGGTGAATACGCGGTAGGGACGCCCGTCGCGCGTCGCCACGCTGGCCGGCTCGACCAGCATCGCCGCGTTGCAGCTCTCAACTTCGATGCCCGTGGCACGGAGCGCCGACTCGACCTGCGTATCCCTCTCCGCAAGCGCCGGTTCGTAGAGCCGATTCCAGTACACGCAGTCGGCGCCGGTCGCACGTACCACCGCGAGCAACGCCTCGAGCGACGGGCCGCGCCGCAGGTGCAGTTCGGCGCCGCGCCCGAGCAAGTCTGCGGACAGCCGCGCGAGGCTTCTGTGCAGCCACCAGCGGCTGGCCGCGCCGGGTGGCCAATCGCCTTCCTCGTCGGGCGCGTGCACGTAGAGCAGCACCACCCGGTCCGCGCGTTCGCAGGCGGCAGACAGTGCCGGGTTGTCGGCCATGCGCAGGTCCCTGCGGAACCATACGACTGCTGTGGAAGTGCTGGTCATTGCCGGATTCTACGCAAAGAGCGCCCGACGGCTCGGCCGGATGCCAGCGGACGTTCACGGCACGGCCACTGCGGAGTACTCCCATGGTCCGGCCTGCGGTAGGCTCGTTTCCATGCGACGCCCGGTATCGGCCGAGGTTACGGATTGCGTGCCGGATGGCGAGGGTAGCCGGCTGGTCTCGCAGTCGCTGGTCGAACACCAGGGCCGGCTTCAGGCCGCGATTGCGAAGCTCCGCGCCGCGCGGCCCGGAGACGTGCACGACGCCCGTGTTGCGGCCCGGAGGCTGCGTGCGCTGCTGACCACCTATCGCCCGCTGTTCGATGAGCGCAAGGCCCAGCGGCTGCGGCGCGGGCTCAGGGATTTTGCGAGCGGGTTGTCAGGGCCGCGCGACGCCGACGTCAGGCGTGACCTGCTGCTGGCGGTCGCTGCGCGCGTGCTCAGGCTCGCAGTCGCGGACACCCGATGTCTTCGGGCCGCGCTGCGCCGGGACTGCGCGGAATCGAGACTTGCGATGCGTGAGTTGCTGGGCAAAGAGGACTGGGCCGAGTCGGCCGGAATTCTTGGTGACCGGCGGACGCTGGCGGTGTTGCGCCTGAGGCCCGACGTCGAACTGGCCGAACTGCTGGAACTGGTCGACCAGCCCTGGCGAGATGCAGGCAAGAGGCTCGCCGCCAGCCCGGGCAGCCCCACAGAGCTTCATCGCCTGCGCCTCATTCTCAAGCGCTGCCGATACGCGCTGGAATCGGTCTCGAGCCTGCAGCCTGTGCGCGCCGGGCGGGTGATCGATCGCCTGCAATCCGTCCAGGACAGCCTGGGGGAATACCTTGACGCGGTCGCAGCCCGCAAATGGCTCAAGGGAAATGAAGCGATGCTGGGCCGTCGGCTGGTCCGTCGGCTGGATGATGAGCTGCAGGCGCTGGAGAAAAAGCTGAAAGCGCTGACACGCCGGCGACTCGCAGGGCTGGTGCCGGCCTACGTTAAGTGGGGCATGGCGTTGCGCGGCCTCAGGACACCGGAGGAAGCGACGCGAGATCCAGCGTAACGGTTACCAGTCCGCCTGAATCGGGTTCGGTCTTCGCGCCGAAGCCAAAGCGCTGAGCCCAGTCGCGAATACGCCGGTTCTCGCCGAGGCTGGTGCCTACCAGCGTCCGGATGCCCCGTGACCGAGCGGCGACCGCCAGGCTTAGCATCAGTTCGCCGCCGACTCCTCGACCCTGCCAGTCGTCGGCCACGACGATGGCGCATTCGGCGCTGTCACTGCCTGGACTGCGGGCGTAGCGGCTTACGCCGACGATCTGGTCGCCCCCCGGGCCTGGTACCAGGGCGCCCACCGCGAGCGTATCCCGGTAGTCCATTTGAAGCAGTCGCGTTGCATCGTCGCGAGTCACGCCGCGGGATGCATATTGCATGCGCAGGTGCAGCGTTTCCCCGGAGAGCCCCGCGATGAAGGCAAGTTCCCGGTCGAGATCGTCGGGGCGCAGGGCTCGCAGCGTGACCGGCGCGCCGTCGACTGTCTGCCAGACGCGTTCGAGTTCAGCCGGATAATCCGCAGGTGGGGAACTGTCGACGGAGGCCGGCGTATCGTTCACTCGCGGTCACGATACTCGTCGTCGTCGTCGTCGTAGTCCTCGTCGTCCTCGTCCTCGTCGTCCCAGTCGTCCTCATCCTCGTCGTCCTCGTCGTCGAGGTCGTCCTCGTCATCGCCCGGGTCGGACTCGTCGTCGTCCACCCAGCCTTCAGGCGCGTCGGCCAGCTCGAGGTCCATTTCATTCCAGACGTCGAGGTCGATTTCCTCGATTTCGCGGTCAAGCCACTGAATCCGGACAATTTCCTCGTCCGGGTCCAGGTCCAGGACCTTGAAGATCTCCTCGGAATCGAGGTCGTCGTACCATTGACCGACAACCGGGTCGTAATCACGGCTCACAGTGGCATCCTCGGCGAAATTCCCGCTTCTTTCTTGGTCGTGGCGCGCGACCAACTATACGGGCCGGTCGCGATCGCAGGCAACCGGAACTCATCGAACGCCCGAATCATGTTGCATCGCGTAAAATCAGACGGCAGACAGCCAGAAGGAAGCCCAGACCGTGTACACGTACCGCGCACCCCTCCGTGATATCCGTTTCGTCGTCCAGGAACTCCTGCATATCGAAGACCACTACCGTGGCTTTGGCCGGGAAGAGTTGAACCAGGAATTACTCGAAGGAATTCTCGAGGAAGGCGCCAAGTTTGCGGAAACCGTCCTCGCCCCAACGAACCGGGCCGGGGACGAGCACGGCCTCAGGTTCGAGGACGGCAAGGTCTTCACGCCGCCGGGGTTCAAGGAGGCGTACGACCGCTATTGCCAGGACGGCTGGATCACGATGACGGCCGACCCGGAATGGGGCGGGCAGGGCCTGCCTGCCGGGTTCGCGCTGGCGTTTGGCGAAATGCAGTGTTCCGGGAACATGGCCTGGAAGATGTACTCGGGCCTGACCGAAAGTGCTGGCCTGACCCTCGCGGCCCACGGCAGCGACGAACTCAAGCGGCGCTACCTGCCCAAGATGGTGTCTGGCGAGTGGTCCGGCACGATGTGCCTTACCGAGGCAAATTCAGGCACCGACCTCGGCCTGCTGCGCACCAGGGCGGTGCCGCGTGGCGATGGCTCGTTTGCCATCACCGGGACGAAAATCTACATCACCGCGGGTGAGCACGACCTCACCAGCAATATCGTGCACCTGGTGCTGGCCCGGACGCCGGACGGCCCTCCGGGCACCAAGGGTATCAGCCTGTTCGTGGTCCCGAAGTTCCTGCCGGACGCCGACGGCAACGCGGGCCCTGCAAACGGCGTGAGCTGCGGTTCCATCGAGGAGAAGATGGGCATCCACGCTTCGCCCACCTGTGTGCTGCATTTCAACGAGTCGGTGGGCTGGTTGGTCGGCAAGGAGAACGAAGGCCTGTCGTGCATGTTCACGATGATGAACCACGCGAGACTCGGGGTCGGCCTGCAGGGGCAGGGGCTCTCGGAACTCGCCTGGCAGGCTTCGCTGGCCTATGCCACCGATCGGCTCCAGGGCCGCTCGCTGACCGGCCCCAAGCAGCCGGACAAGCCCGCCGACCCGATCATCGTCCATCCGGACGTGCGGCGTATGCTGCTCACGCAAAAGGCGTTCGTCGAAGGCGGGCGCGTGCTGGCATTCCTGACCGGGCGCGAGATCGACGGCTCGCACATGAACCCCGATCCCGAGGCACGCAAGCGCTCGGATCACCTGGTCGCGTTCCTGACTCCGATCGTGAAGGCGTTCCTGACCGACGTGGCCGTCGAGGTGACCAGCCTCGCGGTGCAGGTCCACGGCGGAGCCGGCTTCATCCGCGAGACCGGCGTCGAGCAGCTGATGCGCGACGCCCGCATCACGCCGATCTACGAGGGCACGAACGGCATCCAGGCGCTGGACCTGCTGGGCCGCAAGGTCTTCGGCACGCGCGGCAAGAGCCAGCAGATGATGGTCGGCCGTATCCGCGAGACGATTGCGGAGTTCAAGGACGTGCAGGAAGTCGCCGAGCTGTCGGCCGAGCTCGGCCGGCGCCTCGAGCAGTGGGACAAGCTGACGCTCGAGCTCGGCATGGCCGCAATGAAGAACCCGGACGAGGCGGGTGCCGCGGCGACGGACTACCTGCAGTTCGCCGGCTACGTATGCCTGGCCTGGTGCTGGCTCGCTTCCGCCGGTGAGGCGGCCAAGCGCCTTGCAGCCGGCGTCGACGATCCGGACTTCTACAAGGCGAAGCTGGTCACGGCACGCTTCTACTTCGATCGCCTGCTGCCGCGGGTCGACGCGCATGCCTCGGCGGCGCGCGCCGGGGCTGCCGGGCTGATGGACCTGCCTGCCGAGCACTTCAGCTTCTCATGACCCAGGCGGTCGTGGCCGGCCACTCGCGCCTCGCCGCGGCCCGACGGGTGGTGGTGAAGATCGGCTCGGCGCTGCTGGTCGAGCAGTCGACCGGCCGTGTGAACCGTGGCTGGCTCGAGACGCTGGCCGAGGACGTCGCAAGCCTCCGTAAGCGTGGCCAGGAGGTTGTGCTGGTGTCATCCGGCGCGATTGCGCTGGGACGCCGCCAGCTCGGCCTGCCCGCCGGCAAGCTCGAGTTGGAGCAGAGCCAGGCGGCAGCGGCCGTGGGACAGATCCGGCTCGCACACGCCTGGAAGGAAGTGCTCGAGCCTCACGGCTGCGCGGTTGCACAGGTCCTGCTTACGCTCGGCGACACGGAGCAGCGTCGCAGGTACCTGAACGCGCGCAACACGCTCACGACCTTGCTGAAGCTCGGCGCGGTTCCGGTGATCAACGAGAACGACACGGTGGCGACGGCCGAAATCCGCTACGGCGACAACGATCGGCTCGCGGCGCGCGTCGCGCAGATGGCGAGCGCCGATTGCCTGGTGCTGCTGTCCGATGTCGACGGACTCTACAGTGCTGACCCGACCCGCACGCCGGACGCGAGGTTCATCGACGAGGTACCGCGCATCACGCCCGAGGTCGAGGCCATGGCCGGAGGCTCTGCGTCGGACGTGGGTTCCGGCGGCATGACCACCAAGGTGCAGGCGGCGAAGATCGCCGTCGCGGCGGGTTGTCACATGTGCGTCGCGGCGGGCCGCGAGTCGCACCCGCTGCGACGCATCGAGTCGGGAGAGCGTTGCACCTGGTTCCTCGCTGAAGGCTCGCCGGTCGCGGCACGCAAGCAGTGGATCGGCGGGACGCTGAAGCCCGCAGGCGAGCTGGTCGTGGATGCCGGTGCCGCACAGGCGCTGCGCCAGGGCAAGAGCCTGCTGCCGGCCGGGGTCGTGCGCGTGAGCGGGCGCTTCGATCGCGGCGACACGGTGGTGGTGCGCGACCCCGATGGGCGCGAAGTGGCGCGCGGCCTGAGTGCGTATGCGAGCACGGACGCGGAACTGCTGTGCGGTCGTCGCAGCAGCGAGCTCGAGGGATTGCTCGGATACCGCGGGCGTGACGAGATCATCCACCGCGACGACCTGGTGCTCGTATGATCGCCGCGGAACTCTCCGCCACGATGGACGGCATCGGCCGCGCTGCGGTCGAGGCAGCAGCGGTGCTGGCGCTTGCAGGGCGCGCGCAGAAAGATGCGGCACTGCTCGCGGCCGCGCGAGCGCTGCGCCGCCGCTCTGCGGACGTGCTCGCCGCGAACGCAATCGACATGGAGTCCGCCCGTGCCGCCGGGCTCGGTGGCGCAATGCTGGATCGGCTCGCTCTCGACCCCGCGCGCGTCGAAGCGATGGCGGCGGCCGTCGAACAGGTCGTCGCGCTCGCCGATCCCATCGGCACCATTATGGAGGAGCGGGTACGACCCAACGGGCTCCGCATCCAGCGCGTCCGAGTACCGCTCGGCGTCATCGGCATCATTTACGAGAGCCGCCCCAACGTGACCTGTGACGCCGGAGCCTTGTGCCTCAAGTCCGGCAACGCTGCCATTCTGCGCGGCGGTAGCGAGAGCCATCATTCGAGTACCGCGATCCATGCCTGCCTGCTCGAAGGACTTGCCGAGGCGGGGCTTCCGGCGGCCTGTATCCAGCTGGTTCCGACCACTGACCGGGCGGCCGTCGGCTACATGCTCGGTGCCATGACCGACTGGATCGACGTGATCGTGCCACGCGGCGGCAAGAGCCTGATCGCACGTGTGCAGCAGGAGGCGAGGGTGCCGGTGATCGGGCACCTCGAGGGCAACTGCCACGTGTACGTGGATCGCGTGGCCGACCTGCGCATGGCGCGAGCGATAGTCGTGAACGCAAAGCTCCGGCGTACCGGCATCTGCGGTGCTGCCGAGACACTGCTGGTGGACGAGGGCTGCGTCGCGACGCACCTGGGACCCATCGTAAAGGACCTTCTGGACGCCGGCTGCGAGGTGCGCGGTGACTCGCGCGTGCAGGCGGTCGACCCGCGAGTCAGGCCGGCAGTCGAGGATGACTGGTACACCGAGTATCTCGACGCAGTGATCGCGGCGCGGGTGGTGGAAGGCGTCGACGGGGCGATCCGGCACATTGCCCGATACGGGTCCGCGCACACGGAGTCGATCGTGACCGAGGACGCGGCTGCGGCCGAAACTTTCCTTTCGCAGGTGGACAGCGCAATCGTGCTGCACAACGCTTCGACGCAGTTCGCGGACGGCGGCGAATTTGGCATGGGTGCCGAGATCGGCATCTCGACCGACCGGTTCCACGCGCGCGGCCCGGTCGGCGTCGAGCAGCTCACGAGCTACAAGTACGTGGTGCGCGGTTCGGGGCAGACCAGGCCCTGACTCCAGCGGGTTGCGACGACCCGCGCGATTCAGCGCAGCAGCGCCGCGATCCCGCCGCGCATCGAGTAGACCTCCGTGCGACCGTGCTCTCTTAGGTGCTCCGTGAGCGATAGGCTTCGCACCCCGTGCGCGCACAAGACCAGGTGGCGCCCCTGCGCGGGAAAGATGATTCGGCCGGAAAGCAATTCGCTCAGTGGCAGGTGAAGGCCGGTGTCCATGCCCGGCGGGTCCTCGGTCAGTTCCCAGGCTTCACGCACGTCGACCAGTTCGAACCCGGCCCCGCGTGCTTCATCGAGGCTCGCGAATTCGACCTCGAGTTGCACCTGCGCGGCATCCGGACGCTGGCCGGGCGTGAGATGGTTGCAGGCCGGGTCGCGTGCCGCCTTGATGTGGCTGGTCGCGAAGCT
>JALHTE010000345.1 GCA_022865595.1 Steroidobacteraceae bacterium | reverse complement strand
TATGGTGAGTTGCGCTACTCGGACGCATTCGCGCGGCTCGATTACGAATTCACGCCCGACACGCGCGCCAGCCTGCACATACTGGCGTCGAGCGACAAGGCAGACGTCACGAACGCGCTGAAAACGGAATCCGCCGAGGCCACTTACCGCAACAGCTATGTCTGGGGGACAGTGAAGCACGACTTCTCGAGCGCATTTACCGCCAGTGCCATCGCTTCGTACACCTACGTCAAGTCGACGCGCCATGGAGAGGTGGACGAGGAAGATGTGCGCACCGGCCTCGCGGACGACCAGCGTCACTACGACGTGCTCGGGCTCAAGCTGGACGGGACCTGGCGTACCGACCGCTGGCTGACCCGCTTCGGGGCCGAGTTGCGTTGGCTGGATGCAAGCTACGACTATTCGAGCACCGTCCACTTCGAGCCCGGCTACCCGTTCCCCGACAGTGGCGGGATCACCCGGATCAACGACCTCTCCCCGACACCGTCGGGACAGCACTACGCGCTCTATGCGACGACGCGCGTACGCATCGCCGACCCACTGACTGCCGAATTCGGCCTGCGCTGGGACGACGAGACCTATACGCCGGAAGGAAGCGACCAGCTAGGTCCGCGTGTGAACCTGCTGTACCAGGCCGCGCCCAGGACACTGCTGCGGGCCAGCTGGGGCGTCTACCAGCAATCGCAGGGGATCAACGAACTGCAGGTCGAGGACGGCATCGACCGCTTCTTCAGGCCCCAGCGCGCGACCCCTGAGATCCTCGGGCTGGAGCAGGGTCTCCCGCAGGGTTTCAACCTGCGCCTCGAGGGCTACATCAAGGACTACGACAAACCCGCGCTTCGCTTCGAGAGTCTTTACGACCCGACCTCGCTGGTGCCGGAACTGCGCTGGGACCGGGTGGCTATCTGGCCAGGCTCCTCCCGCTCGAAGGGCTTCGAGGTGCTCCTTACACGCAAGAGCGACTCGCCGTGGAATGGCTGGATCAACTACGCGTGGTCGCGCGTCTACGACCGCCGCAGCGGAAAAGACACGCTGCGCAGCTGGGACCAGACCAACAACCTGGGTGGTGGCATCACCTGGTCAGAGGGCGGTTGGCAGGCAACACTCGCGGCCACCTATCACACCGGCTGGCCGACTACCCCTGTCAGGCTCGTCGGCACCGTCCCGGGGGAGCAGACGGTATCGGTCGGACCGCGCAACGCCTCGAGGCTCAGCTCATACGCCTCTTTGGACGCACGCGTGAGCCGCGAATTCGAGCTGCGACGTGGCACACTGAACGTGTTCGCGGAGGTAACGAACCTCCTGGACCGGCAGAACCACTGCTGCACCGATTTCGACTACGAGACCGAGGAAGACGGTGCCGCGGTACTCGAGCACGAATACCGCAACTGGCTGCCCCTCATTCCCAACGTGGGCCTGCTCTGGAAGTTCTGACGGGTTGCCTAGCCCACGCCGTACTTGCGGAACCACTCGAGGCAGCGGCGCCAGCCGTCCCTTGCAGCCTCGGCGTTGTAGCTCGGGCGGTAGTCGGCGTTGAAGCCATGGCCGGCGTCCGGGTACACGACGATCTCGGAAGGGTTCTTCGCCGCCGCGAGCGCGGCGCGCATTTTCTCGACGTCGGTGAGCGGGATGCCCTGGTCCTGGCCGCCGTACAGGCCGAGCACAGGCGCCTTGAGATCCGTGACGATGTCGAGCGGGTATGTCGGCTGCAGCGGACTGGGCTGGCCCGCCAGGCGGCCGTACCAGGCGACGCCGGCCTTCAGCGTCGAACTGTGCGCCGAATACTGCCACACGATGCGCCCACCCCAGCAGAATCCCGTGATGCCCGTTCTCGACACGTCACCCGAGCCCGACTTGTCGGCCCAGGCGACCGTCGCGTCCAGGTCCGACATCACCTGCGCATCCGGCACCTTCATCACGATCTCGCTGTAGAGCTGCTTCCAGTCCGTGAATTTCGAGGGATCGCCCTGGCGCGAATAGAGCTCGGGCGCGACGGCGAGGTAGCCTTCTTTCG
>JALHTE010000344.1 GCA_022865595.1 Steroidobacteraceae bacterium | reverse complement strand
GGTTGCGCTGGAATTGCAGGAGGCAAAAGTGCGCGACGTCGCGCTCACGCCATCCGCGCGCACGCTCGAGGAGCTGCGCATCAACGAGGAATCGTTCTTCGACTTCGCGCTTCGAATGTCGAAGACCCACAAGTCCTATTTCCTGGAGCTGCACCTGCCGAACGAGGCGCGCCAGGATCAGTTCGCCACTGAAGCGGAAGAGTCGTTGCACGCACAGGCCCGGGTCGAGGCGGCAGACGACATCGGCTTCGACGAATACCTCGCGCGGTATTTCGCCGCGTAGGGGAATGTCCCCTATCTCAGGATCGCGGTCTCGAGGCGTCCGCTTGAATCCATCGCGCCGCGCAGCATCCCTGGCGAGTTGAACGGCATCGCGATCGATCCATCGCGGCCGACCGCAATCACGCCACCCGATCCGCCGAGCGTAACCAGCTGTTTCATGACGACCTCATCGGCCGCCGCGACGACGCCCATCCCGCGGTAGCGCATCAGCGAGGCGATTTCGTGGGCGACGGCCGCGCGAATGAAGTACTCGCCGTGGCCGGTCGCGGACACCGCGCAGCAGTCGTTCGCCGCATAGGTTCCGGCGCCGATGATGGGTGAGTCGCCGATACGTCCCCACTTCTTGCCGGTCATGCCGCCGGTTGAGGTCGCGGCCGCGAGGTTGCCGTGCGAGTCGAGCGCGACGGCGCCGACGGTGCCGAGCACGGCTTCGTCGCCGGAGCGCGCCTCCCCGCGCAGGTGACGCTCGAGTTCCGCCCGTCGCCGCTCGGTCGAGAAATACTCGTTCGGAACCTGCTCGAGTCCCATCTCGATCGCGAAATCGTCGGCGCCGGGCCCCGACAGCATTACGTGCGGCGAACGGTCCATCACCAGTCGCGCGAGCTCGACGGGATTGCGCACCTGCCGCACGCCCGTGACCGACCCGGCGCGCAGGTCGCTGCCGTCCATGATCGAAGCGTCGAGTTCGTGTTCGCCGCTCGCGGTGAATACCGAGCCTCGGCCCGCGTTGAAGAGCGGGTCGTCCTCGAGCACCTTCACTGCGGCTACGACCGCGTCGAGGCTGACGCCGCCGGCCTCCATGAGCGCAAATCCCGCCCGAAGCGCCGCCTCGAGGGCAGCGTGGAAAGCCTGGCGGCGCTCCGGCGTCAGTTCTGCCGTCGGAATCACCCCGGCACCGCCGTGCACGGCAATTGCTGGCATCGCTTGTCCTCTGCACCAACCCCGACCGAGGGGTAATGCGACTGGCCATTCAGCTTATCATCGGGTGTCTGCCACAGTTCCGTTCGTATCCCAGCGAGCCGCCATGCGAAAGCCGAGAAAAATCAGGACCCTGCTCGTCGCCAACCGTGGCGAGATCTCTATCCGCGTGATGCGCGCCTCCCACGAGCTGGGCATCAAGACGGTGTCGATCTACTCGCAGGAGGATCGCTTCTCGCTGCACCGGATGAAGGCCGACGAGAGCTACCTGGTCGGCGAGGGCAAGGGTCCGGTCGAGGCCTATCTCGACATCGAAGACATCATCCGCGTGGCGCGCGAGGCCGGTGCGGATGCGATCCACCCGGGCTACGGCTTCCTGTCCGAGAACCCGGAGTTCGCCGCGGCCTGCGACGCAGCCGGCATCATCTTCATCGGCCCGACGCCGCAGATCATGCGCAGCCTCGGCAACAAGGTCACGGCACGTGAGCTGGCGGTGTCCGCCGGCGTGCCGGTGATGCCCGCGACTCCGCCGTTGCCGCGCGACGATGCCGAATGCGCGCGCCTCGCTGCCGGCATCGGCTCTCCGGTGATGCTTAAGGCGAGCTGGGGCGGCGGCGGACGCGGCATGCGCGTGATAGAGAGTGATGCGCAGCTCGCCGAGATGGTGGCGACCGCGCGACGCGAGGCCAAGGCTGCATTCGGTAACGACGAGGTGTACCTCGAGAAGCTGGTGCGCCGCGCTCGCCACGTCGAAGTGCAGATCCTCGGTGATACGCACGGCAATCTCGTGCACCTCTACGAGCGCGACTGCACGGTGCAGAGGCGCAACCAGAAGGTCGTCGAGCGAGCGCCTGCGCTGTATCTCGACGACGCGCAGCGCGCGGAACTCTGCGAACTCGGCCTGCGAATCGGGCGGGCGGTCGGATACAGGAACGCGGGCACTGTCGAGTTCCTGCAGGACGCCGACACCGGCGAGTTCCACTTCATCGAGGTCAACCCGCGCATACAGGTCGAGCACACGGTCACCGAGGCGGTGACCGGCATCGACATCGTCAAGGCGCAGATCCGCCTGGCAGAGGGGGCCAGGATCGGCGATCCCGCGAGCGGCGTGCCGGCGCAGGCTGACATCCACCTGAACGGACACGCAATGCAGTGCCGGGTCACGAGCGAGGACCCGGAGAATGCATTCATCCCGGATTACGGCCGGATCACCGCCTATCGCAGCCCTGCGGGATTCGGTGTCCGGCTCGACGCGGGCACGGCCTACACCGGCGCACTCATCACGCGGTCCTACGATTCGCTGCTGGTGAAGGTGACGGTCTGGGCGCCGACCTCGGATGAGACGGTCGCACGCATGCACCGTGCGCTGTGGGAATTTCGAGTCCGCGGCGTGGTCACGAACCTGCGCTTCCTCGACCAGGTGGTCACGCATCCGAAATTCCGGAACGCCGACTATACGACCCGGTTCATCGACAACACGCCGGAACTGTTCCGCTATCCGCGCAAGCGAGACCGCGCGACGCGCCTGCTGAGATTCATCGCCGACGTGATCGTGAACGGCAATCCCGAGGTTACCGGACGTGCGCGCCCGACGCGCGCGATCGACCCGAGGCCGCCGAAGGTGAATCTCGCCGAGGCGCCGCCGCCTGGCACGAAACAGCGCCTCGACGAACTGGGTCCGAAAAAGTTCACGCAGTGGATGCTCGAACAGCAGGCGGTGCTGCTCACGGACACGACCTTCCGCGACGCCCACCAGTCGCTGCTCGCAACCCGCTTCCGTACCCGCGACATGGTGGCGGTGGCGCCGGCCTACGCGCGCCTCGCACCTGAGTTGTTCTCGGTCGAGTGCTGGGGTGGGGCGACCTTCGACGTCGCGATGCGCTTTCTCAGGGAGTGTCCGTGGGACCGGCTGGCCGCGTTCCGCGAAGCGATGCCGAACCTGCTGCTGCAGATGCTGCTGCGCTCGGCGAACGCGGTCGGCTACACGAACTACCCCGACAATGTGGTGCGCTACTTCGTCGAGCAGGCCGCGAAGAACGGTGTCGATGTCTTCCGCGTGTTCGATTCGCTGAACTGGGTCGAGAACATGCGCTTCGCGATGGACGCCGTGCTCGAGACCGACCGCCTCTGCGAGGCGGCAATCTGCTACACGGGAAACCTGAACGACCCGCGCCAGACCAAGTACGACCTCAAGTACTACTTGCGGCTGGCGAAGGAACTAGAGGGTGCGGGCGCCCACATCCTGGGTATCAAGGACATGGCGGGCCTGTGCCAGCCGCGCGCGGCCTACACGCTGGTCAAGGCGCTGAAAGACGAGATCGGCATCCCGGTCCACTTCCACACGCACGACACCAGCGGGATCGCGGCAGCCAGCGTGCTGATGGCGGTCGAGGCGGGCGTGGACGCGGTAGACGGCGCGCTCGACGCGATGAGCGGACTCACTTCGCAGCCGAATCTCGGCTCCATCGTCGAGTCGCTGCGCTTCGGTCCGCGCGACACAGGTGTTGATCCGGACAAGCTGCGGCAGCTCTCAAACTACTGGGAACAGGTGCGCCATGGCTACGCGGCCTTCGAGAGCGACATGCGCTCGGGCGCCTCCGAGGTCTATGTGCACGGCATGCCGGGCGGCCAGTACACCAACCTGCGCGAGCAGGCACGATCGCTGGGCATCGACGACACGCGCTGGCACGAAGTCGCGAGCGCCTACTCCCAGGTGAACGAGATGCTCGGCGACATCGTGAAAGTGACGCCGTCGTCGAAGGTCGTGGGCGACATGGCGATCATGATGGTCACGAGCGGGCTTAACGTAGAGGACGTGCTCGATCCGGACAACGAGGTCGCTTTCCCGGAGTCCGTGGTGGCGCTTTTCCGCGGCGACATCGGCCAGCCGTACGGCGGGTTCCCGCCGGCGCTGCAGAAGAAAGTTCTCAAGGGCGAGACGCCGCTCACCGTGCGGCCGGGATCGGTGCTGCCGCCGGTCGACCTCGAGCGCGCGCGCGAGGAGCTGCAGGCGAAGATGCCGCGGCAGATCACCGACGGGGAATTCGCCTCCTGGCTCATGTATCCGAAGGTGTTCACCGACTACATGGCCGACCGCACGCACTTCGGCGACACCAGCGTCGTGCCCACGAGGGCGTTCTTCTACGGCCTCGAGCCGGGCGAGGAAATCACGCTGGACCTGCAGCGTGGCAAGCACCTGATCATCCGTTTCGTCACGACCAGCGACGTACACGACGACGGCACGCGCACAGTGTTCTTCGAGTTGAATGGCCAGCCGCGTTCGGTGAAGGTCACCGACCGCAGCAAGGTCGCGAAGCGCCCGCCGCGCCGCAAGGCTGAGGCGGACCACCCGGACCAGATCGGCGCGCCCATGCCCGGCACCATCGTGACCGTGCACGCGGTGGTCGGCCACAAGGTGGCGCGCGGCGATGTGCTTCTGACCATCGAGGCAATGAAAATGGAGACCAGCTTGCGTGCGGATCGGGATGGCACCGTTGTCGAGGTGGTCGCGCGACCGGGCCAGCAGGTGGACGCGAAAGACCTGCTCGTGGTGCTCGAAGAGACCGGCGCGCTGCTGGAGTGAACTGGGGCGATAATGTCAGCAGTCGGGGCGACCGCCGGCTGCCCTGGGGCGGGCTGCGGCCCGCCAGTCCTTCAACAGGGAGAATCTGAAAATGAACACTAACGTAGGTGGAATCGATCGCACGCTGCGCATCGTCGTCGGGATCGTGCTGATAGCCCTGTTCTTCGTGCTGGAAGGACCGGCGCGTTACCTGTCGATACTCGGGCTCGTGGCCTTGGGCACAGGCCTGCTGAGCTTTTGCCCGCTGTACTCTGTACTCGGGATCAACACCTGCCCCAAGACGTAGCCGGGCAGGGGGACATTCCCCTGAAAATAGGTGCCAGGCACCTATTTTCGGGAAATAGGGGAATGTCCCCTATTTCCTAGGCCAGGGCGGACTTGACCCACCGGGTAATCTGCTCCGCTCCCATGGCCCCGGACTGCCGTGAAACCTCGCGGCCGTCCTTGAACACGATCATCGTCGGGATACTGCGGATCGCGAACTTCCCCGCGATGTCCTGCGCCTCCTCGGTATTCAGCTTTGCGAATCGAACCGCGGGTTCCATGTCCCTGGCCGCCTCCTCGAAGGCGGGCGCCATCATCCGGCAGGGTCCGCACCAGGGCGCCCAGAAATCCACGACGACCGGCAGGTCGGTCCGACCGATGTGCCTGTAGAAATTGCGGGAGGTCAGCTCGACCGGGTGACCTTCGAACAGCGGCGCGTGGCAGGACGGGCAGCGCGGCCCGTCGCCCAGGCGGGCGGCCGGTACGCCGACGA
Source organism: Steroidobacteraceae bacterium (assembly GCA_022865595.1). GTDB lineage: Bacteria > Pseudomonadota > Gammaproteobacteria > Steroidobacterales > Steroidobacteraceae > RPQJ01. The sequence goes on along the minus strand of JALHTE010000344.1, from coordinate 37 downwards.
TTCCGTCGCAGTGGCGGCAGACGATTTTCAGCGCAGG
>JALHTE010000343.1 GCA_022865595.1 Steroidobacteraceae bacterium | reverse complement strand
GGATGTCACGGCGAATGTCAGGACCATCGCGTCGCTGCCGTTGCGGCTGTTCGGGGACGCGCCGGACGTGTTCGAGGCGCGCGGCGAAGTGTTCATGACCCGGCAGTCGTTCGACCGGCTGAACCAGCGTGCGACGGAAGCGGGCGAGAAGACCTTCGCAAATCCGCGCAACGCGGCAGCGGGCAGCCTGCGCCAGCTCGACCCTCGGGTCACCGCGAGCCGGGCACTGGACGTCTTCTTCTATGGGGTCGGCGTGAGTGAGGGTTGGATCTCCCCGGCACACCAGGGCGAGGTCCGCAATGCGCTGCGCGGCTTCGGGCTGCGCACCTGCCCGGAAGCCGAGACCGTGGCGGGCCTGGAGGGCTGCCTCGCGTACTACGCGCGCATGGCCGGGCTGCGCGATACGCTCGGCTACGACATCGACGGTGTCGTCTACAAGGTGGACCGACAGGACTGGCAGAGGGAACTGGGCTTCATCGCCCGCGCACCGCGCTGGGCGATCGCGCACAAGTTCCCGGCGCAGGAGGAGACCACGAGCGTGCGCGGCATCGACTTCCAGGTCGGACGCACCGGCGCGCTCACGCCAGTTGCCCGCCTCGAGCCGGTATTCGTCGGCGGGGTCACGGTCAGCAACGTCACGCTGCACAACATGGATGAACTCGAACGCAAGGACGTGCGCATCGGCGACACCGTCGTCGTGCGCAGGGCCGGCGACGTGATACCCGAGGTGGTCAGGGTCATCACCGACAGTCGCCCGGCAGGTACGCGTCGCGTCCAGCTGCCGGAGCGCTGCCCGGTTTGCGGTTCGCACGTGACCCGCGCGGAAGGCGAGGCCGTTGCCCGATGCAGCGGCGGGCTGGTCTGCAGCGCGCAACGACGCGAGGCGCTGCTGCATTTCGCGTCGCGCCGCGCAATGGACATCGAGGGCCTCGGCGAGAAGATCGTCGAGCAACTGGTGGAGTCGGGACGGGTCCAGACGCCCGCCGACCTGTACACGCTTCAGGCCGACGAACTCGCCGCGCTGGAGCGCATGGGCGAGAAGTCGGCTGCCAGGCTCGTCGAAGCGCTGGCCCGCAGCCGGACGACCACCCTGCCACGATTCCTCTATGCGCTCGGCATACGCGACGTCGGCGAGGCGACGGCGCTGGCTATCGCCGGCCACTTCGGCAACCTCGAGGCAATCGAAGCCGCGACTACCGAGGAGATCCAGCAGGTTCCGGACGTGGGTCCGGTGGTGGCGTTGCACCTGCAGGATTTCTTCAACGAACCGCACAACCGCAAGGTGATTGGCGCGCTCCGCGACGCAGGCGTCACCTGGCCCGAGGCAGAGCCAGTCGCCCGCAGCGACGATGGTCCGCTTGCAGGCGAGGTGGTCGTGATCACCGGAACGCTCGGCTCGATGAGCCGCGACCAGGCCCGCGCGGCCGCCCGCGCAGCGGGGGCAACCGTGACCGACTCGGTTTCGCGCAAGACCACGCTGCTGGTGGCAGGCGCGGATCCCGGGTCCAAGCTGCGCAAGGCGACCGAGCTCGGCGTGCGCATCGCGGACGAGGCTGATTTCCTGAGTCTGGTCGGCCGGGGCACAGGCTGATGTACGCGCGCTACGCGCTGCGACGCGTGCTCGGCATCGGGCCCACGCTGTTCGTGATCGTGACCGCGGCTTTCTTCCTGATGCGCCTGGCGCCGGGCGGGCCGTTCGACGAGGAGCAGACCGTCCCCCCGGAAATCGAGGCCAACCTGCAGGCAGCCTACGGGCTCGACCAGCCGGTGCTCGTCCAGTACGGGCGTTACCTCGCGGGCCTGCTGCACGGCGACCTTGGGCCCTCGTTCCGCATGAAGGACTATGGCGTGGCTGAAATCATCGGCAGCGGGCTGCCGGTGACGCTTTCCATAGGCTCGTCGGCGCTGCTGCTTGCACTGCTGCTCGGTATTCCGCTAGGGCTGCTGGCAGCACGCGGCCACAACCGCTGGGTGGATCACGCGGTTATGGCGATCGCGCTCATCGGCATCGCCGTGCCCAATTTCGTGGTAGCGCCGTTGCTCGCCCTGGTGTTTGGCGTGCAACTCGGCTGGTTGCCGGCCGGCGGCTGGGAGCCCGGCAACCCGAGGTACATGATTCTGCCGGTGCTGACACTGGCGCTGCCATTCGTCGCCTACGTCGCGCGATTGACGCGAGGCAGCCTGCTCGAGGTGCTTCAGTCGCCGTTCATCCGCACGGCCCGCGCCAAGGGCATCGGCAGCTCAGCCATCCTGAGGCGCCACGCGCTCAAGCCGACGCTGCTGCCGGTGCTGAGTTTCCTCGGGCCCGCGGCAGCCGCGCTACTCACGGGTTCGCTGGTCGTTGAGCAGGTCTTTGGCCTGCCCGGTGTCGGCAGGTACTTCGTGCAGGGCGCCGTGAACCGCGACTACACGCTGGTGATGGGCATGGTGATCTTCTACGCGGCGCTGATCCTGGCGCTCAACCTGCTGGTGGATCTTGCCTACGGCTGGCTCGATCCACGCATCCGCCATGACTGAATCGCGCCCCGGAATCTACGCAGGAGCATGGCGGCGGCTGGCCAGGAACCGCGCGGCGGTCGGGGCGCTGGCGGTGCTCGCATTGCTGGTCGTGCTGTCGCTGGTCGGCCCGGCCATAGGTTCCTACTCAATCGACCACGTCGACTGGTCGCTGAATCCACTCGCCTCACCTCCGTCACTGGCGAACGGGCACTGGCTCGGAACCGATGGCAACGGCCGAGACCTGTTCGCGCGCCTGTGCGCGGGCACCCAGGTGTCGCTGCTGGTGGCGCTGCTCGCGACTGCAGTCAGTCTCGTGATCGGCGTGGCCTGGGGCGCGACGGCGGGATACCTCGGCGGGCGCGTGGATGACTGGATGATGCGGGTGGTGGACGTGCTCTACGCGCTGCCCTACATGTTCTTCGTGATCATCCTGACGGTGGTCTTCGGACGGAGCCTGCTGCTGATCTTCCTCGCGATCGGCGCGGTGGGATGGCTCACGATGGCGCGCATCGTCCGGGGGCAGTCGCTCGCGCTCAGGCAGCAGGCCTTCGTCGACGCAGCGATCACGCTCGGGCTGCCGGCCCACAGGATCATCGCGCGCCACATCGTGCCGAACGTCGTCGGCACCGTGGTCGTCTATGCCACGCTGACCGTGCCCCAGGTGATCCTCTTCGAGAGCTTCCTGAGCTTCCTCGGGCTCGGCGTCCAGGAGCCACTCACCAGCCTCGGCCGCCTGGTCGCGGAGGGTGCGCTGGACATGGAGTCTTCGCCGTGGCTTCTACTCGGGCCCTCGGCGGTGCTGGCGCTGATCCTGCTGTGTCTCAACTTCTTTGGCGACGGGCTGCGCGACGCGCTGGACCCGAGGCAACGCTGAAGTGACCGGATCCACGCTGCTTTCGCTCGACCAGGTACAGGTCGTTTTCGAAACGGAGCAGGGGCCCGTACAGGCAGTGCGCGGAGTGTCCCTCGACGTGCGCGGCGGTGAGTGCGTGGCCGTGGTCGGCGAGTCGGGATCGGGGAAGAGCGTGACGGTACTCGGTGTGATGGGCTTGCTTCCCAAGCCGGCCGGCAGGATCGAAGAAGGAGAAGTGTGGCTCGAGGGCCAGAACATTCTCGAAATGTCTGAGAAATCTATGGGGGCGATCCGGGGAAATCGGATGGCGATGGTGTTCCAGGATCCCATGACCTCGCTCAATCCCGTATTCACGGTCGGGGACCAGATTGCCGAAGCGCTCCAGGTTCACGACACGGACTTGTCCAAGGGCGCCGCCAGGCAGCGCACAGTCGAACTGCTCGACGCCGTTGGTATCGCGGAGCCCGAGACTCGATTCGATCAGTACCCGCACCAATACTC
>JALHTE010000342.1 GCA_022865595.1 Steroidobacteraceae bacterium | reverse complement strand
CATCGCCAGGCATTACATGAAGGTCGATCCCAGCAACCACTCGGCCATGGTCCTGGCCGACCTGAAGCAGCTGGTCGCCCGGCAACCCGTCGGCGACAAGGGCTGAGGCCAGCCAGCGCGCCCTTTCCGATGACCGGCCGCATTCGCGGCCGGCCGTCACGCGATACCATAGGACCATCAGGTTTCGGCCGCGGCCGCCCGCCGCCACAGTAAGGAGTCCCGCTCATGACTCGTCAGCGCTTCGAAGGCACCGACAGCTATGTCGCCACCGACGAGCTGAAGCTGGCCGTGAACGCCGCGGTCACGCTCGGTCGACCCCTGCTGATCAAGGGCGAGCCGGGCACCGGCAAGACGCAACTGGCGCAGGAAGTGTCCCGCTCCCTCGGCCGACCGCTCCACGAGTGGCACATCAAGTCCACGACCAAGGCCCAGCAGGGCCTGTACGAGTACGACGCGGTGTCACGGCTGCGGGATTCCCAGCTCGGCGATTCACGCGTGCAGGACATCTCCAACCACATCGTCAAGGGCATGCTGTGGCGCGCGTTCGACAGCGAAGAAAAGTCGGTGCTGCTGATCGACGAGATCGACAAGGCCGACATCGAGTTTCCCAACGACCTGCTGCGTGAGCTCGACCGGATGGAGTTCTACGTGTACGAGACCCGGGAGCTCGTGCGCGCCAGGCACCGGCCGATCGTAGTGATCACCAGTAACAACGAGAAGGAACTCCCGGACGCCTTCCTGCGCCGCTGCTTCTTCCATTACATCCGTTTCCCGGACCGCGACACGATGACCAGCATCATCGATGTGCACTACCCAGGCTTGAAGAAGTCCCTGTTGAAGGAGGCACTCGAGGCCTTCTATCGCATCCGCGACGTGCCTGGCCTGAAGAAGAAACCATCGACTTCCGAGCTGCTCGACTGGATCAAGCTGCTGGTCGCCGAGGACATTCCGCCGGAAGCACTCAGGACGGACGACCAGAAAGGCTCGATTCCGCCGCTGTACGGTGCGCTGCTCAAGAACGAGCAGGACGTGCACCTGTTCGAGCAGCTGATCTTCCTGCAGCGGCGCCAGTCGCGGCAGTAAGCCGCTGCATGGCAGCCGGTTCAGTGAGCCGCTCATGCTGACGCCGTTCTTCTACACGCTGCGCGCAGCGGGCGTGCCGGCGTCGGTCACGGAGTACCTGACGCTGCTCGAGGCGCTGCAGCGCGGCCTCGCGAACTTCAGCGTCAACGACTTCTATTTCCTTGCGCGCACCACGCTGGTCAAGGACGAGAAGCACTTCGACCGCTTCGACAAGGCGTTCACGCAGTACTTCAAGGGCATCGAACAGTCGTTCGAACACCTGCAGCAGGCGTTGCCCGAGGACTGGCTCAAGCTGCTCGCGGAACGGCACTTCACGCCGGAGGAAATGGCGCAGATCCAGGCGCTCGGCGGCTGGGACAAGCTGCTCGAGACGCTCAAGCAGCGGCTGGAGGAGCAGAAGGGGCGGCACGAGGGCGGCAACAAATGGATCGGCACCGGCGGCACGTCGCCGTTTGGTCACGGCGGCTACAACCCCGAGGGCATCCGCATGGGCGGGCCGGGCGGCAAGGGCAAGGCCGTCAAGGTCTGGGAGCGCCGTGACTACCGCAACCTCGACGACAACGTCGAACTCGGCACGCGCAACATCAAGGTGGCGCTGCGCAAGCTGCGCCGCTTCGCGCGCGAGGGCGCGGCGGACCAGTTCGACATCGACAGCACGATCTCGGCAACAGCCCGCAATGCCGGGCTGCTCGACCTGAAGTTCCAGCCTGAACGCCACAATGCGCTCAAGCTGCTGTTGTTCTTCGACGTCGGCGGCTCGATGGAAAGCCACGTCCGCGTCTGCGAGGAACTGTTCTCGGCTGCGCGCGGCGAGTTCAAGCACCTCGAATACTTCTACTTCCACAACTTCATCTACGAATCCGTGTGGAAGGACAGCCGCCGCCGCTTCGGCGAACGGACGTCGCTG
>JALHTE010000341.1 GCA_022865595.1 Steroidobacteraceae bacterium | reverse complement strand
CTCGGAAGCGCGCTCGAGGAAGGCGGCCTTTTCGACGTTGGTGGCGCGGTCGAGCATCGCCGCTTTCTCATTCATCGAAAAACGATCCAACATCGCCGTCTGCCTGTCCAATGAGGCGCGCGAAAGCAAGCTCGCCTTTTGCACCGCGGTTGCGCGCTCGAGGCCAGCCGCTTTTTCCACTGCGGTCGCGCGGTCGAGCATCGCTGCCTTTTGTGCAGCTGTAGCGCGTTCCAATATCGCACCCTTCTCGGCAAGCGATGAGCGCTCGAGGGCGGCGGCTTTGTTCTGCACCGAGGATCGGTCGAGGAGCGCGGCCTTTTCAGCCACGGCAGCGCGGTCAAGCACGGCCGCCTTCTCTGCCTCGGTGAATCGATCGAGGACCGCAGCCTTCTCCAGGACCGCCATCTTCTCGTAGGCAGCGCGATCGAGAGAGCGGCGTTCCAGGACGGCCGCCTTCTGAGCGAATGCGCGGTCGAGCATTGCGGCCTTCTCTACCGCCGTGGCCTTCTCGAGCGCAGCGGCTTTCTCGACCGCCGCTGACTTATCGAGCATTGCGGCCTTCTCCGCCGCGCTCGCGCGATCGAGGAACGCGGCCTTCTCCGCCGCGCTCGCGCGATCAAGCATCGCGGCCTTTTCCGCGACAGCGGCGCGATCAAGGATTGCGGCCTTTTCCTGCACTGACGCCTTTCCGAGCAGCTCAGCCAGCTCCTCGCCGGTCACCGTGAACGCGGCCTCGGTGGCCGCGGCGTCACCAACCGGTTCGCCCGCGAGTTCTACGTCCGCGTCGGTGATCTGCTCGGCCCGATGGCGTTCGGCCGCGCCGATCGCGCCGGTCGCGTCCTCTTCCGCCGGTGGCCACTGTGAGAAATACAGGACCGCTGCGACGCCGATGACGGCGATCGCCGCGATGCCCACCAACACTCCATTCTTCTTCGTTGCCATGATTCACCCCCTGGGTCGAATTTGTTCCTGATTTTCGCTTCCGAATACCACTACCCCAACTACAGAGCAGCGTGAAAAAAGTTGGCGCCGTTTCATCGTTTGGGTCCGTTTCGGGAAGGGCCGATCCAACGCTCCTCCGCAGGAGAGCCGTGGGTTGAGACCTGCAGCCTCAACATGTCGTCGGCGTCGGCTGCGTTGACCGAGAGCGTCACAGTGCCGGGGCCGTGCGCGCGAACCGCCACCCATCCCTTCTCGGTTGTCACCCCGGTGGCGGCGCCTGTGGTGCTGCTCATGCTCTCGAAGCGCACCGGCCCGTGGGTGCTTGCGAGGGTGACCTCGAGGTCGATCTCGGTTGCCAGTGTGACGTCGACCACCACGTCGCTGCCGGAACGACTCGCCATCACGCTGCCGGCGCCGGCGTCGAGGTGGATTTCCACCGGTGCCGCGACCGGTTGAGCCGAAGGTGTGAGCATCGTCCCGGCGACCTCCGACCGGTCCATCAAACCGTTCGTGCCAGGATGCAGCAGATAACCGATGGCGACGCCGATAAGGACGCTCGCCGCGAGCGGCAGCCATCGTGCCGGCCAGGAATGCGCGGAGTGCGAGTGGAGTGTTGCTGGTGGGTGATTTGTCCGAGCTGCGGGCGGGGCCGCATTTTCCAGGGCGACGTGGATCCTCCCGCGCAGCTCTGATGGGGGCGACACTTTTTCCAGCGAGTCCAGCCCTTCAGCGATGGTCGTAATCTGGCGCTCGATCTCCCGCGGTTCCGGGTGATCGGCCAGATGGGCCTCGAGCTCAGCCAGCTCCTCAGGGTCGATCGTGCTGTCAACACGGGCCCACAGGAGGGCCTCGAGGCG
>JALHTE010000340.1 GCA_022865595.1 Steroidobacteraceae bacterium | reverse complement strand
GAACTCATCGCGAACACCGCGCTCGGCGACGAAGACACGACCCTGCGGGTCGCTGCGATACGCCTGCTGCACGACGGCGACGCGCTGCGCTCGCTGGCGGGCCTCGACCAGGAGCCAGGGAGCGCCCCGGCGCACGCAGCTTCTGCCGTCCGCAAGGCCGCCCATGAACGACTGGCACAACTGATCGACGAAGCTGCGATCGACTTCAACGCGTTCTGCAGCAGTCACGGGCACCGGCCGGAGTCGATGGCGGTCGCGGCGCTGTGCAGGGACGCGGCCCGCCTGGACCAGATGCTGGCCTGTATCGACGACCCCGCCGTACTGGCGAAGCTGGTGATGGAAGGCCCGTCGGTCCGGGTTCGGCAGTCCGCCGCGGCGGCCATCGTCGACCCCGGGCAGTTGCACGAACTCCTGCCGCGAGTCCGCGGCAAGGACAAGGCGGTCTACAAGATCATCCGCCAGAAATGCGACGCGCTGCTTGCCGAACAGCGCAAGGCCGAAGAGGCCGTCCGTGAATCCGCAGAGCTGTGCGAATCGCTCGAGCAGCATGCGGCACGGCCGCATGGCCCTCTCTATGCGACCACTCTCGAGACGCTCACGACGCGATGGCGTGCGTTGTCGGCCCACCCGGACGGTGGCGTCGAGCAGCGTGGCGAGCAGGCAATCGAACGCTGCCGGGAAGTCATCGCTGCACATGACCGGGAACTGGCGCGGCAGGCCGCCGAGAACGAGGCAGAGCGCGTGGCCCAGCAGGAAGCACGCGAGGCGCGCGAGCGGGCGCTGGAGGCCAAGCGTCGGGCGGCTGCGGATCAGGCCGAGGCCGAAGCACACGCGCTGGCCGAGGCCGCCGCGGCACGCGAGGCAGAGCAGCACGCCCGCTCCGAGCAGCGGGCCGCGGAAGCGCAGGCCCACAGCGAGGTGGCCAGCCTGATACGTCTCTCGAGCGACGCACTGCGGCGAGGCAATTCCAGGAAGGCGGCCAGGTTCCGCCAGGGCGCGGAGGAAGCGATGCAGGCGGCTCCGCCGCTGCCGGCACATCTCGAGCGACACCTGCAGCAACTCGATGAAAAGCTGAACGAACTCAGGCAGTGGAAGGACTACGTCGTCGCGCCGAAGCGCATCGAGCTGATCGAGGAAATGGAAGCGCTGGTGGGCTCGCAGGAAGCACCGGAAGCGCTGGCCGAGCATGTCCGTGCACTGCAGCAGGAATGGCGCACGATCAACAAGGGCATCGTTATCGACACGTCGGAGGACGGCGAGCGATTCCAGAGGGCTTTCCAGGCCGCGTTCAGGCCCTGCCAGGACTATTTCGCATCACAGGCCGCGATGCGACGCGAGAATCTGGAAGCCCGCAAGCTCGTGCTCGAGCGGCTCAAGGCTTTCGAAGCGCGCCTGGAGACCGACGCCGCCGACTACCCGCTGGTGATGCAGGTGCTGCGCGAGGCGCCGCGCGAGTGGCGCAGCCATTCGCCGGTCGATCCCGACGCCAGTCGCCCGGCCGAGATCGAGTTCCAGAAAGCCATGGACCGCCTGCGACACCTGGTGGGCAGCTGGTACGAGCGTAACGAGGCGGACAAGAGGGCCCTGATCGCGCAGGCCGGGCAGCTGTCGAGCGTTGAAGGCGTGGCCCAGGCCATTGACGGCGTAAAGCGGCTGCAGGCGCAGTGGAAGCAGACCGGCCCGGTACCGCGAGATAAGTCGCAGCCGCTTTGGGATGAGTTTCGCGGCCTGTGCGATGCCGTCTTCCAGCGGCGTGACGAGGCCCGCGCGCTGCATTCTGCAGAGCAGGAGGCCGAAAAGACGCGCGCCGTGGCGCAGCGGGCTGCAGCCGAGCAGGACCTGCGCGATGCCGAGGCAGCCGAATCGAACCTGCTCGAGGCCGCCCGACTCGTCCGGGCCTACGAACGCGCCGTGATGCAGGATGCTTCTCCCGAAGAACGCGCGGCAATGAAAGACACAGCCGAGGCGTTCATTGCAGGCGTGCGGCGCTGGCCGGGCGGAGGCCTGCAGGCCTTGAAGCAGGCCATGGCAGGGGCCGACGCCGCGCCGGGTGAGGACGACGCTGCACGGCAGAAGGCGCTGCGGATGTTGTGTATCCGCTGCGAGATCGCGAGCTCCATGCCGACGCCGCCGGAGGACGAGGACCTGCGCCGCGACTACCAGTTGAGCCTGCTGATGACCAGCATGGGCCAGGGACGCCGCGCGGATGACCACGACTGGGACGCGATGCTGGTGGAGTGGATCGCCATCGCCGCAATCGCGCCCGAAGCGCACGACGGCCTCGAACGCCGCTTCATGCAATGCCTGGCGAAGAGGCCGACGAAAAACTCCCGCAGGCCCCGGTAACGATTCAGGGCACCTCGGCGCGCAGCTCGTCGGCACGCGTGCCGAGGTTGCCGTAGCGGTGATAGTCGGTGCTGATGCTCTGCTCGCGGACGTACCAGAGCAGCTCCAGGCGCCCCTCTGCAGACACCGGAACACTGACCACGCAACCATTCGCCGCGTTTCCGGCCTGCAACACCTCAAGCGAAGCCCGCTCCGGCGCGGCGTAGCGAACCCTGTCCACCTGCCCCTCGCCGATGGCCTGCGCCAGCTGCGCATCGGTCTCCTCGACGAATTCGATGGCACCCGCCCAGGCTTCGGTCAGCGTCTCCAGCCGCCGGACCGCGGCCGAGTCGAGTCCCGGCGGCGTGCTGATGACCACGCGGCAACCCGCGACGTGCGCCGCGCAGGTACGCGCAAACACCTCGAAGGATGTGTCCCTCGCGTCGACGCGCACCCGCACACTGCCGACGGGCAGGTAACGCCGCACGTTGTCCTGGCCCACGAGCCTGAAGTGATCGTGCTCCTGGCTGAATTCCTCACGCTGGCTGGATTCGTAGCTGAGCGCCGCGGCGATGATGCGCTCATCGCCGTGCTGCAAATGCGACTGCAGCAGGCCGCAGAGCGCAGCGAGCGTCGGCGTTTGTGGTGTAAGCAGCGTAACGCCCACTGGCGTCGAGCCCGCATCCGCCTGCGGTTCACCGACGTCCTCGAAGTCCATGAACTGGGCGACGTAGTTCGGCCCGCCCGCCTTCATGCCGGGCCCGAAACCCGACTTGCCCATGCCGCCGAACGGCTGGCGAAGCACGATGGCGCCGGTCGTCACTCGGTTGATATAGAGGTTGCCCGCGCGGATGTGCTGCTTCCAGTAGTCCCACTCGCGCTCGTCGAGGCTCTCGAGGCCACTGGTCAGGCCGTAGCCCGTCTGGTTCACCAGTTCGACGGCTTCGCCCAGTGTCTCGAACCGCATCACGGCCAGCATCGGGCCGAAGAACTCGGTCATGTGCGTGTAGCTGCCAGGGCGCACGCCGTACTTGACGCCTGGAGTCCATAGACACGGGTTTCCATCCGCTGGTTGCGGCATCACCGCCCATTCCTCGCCCGGTTCGAGCACCTTGAGCGCAGTCTCGAGGTCGCCTGACGGCGGCTTGATCATCGGTCCCATCTTGGTGCCGAGGTCCCAGGCCGAGTCGACCGCGAGACTCTGCACGGCCTCGCACAGCGAGCGCCGGAATACGGGGTCGTCGTAGACCTCGGCCTGCAGCAGCAGCAACGAGGTGGCGGAGCACTTCTGGCCGGAGTGACTGAAAGCCGAGTGCAGGATGTGCTTGATGGCGAGGTCGCGGTCCGACACGGCGGTGACGATCGTCGCGTCCTTGCCCCCGGTCTCGGCAAACAGCGCGAGGCGCGGATTGTCGCCGAGCATCGTCAGTGCGGTGTCGGTGCCGCCGGTGAGGATCACGGCGCTGACCTCTGGATGATTGACCAGCTTGCGGCCCTCGCGCGCGCCCGAGCACGGCAGGAACTGCAGCGCAATCTTCGACACACCAGCGCGCCAGAAGCACTGGCACATTTCCCACGCGACCAGCACGGTGTCGGACGCCGGCTTGATGATGACGGTGTTGCCGGCCGCGAGCGCGGCCGCAACGCCGCCGCAGGGAATCGCCACAGGGAAATTCCACGGCGGCACCACCACGACCACGCCCTTCGGGCGGGCCCGCAGTGTCGGCATGCGCTGCCACCAGCGTGCCGAATCACGATAGAACTCCAGGAAGTCGATCGCCTCGGAGACCTCCGGGTCGGACTCCATCAGGACCTTGCCACCGTCCGCCAATGCGGCACCCATCAGGTCCCCGCGCGCCGCCCGCAGTTCCTGCGCAACCTTGCCCAGCAGCTCGAAGCGCTCCGGCTCCGGCATGGTTCGCCAGCCATCGGGGTCCGCTGCCGCGCACTCCACCGCACGCGCGACGTCGGCGTCGGTCGCCTGCCGGTAACGGCCGACGACGGTGCCCGGGCGCGACGGATCCAGGCAATCGCGCAGCGGCCGGCCTTCAAGCAGTTCCTCGCCGCCTATGACCAGCGGGATCTGCACGGCGGCGGCGCCGTGCCGTCCCTGCCAGCGAGCGACGATCTTCTCAGCCCACTCGCCGTTCTGGGGCAACGCGAAGTCCGTGTCCGGCTCACATTCCAGGTGCTGCCAGCCGCGTGCGACCGCCGCCGGAACCGGCGGCGGCTGGTTGCGATCCTGGTCGCGGCGCGGCGCATTGCTGATCCGCTCTATCGCGTCGAATGCGGCGAGGAAGCCGTGCTCGAGCTGCCGCCACTCGGGGCTTTCGACCTCGATCTTGAACGCATGGCGCAGGAAGTTCTCGGGCCCCGTGTTCTCGTCGAGTCGCCTGATCAGGTAGCCGATCGCGTTGATGAAGTTTTCCCTGTAGCAGGCAGGTGCGTACAGCAGCAGGTTGCGCGACAGCTCGAACAGCGCGCGACGCTGCGCATTCGCCATGCCCTCCAGCATCTCGAACTGCACCCTGGCGAGCGCGTTGCGCTCGTGCGCCAGCACCAGGCCGTAGGCCAGGTCGAAAAGGTTGTGCGACGCCACGCCGACGTCCATGGCCGCGAGGTTCTCGGGCCTCATCACCTCGTGGACCATGCGCTTGTAGTTCGCATCGGTCTCCAGCTTGGTGCGGTATGGCGCCTGCGGCCAGCCGCGCATCGACGACTCGGCGCGCTCGCTTTCCATGTTGGCGCCCTTGACCAGGCGGATCGTGATGCGCCCGCCGCCCGCGGCGACGCGCCGGCGCGCCCATTCCTGCAGCTCAAGCAGGGTCCGGTACGAATCCGGGATGTAGCTCTGCAGCGCGATGCCCGCACGGACCTGTCCCAGGCCGTCGCGATCCAGCGTGCGCATGAATGCCGCCGCCGTCAGGTCCTTGTCGCGATACTCCTCCATGTCGAGGTACACGAACTTCGACACCACGGTGCCGTCGGGCCGCGTGAAGCGCGCGCGGTCGGCGGTGCGGAACAGTCGCTCCAGGCGGTCGCAGAGGACACTGACCGTGTGTTCGCGAGCGATCGGCGAGATCTGCGAATAAAGTGTCGAGATCTTGATCGAGACTACCTCGATCTCGGGCCACTGCAGGCCCAGAAGGTATTGCTGCATACGGCGCTCGGATTCGTCCTCGCTCAGGATCGCCTCGCCGAGGAAGTTGACGTTCATCCGTACCCCTTCGGCGCTGCGCTCGGCAAGGTGCCGCGTGAGCTCCGCTTTTTCGCCGGGCAGGATGACGTTGGCCGTCTCCTTGTGCATGTGCTCCTTCACCAGCGGCAACGCGACACCGGGCACGAAGGCACCGAACGACTGGAAGCCCTTCATCAGCGTGCGATCAAGCGGGCCGAAGTAGCGCGGTACTCCCTGCACGTCCAGGATGTGCGTCAGGTGCTCGACCGCGCGCGCGGCGTCGCTGGTGCGGAAGGCCTGGTCGGTCATCATCGCGAGCGTCGCCTTGTCGGACGGCGTCTGCAGCATCCGGTCGAGCTCCGCCTGCTGGCGCCGCTCGGCAGGTGTCTGCAGCGAACGCGCACGCTCCTGCAGCAAGCGCGCCAGCAGAAGCGCCTTCTGCACCGTTGCCGGGTACTTCGAGGACGCGTCAGGCTTGAACTGGCCAAGAAGCACGGCAATGGTCGCTGGGTCGGTCATAGGGGGTGCCCGCGGTGAGTAACAGGAGGCCTGCCGGGTCCGCCCGGCCCGGCGCCAATGCCGGATTATTCCGGACAACCTGCCGCCGTTGAATCGCAGGATACCGAAGTTCTGCGAAGCTGGTGACCCGGCAAGGAGCCATGCATGGGTGGATCACCGGCGGCCGGGCCGGCAGCCGACGCCCGAAAGTACTCATGTCGCGCTGGCGCACATGCGCCCGCCGCGCGTACCCTCCAGTCTCATGGAAACGACGATTCCGCGACCCTCAGACCACCTGCCAGTCCTGTGCAACTTCGTGCGCGACCAGGCACGGCAGATCGACAACGGCGGGTTGCGCGACAGCAACGAACTTTCCCTGCGCATCCGCAACTTCTACACGCCTGCGCTGATGCGGGAATTGGAAGCCGTTGCCCCTGGCTGGCAGGTCATGGCCGCGTACGCGGACGGGACCACGCTCGACCACATCACCCGCGCGTTGATAGCGCTGCAGAACCTGCCCGAGTATCGCCAGTCCGGCCCCGACCTGCGGGCGATGATGGAATGGACCGTGCTGTACCACGACGTGGCGAAACAGGTGATCGACGGGCAACGGGATTCGCTGCACGCGTTTCGATCGGGGACGCTGGCTGCGCGTGCGCTGCCGACGGTCGGTTTCCCGACCAGCGATGGCTATGCGGCCGGGCTCGAAGCCTGGAGACAGATGGTATTGAATGCCTCGACCGAGGCGCCGGACGGCAAGGGCTCGATCCAGGACAACCGCGTACTGCCAGAAATCATCAGGGGAATCGAGCAGCTGTTCGGTGCAGGGTCTGCGGCCGCGCTCATCGTCCAGTCAGTGCTGTTGCACCAGTCGTTGAACGTGGTACCGGAGTGGCCTAATCCCGGCAGCCTGACCGACCCGGAACTGCCGCATTGCATCCGACCGGAGCTGTTGCCGCTGCTCGAAGCCCTGATGCTGGTGGACAGTGATGCCTGGCAGCTTTTCGATCCGGCCAGCAGGGCGAAATTCCGCCACAGCACGCTGGCCGTGTTTGCCGATGTCCGGGGGCTGGTGAAAGCTGATCCTCGATCCGGCTGATACCGCGCTCAGTCTTCTGCTTTCTTTCCCTGCATCTCTTCCAGCCGTATTGCCGCGGCCTTGAACATGCCCGTGGCCTCGGTGCTCGAGAGTCCGCGCGCGGCCGCCTCACGCACCGCCTTCAGCAGCGCGGCCTCGAAGCGGATCTGCGTGGCATCGCCGATGCTGGCGTCTCGATCGTGCCCCACGATGCAGAGCCGGCCCTTGTCGCGCTCCTCGATGAGTCCCTCCGAGAGCAGGCGCGCATAAGCTGCATGCACGTCGTCCGGCTTCATTACCAGCTCCGACGCCACCCGTTCCGAGGTCGGCAGGATCGCGCCGTGCGGCAGCTGACCCTCCTGCACATCCCTGCGGATCACCTCGTAGAGCCGATCCGCCAGCGACGGCGCGGCCAGGCCCCTCATCGCCTTGCGCCATCGCCCGGTCCGCGTTGCCCAGTATTCCTCCATGGCATCCTCCTGACGCGCGCTTACAGTCCGTCGATGACCGGCGATTATACGTCCTGCCAGCGTAACCGATCCGCCTCGCGTCATCGGGCCAGCAGTCTGCGCCTTCCCGCAGGTTGTCGCCCGGGCCCATACCCCGTTACCCTGTCACGACCCCAACCAGCCCGGAGTGTTAATGGCCAAGCCGAATTACTCGCACCAGAAGAGACAGCGTGAACTGGCTGCAAAGAAAAAGCGTGAAGAAAAGCTGCAGCGCAAGCAGCAACGCAAGGAAGAAGAATCTACGACGACACCGTCACCGCCACCGCCACCGGCAGAGTGACGCTCTCCGCCGCCGGGGACTTGCATGGACCGCCTCGACCGCTTCTACCGTATCCAGCAACTCCTCAAGGCGCGCCGCTTCGTGCGCACCCAGGAATTCCTGGACGAACTCGAGGTCTCCCGCGCGACGTTCAAGCGTGACCTAGAATACCTGCGCGACCGCTTTCGCGCCCCGATCGTCTACGACACCGAGCACGAGGCTTACCGTTTCGACGACAAGGTCGAGGACATCGCCGTCTGGCAGTTGCCCGGGCTGTATTTCACCGCAGACGAACTGCGCGCGCTGATCACTATGGACCAGCTGATAGCGGGCCTGCAGCCCGGCGTGCTGTCCGAGTTGATCAATCCACTGCGCAAGCGCCTGACTGCCCTGCTCGACTCCGGCGACGTGGGCGCCGAGGACGTCACGCGCCGCATCCGCGTGCTGTCGATGGGCTCCCGCGCAATCGAGTCCGCGCACTTCCGAACGCTCGCGGCTGCTCTGCTGGCACGCAAGCGGCTGCACCTCGAGCACCATCGCCGCTCGGACGGCGACGTGCTCGAGCGCGAGGTCTCCCCGCAGCGCCTGGTGCACTACCGCGACAACTGGTACCTGGACGCCTTCTGCCACAAGCGCCAGGCGCTGCGGACCTTCTCCGTGGACGCGATTGCAGCCGCTTCGGTGGTCGAGAAGCCCTGCAAGGAAGTGGGCGAAGAGGCCCTGGACCGGCACTTCGCGAGCGGCTACGGCATCTTCGCAGGCTCGGATACGCAGGAGGCCGTGCTGCTGTTCAATCCCGGGCGTGCCCGCTGGGTCAGCCGCGAGACCTGGCACCCGCAGCAGGACGGCAAGCTGCAACTCGACGGTAGCTATCTACTGAAGCTGCCGTACTCGCGGGAACCGGAACTGGTGATGGACATACTGAAATACGGCGCGGACGTCGAGGTGCTGGCACCAGAGTCGCTGCGCGATGCGGTCGCCCGGCAGCATGCCGAGGCCGCGGGCGTCTACAGTCGATAGGACCGCTGCCAGCGCCGGAGACCCACCCCGCCAATACGGGGAGGGCCCGGCGCCGGCGCGAATCGCAGCCCCTGGTGCTATTTCTTGTTGACCGGCGGCGCTGGCTTGAACATCTGCTGGCTGTCGAGGTTCTGCATCACCTCGCCCATATTGTCGCGCAGCGGGTAAGTGTCATTGGTGAGCCAGCGACCGAGAAGGTTGGCGTAGAACGGGCTCGTCAGCACGCCGCTCATGCCACCCGGCAGGACCGTCCTGCCCTCGATCGAACCCTTGGCGGTTCCCGGGATGCCGACGTAGCGGCGGTTGGGACCCGAGCCGAACATGAACTCGTTCGACGACGCCGCTCGTGCGCTGTGAGACGAGGCATCGACCACGCCGAACCCGCCGTCGGTCGCAAGCCCCGTCAGGTCGTCGAATGACGGCGGGAAGCCAAGCTGTGCATTGGGAATACTGAACGGACTGCCGACCACGAGACCGTCGAACACTATCCGGTGCAACCTGCCCCAGACGTAGTCGTCCTGGTTGGTCGAACTCTTGAATGCAGCCTGGAAAGCAGGGCCGGCAAGCCGGTCGAGCGCGTCCTGCAGGCTCTTCAGCATTACATAGTCGCGGCGCTGCGCAGCCTCCGGCAACACCACCCAGTCAAAGAAGTCGACCGTCGACACGCCGATACCGTCACTCTCGACGAGATGACGCAGGGCCTTGATCGCATCGCCCGAACCGGGCGTCGGCACGCCGAGGGCATTCAGCTTCATGTCGACGCCGTTGCGGATGGCCTGCCCGCGCCAGACGGAATATATGGTTGCAGCAATGCTCCGCTGCACCTCGGCATCCGAGGGCGGCATCCGCTCACCATCGACGTCAGATGCGTCGTAGCCAGTCGCTACGCCCGTCGGCGTGGTGAAGTTCCACGCGCCCAGCCGTCCTACCGCTTCGGCCACACGCGGGTCCGCAGCCAGCGCCGACAGCGCCGCCGGCGCACCCGGCTGCGACGCATTCGTGAACGCATTGACGATGTACGGCGTGAATACCTGTGCATCGAGCAAGGTGACGTCGGCCTGGATGGCCTCCATGTCACTGCGATCGACCTTGCCCTTGGCAAGACGCTCGTTCAGGGCCTGCGTGATCCGGCCCGCGCGCGTGCCGTAATCGAACGAGTAGCCGAGATAGTAGATGCCCTGGCCGCCGACCCGCAGCTGGTTCAGCGGATCGTTGTCCAGCGTGGACCCGGAGGTGTCGTTGTTGGCATTCACGACGAAACCGTTCTTCGGATTGACGGTCTGCGGCAGCTCGTTCGACGGCAGCGACAGGTAGCCGGTGCCGTTGAACATGTCGGGGTTCGGATCTTTCAGCCACTCGTTGCCGCCCTGCCCGTTGCGAATGAACCAGGGCGGCGAGCCGTTCACGGTGTTCGCCTGCAGGTCTTCGCGCAGCGGGACCTCGCTGGTCGAGAAGTAGCCGATGTTGCCGTCGATGTCGCCGTAGATGAAATTCTGCGAGCCGACGTCGAAGTACTCCAGCGCGGTCTTGAAGTCCTGGACGTTCCTCGCGTGATTGAGGAGCCGGAACGTCTCGAGCTCGCGTGTGCCGCTGAAGCCGGTGTACTGAACGCTGATCACCTGGCCGCCACCGAGGTCGGCGACGACCGGCCCGTTGTTGCGGCGTGGAATCGTCAGCACTACAGCGGGGATGCTGCCGCCCGGGGGAAGCGCGACCACGGTGTCGGGGCCGTTGCCGAGGCCGTCCCGGAGATTGACCTTGAACGTGACGGGAATCGGGATCACGTGCTCGGGTGCGCCCATGTAGAGCGACGACAGCCCGCTCGGCGAACTCGCGTCGGGCACGAGCTGCTCGAGATAAGTGTCCGTGACGTCGAAACCGGTTGTCGTCTCGCCCCAGGTCACGTACTGGTTTTGCCCCAGCACGATCCACGGGGTGCCCGCAACGCTGCTGCCGATGGCGTCGAGACCGTCCTTGTTGGCATTCAGGTGAACCTGGTAGAAATTGGCCGGCAGGTCGAGGCTCAGGTGCGGGTCGTTCGAGATCAGCGGCCGGCCGTCCTTGGTCCGCCACCCCGCCACGGCCCATTCGTTGCTGCCGATCTGCTGCTCGGTGCGGGCCAGCGTGTTCTTCAGGAACGGCACTCTTTCGTAACGCCCGCGCAGGTCCTTCAGGCCCTTCGCAACGCCGGGATCGAGACCATGGGGTTTCACCGTGGTGACGGACGCGGCCCCGACTGCCTTGGACGACGTCTTGGCATTCGTCTTGCCAAGCCCGCCCAGGAACGGCGCGCCGCCGGTCGCATCCGGAATCGTGGATGCCTTGTCGAACGGCGCCGAGCGGAATACGTCGCCGAAGAACATGGCCTGCGCGGCTTGTGGCCCGAGCTTCGACTCATAGGCCAGGTAATTCTGCGTTGCGCCGTCATCGAGATCGAACGACAGCTGGAAGGCAAGCGCCTTGCCGATGATCGCGCAGTCGAGTGCCGTCCACGGACTGAACTTGGTGATTTCGAGTCCCGCGTACTGGATCGGCAGCGGATTGCGCGCAACCCAGGCATTCACGCCATCGGCGTAGGCTTGCAGCCCGGCACGGGTCGCCGGCGAATACGCTGCCAGCGACCGCGCCGCACCGCGCGCAAGACCGATCGTGCGAAGCTCGATGTCGCTCGGGAGCGCACCGGAGCCCACGAGCTCGGCGAGCGTGCCGCTCGCCTGGCGGCGCAGCACGTCAATCTGGAACAGCCGGTCCTGGGCCTGCACCCAGCCCTGCAGGAACAGCGCATCATGCTCGTCGAACGCGTATATGTGCGGCATGCCGTCGACGTCGCGCAGGATGCGTGCCGGCCCGTGCAGCCCGGCAAGCGACACGGTAGTGGCCTTGACCTGACCCGGCGGGTTGGCCGCAGCGATGGCGGCGGAAGAAACGAAGAGAATGCAAACCGGTAACAGGCTGGCGATGCGCATGTGGATTCCCCTGGATCGTTATGGGCCGGAACGCACGCGACCGCGTGTGTGCCCGCAGAGCCTACGATACGCCCTCAAATCAGCCCAGCCTATCGTGCACCGCAGCGAAACCGGACATATACGCGAAGGCGCCTCGCTCGACCCACGCTGCGCAGCGTCTCGGTAAGCGAGGCCACCTTACTTACCGCGGCGGACCGACCGGGTCGGTGCTAATGTGAGACGCGGATTCCCCTGGGCGGGATGGCCTCCAACGAGGAAACAAGTCGTGGCCTGGAACCGGAAGAGAACGGCTATTGCCGGCCTGGTGGGCGCGCTGGTCGCCGTGATCGTCGTCGTGGTGTTCATGAATTTCACCACGGCGGAAAAGGAGATCCAGACGTCGCTGGAGCACCATTACAGCGTCGCCGATTCGCAGTTTCGCCGCGAGCTGGGAACACTGCTCGGGCCGCCCATCATCGATGGCAATCGCTTCGAGAGCCTGCAGAACGGCGACGAGATCTTCCCGGCCATGCTCGCCGCCATTCACGACGCCAGGCTCACGATCACTTTCGAGACCTACATCTACTGGTCGGGCGACATTGGCTGGGTCTTCGCCCGGGCACTCGAGGAGCGGGCGCGCGCCGGCGTCAAGGTTCATGTGCTTCTCGACTGGCTGGGCAGCCAGAAGATCGAGCAAGCCATGATCACGGAGATGAAGGACGCGGGTATCGAGATCGAGCGCTATCACCCGCTCTATTGGTACAACCTGGGGCGCATGAACAACCGTACCCACCGCAAGCTCCTTGTCGTCGACGGCGAGATCGGCTTCACCGGCGGCGTCGGGATCGCCGATCCCTGGAAAGGCAACGCGCAGGATGCCGACCACTGGCGAGACTCGCACTACAGGCTGGAGGGGCCGGCCGTGGCCCAGATGCAGGCGGCGTTCATGGACAACTGGATAAAGACCTCGGGAAAGGTGCTGCAGGGCGTGGAGTATTTTCCAGCGCTGGCGCCTGCCGGCGATGCGCTCGCGCAGGTCTTCACCAGCTCGCCCAGCGGCGGCGGCGACAGCATGCAGCTGATGTACCTGCTGTCGATAACGGCCGCGGAACACACGATCGACCTGGCGGCCGCCTATTTCGTTCCAGACGAATTGACCCGACGAGCCATTCGCTCAGCGCTGTCGCGCGGGGTCAAGGTGCGCATCATCGTGCCCGGCAACAAGGTCGACGACCTGGTCGTGCGCCAGGCATCGCGGGCGGACTGGGGCGAACTGCTGCAGGACGGAGCTGAAATCTACGAATACCAGCCGGCCATGTTTCACTGCAAGACGATGATCGTCGATTCGCAACTGGTGTCGGTCGGTTCGACCAATTTTGACAATCGCTCGTTCCGGCTCAACGAGGAAGCCAATCTCAACGTCTACGACGTGGCATTTGCCCGGCACCTGGAAGATGTCTTCGAGCAGGACCTGAAGCAATCGCGGCGCATCAGCTACGAATCGTGGAAGAACCGGCCATGGCACAACAAAGTCATGGAACGGTTTTCCACCTTCTTGTCCTCCCAGCTATAGGCCGGCACATCGGTGTGCCGGCCAGGGCCGGTGTCAGTCGTCCTTCTCTATCTCGATGTCACTGCGCACTTCGCGAACACCGTCGGTGGCCTTCGCGATTGCAATCGCGTGGTCTGCCGCGGCCTGCGACCGTACCTCTCCGTCCAGCTTTACGACGCCGTGATCATCGGTGTCCACGCGAACATGACCGAGGCCAGCGCCGTGGTCGGCCTCGTACTGGGCCTTGATCGACGAGGTGATCGCCGAATCCTCGATGACGACCTTGGTGGCTGGACCGGACATGCCCGGGGCCGGGTCAGCCGTGACGCTTAGCGGCACCAGGCCAACCAGCGAGAAAGCCACGGCACAGGAAAGCACAAATCGCGTCTTCATGATCGTTACCTCGGTTCTACAGGACCGGCAGCTTCTCATCTCGAGGCGTCCGCATCCGTTCGGTGGAGCACGTTCATCGACCGATGCGACCTATGTGTCCCACTGTACCGATTGCTGTCGGCCAAGCTGCCTCGCGAGCGCCCAGGCCCTGAGCGACGTAAGTGGCGTCGCGGACGCGACAGCGGCTGCCAGTGAACGCCGCGCACCCTATTCCTTCACGCCCTCCAACCGGAGGCGTGGCAGTCGCGTGCCGGTCGTGACGTTGGGATCCCAGCTGATAGCACGGTTCCGCCCGGCAGTCTTTGCAAGCAGCAAGGCCTGGTCGGCCCTCTCGATGGACTCCTCCACGCCGACCTCCGGATCGAGTGATGCCAGCCCGAACGAGGCTGTCGCGTGGATCTCGACGTCCCCCGGACCGACGATCAGCGGCTTGCCGGCGAGGCCTTCGCGGACGCGCTTGATCACGGCCTGGCCGATCGGGAGATCAGTCCCCGGTAACGCGATCAGGAACTCGTCGCCGCCGTATCGAAAAACCTTGTCATAGGGTCGGAGATGCTGGTGGAGGAAGCGGACCGCGCCGGCCAGTACCGCGTCGCCTGCTGCATGACCGTGCGTATCGTTGATTTCCTTGAGGTGGTCCAGGTCCATGAAGACGATGCAGCATGGCTGGACACGTCGCTTTGCCAGCTCGTGCCTCTCACGCAGGTCCGGCAGCATGTCGGTGCGACCGTAAGCGCCAGTCAGTGCGTCCCGGTTTCGCAACGCGCGCTGAATCTCGTGTCGCAGCGAATCCAGCTCGAACCGAAGTCGCGCGCTTCCCGCAATGAGGTATTCGAAGTCCTGGCGCAGGATCGGCTCATCGGCCGCCACCTCGCGCAGCAACCGAGCTGCGATCCGGTGCAGGCGCTCGTGCTCTGTGCCGATCGCCGCGAACCCCCGTTGCCCCCACAGCTCGGCCGGTGCCCGCTCGTAATACCATCGGCCGAATCGACAGTGGAGGTGCGCGCTCTCGGTAAGATCGTCCAGTTTGAACGGCAGTCTGCAGACAATTGACCGAAGAAGATTCTCGTGCCACGCAGCATGGTCGAGCGCGGCCTGTTCAAGCTGCTCGAGCGCAGTACGAACCGTTGTCTGGTCCAGGTTGAGCATCGACGTTCCCTCCGATAGGCCACGCGCCGGAAATCGCCGCATCGTCCATTCGCTGACCGCTCTCCATCGTGCCTGGCCGCGACCTTAGCTTCCCGCTTCAACTATTCGTCTACATGGCCCGCAGCTGTTGATCAATACCGAGTCTCGATAGGCACGTCACAAATCAGAGAAAAGCTCTCACGAAGCAGAGCTGGCAGCGCTTCCGCGTTTGAGGTGCACACACTGCCCAAGTGGCGCACGCTTGCGGGTCGAGGCAACTGGGAGACACCATGAAACTAGACGTCACGGCACTCGGCATGACGGGCGGCGTATTCTGGGGCGGAGCAGTACTGGTAGTAGCCGCGGCGAACCTGGTCTGGCCACCCTACGGCATGGCGTTCCTCGAGCTCGCTGCGTCCATCTACCCCGGCTACCATGCCGGGTGCGGCATCGGTTCGGTCGTTGCAGGAACCTTGTATGCGGTGGTGGACGGGGCCGGCGCAGGCGCCCTGTTCGGCCTGCTCTACAATTTCCTTGCGCCTCGAACCAGCGACGGCGCCGGTTGACCGGCTGCCTGCCCATTTGTTGCCGTCCGGCACCCGGACGGCCATGAATCACCGCAGGCCCGACCCCGCCATCGCGTCCGGCGACCACAGGCGATCCGGCAGCGACTCGACGTAGCGCACCCCTGAATGTGAGCCGGGGAAGAACGCCAGGAAGTAGGCGCCGGTGTCGAGGTTGTATGCGACGTGCATGACCGTGAATGGCACGCCGGCCTTGTAGTCGTAGGTCGGAAGCGCGTACACGACGCGCAGCAGCTTGCCGTCAAGGTCGTATTCGTCGGACGCAAGCGCGGCCCAGCTGTCCTCGTCCACGTAGAACACCCGCCTGCCGTACACGTGGTGCTGCCCGGGCTTCAGCGTGGCCTCGACGACCCATACGCGGTGCAGTTCCCAGCGCAGCAGCTCCGGGTTGATCTCCCGCTTCTGCAACACATCATCAATGTTTGCGTGATAGGTCAGGCGATAGGTGTTGTAGGGGACGATCATCTCCCGCTTGCCGAGCAGCTTGATGTCGTAACGCTCGAGCACCCCGGTGTAAACGAAGGCGTCGTCGTTGATGTAGGCGCCGCTGCTGCTCGAGTGCGGAGCATCGTCGGGCACCTCCACCCGCTTGGCCCGGCGCTGCCCGGGAACGTACAACCATGTCTTTCGCGGGTCCTTCAATGGATCCACCGAGTCGATCAGAATGAAGGCCTCGCCAGCCCGCCGCTGCGGCCCGGAGTAATCGAGCTTCCAGCGGAAGAGCGCGTCGTCCGGCCGCAGGGGCCGGGTCCACTTCGGGTCGAAGGCCGGGAAATCCCACGCCGATTGCGCGGTCGTCGTCAGGTTCCTGTCGCCGGACGAGGTGACCAGCCAACTGTCGTATTTGAATTCCATGGCCCGCCCCATGTAGTGCAGGCGGTGGTTCCACATCACCTCGCGCCCATCCCTGGGGATGGGGAATGGAATCCCGGGCAGCGCGTTCTCGAGCGTGAGGTTGTCTTCAACCAGGCGCGCATCGGTCGCATTGCGAAGCGTGTTCGCCAGGAACCACTCCGGGTCCGCCATCGTGCGATGCGTCGGGTAGACGTCGACGCAGAAGGCCGGATGAGTACGCAACAGTTCCAGCGTGCCCGCGGTGAGCTCGGACTCGGCGCCGCCGAGGTCGCTGGCCGTCAGCACGCGCAGTGGCTTCTCGTCGGCAAAGGGATCTGCCAGGCCCGCATCCGGGTGCCCGGCGCTCGCCGGCGCGGTGGGCAGGCCGCCCGTGTACGCCGGGATGCGACCGTCGGCGCTGCCCGCTTTCTCTGCGCCGACGGCGGTCAGCGTCGCGCCGAGCGCCTCGGCTTGCTGGGCAGTGACGGCGGCCTCGGCGCCGTGGGCAAGCAGCAACGTCGCCAGCGCCAGTCCTGCGGCAAGCGTTTTGGCATCCGGTCCCGGCATGTGGCACCCCCCTCGCGCGCGCCATGTCAGTGGCAACGCAGTTCGCGAAGGTTGGACCAGCGTTCGTGGACTCGGCAATCCGGGATACTACGCGGACAGCCGCCGACCGAAACCGGGCTCCTGCCCGACCCGGGCCAAACCCTGACGCACCGCAGACCCCCGGAGTAAGCTACGGCCGTCCGGCGCAACTTCACCATCCACGCCACTGGAGACAGGATCGGCATGGCGGACGTCTTCGTCTCCTACTCCCGCAGCGACAAGGCGCGCGTGGCGCCCATCGTCGCCGCGCTCGAGGCGCAGGGATGGTCGGTATGGTGGGACCCGGCGATCGCGCCCGGCCAGCAGTTCGACCGGCTGATCGCCGACGAACTGGAGCGCGCCCGCGCGGTGCTGGTCGTCTGGACACCCGACTCGGTTGAATCGCGCTGGGTGCGGGGCGAGGCCCGCGAGGGAGCCGACCGCGGCATTCTCGTGCCAGTGCAACTCGGGCCCGCGCGCCTGCCGATCGACTTTCGTGCCTACCACACGACGGACCTGGGCCAATCGGGCGAAGTTGCTGGCAACCCGCTGTTCGGCGAAGTCGTTCGCGCCGTCGAGAACCTGCTTGGGCGAGTCGTCACGCCGACCGCCGCCAGCCCCGTGCCGCAGTCAACGGATCCCGCAACCAGCGCGGTACCTGCGCGAATCTCCATCTGCGTGCTGCCCTTCGCGAATCTCAGCGGCGATTCCGAGCAGCAGTACTTCAGTGACGGGATCACCGCCGACATGATCACCGAGCTCTCCCGCTGGCGGCTGCTCGCCGTTCGTTCGCGTTCGGCTTCGTTCAAATACCGCGGTTCCGCGGTCGATCCCGCGCAGGTTGCGCGCGAACTGAACGTACGCTTCATCGTCGAGGGTACGGTGCGGCGGATGGGCGACCGCGTACGCATCGGCGTGCAGCTGATCGACGCGGAGACCGGCAACCACGTGTGGGGCGAGCGTTTCGACCGCGCACAGGCCGAGATTTTCTCGGTCCAGGATGAGGTCGTACAGACGATCGTCGGCACACTGGTCGGCCGAGTGCACGTCTCCGATGCGGAGAGGGCACGCCGGAAACCACCGGCAAGTCTCGACGCCTACGAATGCGTGCTCGAGGGCAATGCCCTCTTCTGGGACGACCCGGCCGGGGCCGCCGAAGCCACGCGGCTATTCGAGCGCGCCATAGAGCTCGATCCCGGATACGGCCTGGCTCATTCGCTGCTCGCGACATTGAAGCGCCAGAAGTGGCGCGATGACCCCGGCAACTCGAGCGCGCTGCTCGACGAGGCCTACGGGCTCGCGATGCACGCAGTCGAACGCGACGACCGCGACAGCAGCTGCCACTCGATGCTTGCACAGGTATGCCTGTACCGTCGGCAGTTTGACCTTGCACTCGAGCACATGGAGCGCTCAGTGGCGCTCAACCCGAACAACCAGTGGAACGTGGCCGACATGGGGCTGATCCTCGTGTACATCGGACGGGCCGAGGAAGCCATGTCGTGGAACCAGCGAGCGCGCCAGGTCGACCCCTATTTCGACCAGCCCTGGTACTGGCGACAGTGGGGTCTCACCTGCATGGTGCTCGGACGGTACGAGGAAGCTCTGAGGCTGCTCGCCCGCCACCCGATCCGCAAGTACTACATATCGGCGTTCACGGCTGGATGCCACGCCCGCCTGGGCGACATGGATAGCGCCGGCGCCAGCCTTGCCGAGTGCCTGTCACTGAAGGCAGATTTCTCCGTACGACAGTGGATGTCAAAGGAACCGTTCAAGCGGGAGGCCGACGCGGCGAGGATAGCCGAATCGATGCGCCTCGCCGGCTTGCCGGATTGACCGCCTGTCCCGGACAGCTGACGAATCACGATGGGCGTCGAGGCTCATTGCACCCCCAGGAGTAGCTATGGCAACCAGTGAAACGACGGCCGAAACGTCTGAACCGACATGGGTTGGGGAAGTGCTGGATTTCTGGTTCAAGGAAATCGGTGCCAGCCGCTGGTTCGTGAAGAATGCGGATCTCGACAGCGAGATCCGAAATAGATTTCTCGCGCTGTACGAGCGCCTTGTCGCGGGCGAGCTGCAGGATTTCCCGACACCGCGCGTGGCGCTGGCTGCAGTCATCGCGCTCGACCAGTTCCCGCGCAACATGTTCCGCGACTCGGCGCGCGCGTTCGCCGGCGACCCGATGGCGCGCCACATCGCACGTGAAGCGATCGATCGTGGATACGATGCCGGGCTCAAGGGCGAGGAGCGACTTTTCCTGTACCTGCCCTTCGAGCACAGCGAGGACCTCGAGGACCAGGTGCTCTCCTGCGAGCTGATCGGGAGTATCGGCAACGATTACTGGACAAAGTACGCGCGGGCGCACAAGGAAATCATCGACCGGTTTGGCCGCTTCCCGCACAGGAACGCAGTGCTCGGCCGCACTTCGACTCGCGCAGAGATCGAACTGCTGAAGGATCCGATGGGGTCGTTCTGAGCTAGCGCCTGAGCAATAAATAGGTGCCAGGCACCGAATTTAGTTAATTCGGTGCCTGGCACCTATTTTTTGGCGCATCCGTTTAGTCGATGGACTTGAGTTTTTCCTGGTCGAAAGTGAGTACGCGGGTCCTACCGTTCATCGTGTACGTCCAACGCCAGACCTCGGTCTGGCCCACGACACGGTTGCCGCTGTGCACGTCGACCTTTTCGACCGCCTTGGTGTCCGGCTGGCCGCAGGCGTCCAGCACGCCCGCCTGCGTCGCGCCGACCCGGACGATACGACTGCCGCAGCGGAAATCATCGTCGGCCAAAGCGGTGCCGGCAAGAATACTGCAGGTGATTGCAGCGAGGATTCGGTTCGATTTCATCTTCATCGTCGCTCCTCCGAGTTTCGCTGAAGCCGCGGCACCGGCGCTACCTGGGCTCGTGCACTGGCTGCCCGAGGCTTTCCGGCGTGATCAGCACCACTCCGCCTGAGGTCACATGAAATCGGGCTTCGTCCTCGGCCCGGTCGTGTCCTGCGGTGAACCCGTCGGGCAGCATACTGTATTTGTCCACGATCGCACGGCGCAGCCGGACATTGCGGCCCACCGCGACATCGGGAAACACGACGGAATCCTCGACGATCGATCCCTCGTCTACCGTGACCTTGGGAAACAGCAGCGAGCGGATCACTGCAGCCCCGCTGACGATGCACCCGCTCGATACCAGTGCGTCGAGAGTCTGGCCTGAATCGATCGGGCTGCCGTGGACGAACTTCGCGGGCGGAAGGTCTTCCTCGTTGGTGCGGATCGGCCACGACTTGTCGTACATGTTGAGCTCCGGCCGCACGCGCGTGAGGTCCATGTTCGCCTCGAAGTACGCATCGACGGTTCCCACGTCGCGCCAGTACGGATGCCCATTCACCCTGTTCACGCAACTATCGCCAAAGCGGTGCGCCCTTACCCTGCGGCCCGCGGCAAGGAGCGCGGGCAGCAGGTCCTTCGCGAAGTCATGCGTCGATCCGGCGCAAGCTGCATCCTCGCGCAGGCACCCATACAAGACCGCCGCGTTGAAGACATAGATGCCCATGCTGACCAGGGCGCGCGTCGGGTCGTCCGGCAGCGACTCCGGGCATGCCGGTTTCTCTTTCATCCCGCGCAGCCAGCCCCGCTCATCCACTTTCAGCACGCCGAAGGCGGTGGCAGTCTCGACGGGCACCTCGACCGTGGCGATCGTGACGTCGGCCTCGTGCTCGACGTGCTCCGCAAGCATGACGCCGTAGTCCATCTTGTAGACGTGGTCGCCGGCCAGCACCAGCACGAACCGCGGCTCTTCCATGCGCAGGATGTCGATGTTCTGGTAGAGAGCGTCCGCGGTGCCGTCGTACCAACCTTCCCTGTTTCGCTGCTGGGCCGGCAGCGCCTCGAGAAACTCGTGCAGGTGGCTGTCGAGGAAGCTCCAGCCGCGTTGCAGGTGCTGCATCAGGCTGTGGGCCTTGTACTGGGTTGCGACCCCGATGCGCCGGATGCCGGAATTGACGCAGTTGCTCAATGCAAAATCGATGATGCGATGCTTGCCGCCGAACGGCACAGCTGGCTTTGCGCGCCAGGCGGTGAGGTCGTGCAGGCGCTTGCCGCGCCCGCCCGCGAGCACGATCGCATAAGTGTCCCGAACCAGCGGCGCGACGGCCGGCCGGCGATGATGCGCTGCTGAAATATCCGGCACGTGGAAGCGGCCGGTGTCGCTGACAGACGGAGACTCCAGCACTTAGCCTCTCCGGCGTGCAACCTGGCCCTCTGTTGCGCGCATCGGGTTCCACTACCGGCCGGGACCATGCCGCGGCGCCAGCTGACGACGCCAATTGCAGTTGGACCGGTCCGGCGGCGCCTAGTTCGCGAATGCCCGGCGGCGTACCGCCCTCAGCCCGACGTCGATTGCCAGCTGGCCCGCGTAACCCGCCACTCGCCGTCCTCGAGCTGGAGCTCGAGTTCGACCTCATGAACGTCGGCTGCGAGGTCGAACGCCGAGGCGCCGGCGGTCTCCCGCCCCAGCGTGCCGAGCGTGAGGCTGACTTTCGCCATGTCGCTGTAGGGGAACTCGACCGAGTCGACGCGCATCAGCAGATGGATCGACTGGTGGGTGACGAAATAGCCGCGCAGGTATTGCTTCAGATCGTCGCGGCTTCCACCACGGCCATCCTGGAAGGTCGGCGATACGAGGTCCATCACGCCGGAGATGTCGCGTGCCTCCGCGGCGCCCTCGCCGCGCGCGATGACCGCGCGAACCTGCGCATCTGGCGTTCCGCTGGGCCCACAGGCCGATACGACCAGGGCGAGGAGCGTGGCGGCGGCGATCGTTCGCAGATTCATTCGGGTCGCGTGATGATTACCTTGGCCGCCGGGTCGAGCAGCGCCTCGGCCGCGTCGTCCCAGCCCGCGCTCAGGCCGGTCACGAGTTCGGGGCGGAACTGGCGCGATTCGACCAGCGGCATCATGTCGTGCATGCACTGGCGGGAGTTTACTCGTCCATGCACGAATCGTATCCCCGTGCCGTACATCGCAAGCAGCGGCATTGGCGTCTGCTGCTGGTAGTAGATACCGACGCTGGTGCAAACGCCTCCGGGCCGCGTCGAGCGGATCGCGGCCGACAGCCCCGGCACGCTCGCGCTCGCCTCGACCGTGATGTCGTATTCCGGCCTAATTTGCTCGGGCGCCCGGGCCAGTGTCTCTTTGACGCCGAGCGCGGCTGCGATCGCGTGGCGACCCTCGTCGGGATCGACGTAGGTGACTCTGCTCGCACCCATCGCGACCGCGATGCCCGCCGCATAGAGTCCGATGCTCAACGCACCGCCGCCCATGACCAGCACCGATCCACGGGGCCGCTCCCGCAGGTGAGGACCGACGGTGCGCCAGCCGTCGACGATGTTGTCGGGGAAACTGCCAAGCGAGTACGGATCAAGACCCTGCGGAATCGGCACCAGCATGAAGTCCGCGAACGGCACGCGGACGCTGTCGGAGAGCGCCCCGCCCCAGTCACCACCCAGCTCGCCGAACCCGTACATCGAGCGCGCCGGCACGCCTGTGCAGTTGCCGGTGAGTCCCTCGCGGCAGAACTCGCATTCACCGCAGCAGACCTGGAACGAGCACGCGACGACAGCACCGGGACGAACCGTGCGCACCCCGTCGCCGATCGCGGTTACGACGCCGATGAATTCGTGACCAAACGCGTATGGCCCCTTGAAGGGCGCGTTGCGGAACAGCCCGCGCTGCCCGAGCGCGGACGGGAGATGGTTGCGAAGGAAGTGAAGGAAATTGCCGCGGAACGGCGCTTCGCCATACAGGATCGCGCGGTCGAGGTCGCAGCGTGCGACCGAGATCGGCCGGACGAGTGCCTCCCTCGGGCCCTGCAGGCTGGGGGCGGGGACTTCCCGCCATTCCAGCTTGCCGGGCCTGAGGAAAGTCAGTTGCCGCACGTCATGCGAACGGCTGTGCGATCGCGAGCGCGTGGGTCATCGCTCCCATCACCACCGTGACGACGATCACGAGGCCGGCGAGGACGTGGTTGAGTGAGCGTTCGGTTTCTTTGCAGGTGGTCATGGCTGAATCCTCCGTTGCGTACGGAGCAGAAGCTACGCCCATCTATTGACCAGATAAACAGCATTATTCTGATATGTCTGTTCAGAAATACAGAACTATCATTTGCTTATGAGAGACTCAGATCCTTGAATCCAAAGCATTATCCAGGATGTCAGGGTTGCCAGCCCCGCCCTGGCAACCCTGAAAATAGGTGCCAGGCACCTATTTTCGTGGCTTATCGTGGAGGTCGGGGGAAAAAGGTGCCGGTCCGCCTCACGTAATCCTCGTACCCGGGCCTGGACTTCATGCCCTGTTCCAGCAGCGTGACCCCCGACACCCGCATCAGCAGGAACGACATCACGAGCGGGCCTACCACGGTCCACCACGCACCCGCCGCGAGAGCCAGGCCGTACAGCCCCCACCAGACCAGGAAGTCACCGAAATAGTTCGGGTGTCGCGTATATCGCCAGAGTCCCTGGTCCATCACCCGACCGCGGTTCGCCGGTTGAGCCTTGAAACGCACCAGCTGCCAGTCACCAACGGTCTCGAAGTACAGTCCCGCGACGAAGACCGCTGTGGCCAGTGCGTCCAGGATTCCCAGCGGTCCGCCGCGCAGGATGGCTTGCTGAAGCGGCAGCGAAACCACCCAAATCAGGACACCCTGGAACGCGAAGACTATGAACAGGCTCTTCCACCACCATGCCGGCCCGCGCGCGCGACGCATTGCCTGGTAGCGCGGATCCTCGCCCTTGCCGATGTTGCGGACCGCCAGATGAACGGCAAGGCGCAGGCCCCACACGGTCACGAGTCCAGTCGCAAGCGCGCCACGCTCCGACCAGCCGGCCTGCAGCGCGACCACCCAGGCAACCAGCACGAACCCCGGGCCCCAGAAGATATCGACGATGCTCGAGTCCTCGAGCGCGAGCGACAGCATCCAGAGCACGAGCATCGCGCCCGCGATCACGATCGCGGCCAGGACAAGTGGGGACATCCGTCGGCTCCTTAAGTGGCGAGTTGGCGCGTGTTCGCGGCGGCTTCGGCCGACAGCCAATCATCCATGCATTGCCATTCATGTGCCAGCCATTCGAGCCGCGCTTCCGCCTGCGCGGGAATCGAGGCAACCGGAATGCGCCAGAAACGCAGTCGCACGGTTCGTCCAACCAGTTCGCCGCGCAGGATGTCCGCCACGTGCGCGAAACCTTCGAGGCCGTGATGAGCGACGAACAGCACGTCGCAGTCAGGCGGCGCGTCGAGCAACGCGAGTACCCCGCCCGGACGGATCGGCAACAGGTGCCGCAGGCTCTCGGCGCGCGCCCGGGCCGCGCCGCTCAGCCGCTCGATCACGCGCCGCCGCTTCCCGGCAGTAAATCGAGTGCCTTCCGGGTACAGCAACACGCCCTCGTCAGGCTCGAGGCCGGCTTTCAGCGAACGCACCGCATCGACCTCGCGCGCCGTGTCCGCGCCGTCCCTGGCAACGAAGCGGTTGGGCAACCAGTGTCCCGCCAGATCGAGACAGGGATCGACCAGCAGCTCGCGCTTCAGCACATACCTGAGCCTGATGTGATGGGCGTTGGCGACAAAGACCGCGGGCACCAGCGAATCGATGATGCTCGCGTGGCGTACCAGAACCAGCAGCGGCCCGGGCGTCACCACTTCTGCGCCCGTGAGTTCGAAGCGCAAGCCGAAAATCGCACACAGAGCGCGGAAGTGCATCATCGTGTACCAGCGCTGCACCGGCCAGGTGCGGGCGGCCCGGAGCTCGGCACGGCCCAGCGACGACAGCCACACGACGAACAGCAGCACGAGCCCGATTGCTTCGGTGGCGAGAAAGCTGACGCCGAACAGCAGCAGGCGCACAGACACGAAGCTGCGACGGCCGGCCGCACGCAACAGGTCGATGACCAGCAGCAGCGGCACCAGCAGCGGAAGCGCGAGAACGATCGCGATGAAGGCCAGCAGGACGGACGGTATCGTCACTGCGCGGCGCGCGTAGCGACGAAGGGTGTCGTCCGCCGCCCGCGATGCAGAAGGCCCCGGCGACTGGTCAGTCGAGCCCGGCACGCCTGCCCCGCAGCAGCAGCACCGAGGTCCAGGTCACCCACACAAGCCAGAGCGGTGCCGACACGGCCAGCAGTCTTGCAAAGCCGTCAGACGAGAACTGCAGCGCCACCGGCAGGCTGGCCACGCCCGCCACGTAGCCCAGCCAGCGCAGCGACGCCGGCCAGCCATCGTCGACCCGGAGTGCGCTCGCGAGGCATAGCAGGCCGATTGCCAGCAGCCCGTTGAATGCCGAATCCAGCAGCAGCGTGAGCCAAAGCAGTGCCAGGCCAGCCGAGGGCTCGACGTGCAGCGCCCCGATCGGCGCCATGGTGCCAGCGGCATCCAGCATCGCGCCTCCACCGAAGAACACCGCACCGGCGACAGCGAGGTTGCGCCTGTCCGTCACAGCCAGAGTACGGCGATTAGCGACCGTGAGCGCCAGGCCAACGGCAAATGCCGCGAGCGCGACCAGGCCCACCGTGAACGTCCATGCGCTGAGCTGGGTCGCAAAAGGCTGCGCCTGCAGTTCCCCGAGCCAGGCCATCATGTCGCCGGGACGGTATGCATGCGGCATGTCGCGCAGCGCCACGACCGCAACGATGTTCAGCGCAACTCCGACCAGGCCTGCAATTCCCGCCCCAGTATTTCGATTCATGTCGCGGATTCTAGCAATTCGCGCCTCGTCTCCGGGCACCACGACGACCCAGCCATTTTCCCAGCTGTGCGTAGACCTCGGGCCGGTGCAGCAACTCCATGTGCCCCATTCCATGACTCGCCCACTGGTGACCATCCGGAATCGCAAACGTCCGCGCAGGGTCCTTGTGGCGCCCGAGCGCGCTGTCGAGCGGCACCAGGCCGTCGCCCACCAGCCGTTCACTCACCAGGTTGCGCTTGCTGCCGAGCGTGGCGGCCAGCGTGTAGCAGTCGACATCCTCCGGCAGTGGAATGAACGCCTGCTCGTCATCGGTGATGTCGCCATGGCGCAGGTCCATGATGCCTGCGCTGCGCGCCTTGCCGATACGCGTGAACGGCGCGACGTAGGGGCTGAGCTCCATCACGTAGTCGAGTCGGTGGCCGCCACGCTCCAGCGGCGACCCGTGCAGCGGCGTCCCGATGAAAACCAGTCGCCTCAGCGCGGCGGGCCACCCGTGCCCGGCGAGCTTTGCATGGTGGACGGCGCTGCGTGCGACCAGCCCACCCATGCTGTGCCCGACGATGGCGAGTTCGGTGACTGGTCGCGGCCAGTTCCCCAACAGCGTCTCGAGCAGGGTTGCGAGGCTGCGGCCATTGTCGGCAATTGCACGGCCGGCGTTGTAGCGCAGGTACACCGGCGTGTAACCAAGCGTGACCGCCAGTTCCTCGATCGGGCTTGCCCCTTCGCGAACCCAGTGCGATTCATTGAGGCACAGTCCGTGAGCGATCAGCATCACGCGGCCCGTCGACTCTGGCAAAACCGCCGCCGGCGACGTCGGATCGATCCGCGCACCACCGCGCCGCAGCTGCATCTCGATCGCGAGAGGATTCTCCGTGCGCTCGAGGTGATCGCCGTACACGCCGTTGACGATCGACACCAGCGCGTCGCGGCGTCGCGTGGATTCCCCCTCGGGCAACAGCGCCGTGAAAGGAGACAAACCGGCATCCACGCCGCGACTGATCAAACGCGTCGTGCCGCGCACGCTGCGATACACGAGGCCCGTGATGCCGCGGGTTGCGCCGGCGCGGGACCTGCCGAGCGGCAAGGGCGTCAGCTGGATCGTCCGGTGCATCTTCTCGACCAGGTCGGTGATGCCCACGGTCGCTTCGAATGCGAGCCTCGCGGCGCCGCGGAAATCCGAAACCTGGTTGCGTGTGGGTGTCTGCAAGTCGATTCTCCTGCGGTCTACCGGCTCAGTGCTTCGATGATCGCGACCGGGTCATTGTGGATGGCGCGCAGCAGGCGCTCGCATGCCTCTTCGGTGAGCATTCGAATACGCGAATGGCGTATCCACGTCAATGAAATACTGGTAACCGGTCATGCGGGCGCACAGGCGCGCTCGCGTACGGGCCCCATTGGCGCAGCAGACGCGCCTCCGACCGCCGCGGCGCAGACTTTCCGGCTGCGCTGGGCGGATGGACCCGGCGACATTTCCCGGCGTAGAGTCCAGCAGTGCACACCCTCGAACCGGAACTCCGCGAGTTGAACGAGCAGGGAACGCTCGACGACGAGACGGCGTCGCGCGCGGTGGCGCTGGATCGCGGCGAGGTGTTTTCGCTGCACGGGGAACTTCGCGCCACGCTGTATGCGGGTGTTCTGCTGGTCATGGCAGGCGTGGGCACGATCCTGGCCCGCAACCTCGACCGCCTCGGCCCCATGGTCATCGTGCTCGCGGTTGTACTGGCCGCATCGGCCTGTTCAGTTCCCGCAGTGCGTGCAAGACTCGCTGGCCGGACACCTGGCTTCGCGGCCGACTACCTGCTTCTGCTCGCCGTGTTGCTCGCGAGTGCCGACCTCGCCTATGCCGAGAGGCAGTTCAACCTGCTCGGCCCGCTGTGGTCATGGCACCTGCTGCTGCTTGCGGTCGTCGGGGCGGCCATCGGCTATACATTCGGCTCTGCGCTCGTGATCGCGGCTGCACTCACGGCGCTCGCCGGCTGGTTCGGCGTGGGCGGCTCGGTCGGCGACGCGCTGCACGCCGCCTTCTCGACGCCGGAACTCGGAGGCCGCGCGCTCGCCTGTGCGGCGCTGATCGCTGCCTGGCGTTTCGCCGACCGGCACTGGCGGCCGGACACTCGCTTCAGCGAGGTGTTTAACCACTTCTTTACCAACCTCGCGTTCTGGGGCGCTCTCGCGTGGTGCCTCGAATGGCCGTGGCTCGCGGCCGGGCTCCCGCTGCTGACGGCGTTCGCCTACGCGTCGATCCGCCGGGGACTCGAGACCGGTCGCGAGGCATTCCTGGTCTACGGCGTCGGGTACGCCGCGCTCGGAATATGCTTCGTGGTCGTTCCACGCCTGGATGGCACGACTTCCACGATGGCCTTCGTGTTGCTGGTCGTCTGCGTGACGGCTGCCGCACTCTGGCAGCTGCGGCGGCGCCTGCGCGAGCCCTTGCCGTGAGCCGCTGGCGTCCATCGCCGGGGGAGGAGCGCTGGCTCGAGGTGGCGTCCCGGTTGGGCGGCGCGATTCCTCGCGACGCCCTGGCGGAACATACCGGCGGCTGGCGCAGCACCGGGCCGCTCGCGCGCGCGGCACTCTTCGTGCTGGGATTCATTGCCGCCGTGCTGCTGTTCGGAATCCTCGGTTTCAGCAGCGAGACCACGGCGCTGGTCGCGGGACTGCTTGCCGCCGGCGTCGCGGAGTGGCTCACAGTCCGCAAGAGGTTGCACGCATCGGGAATCGAGGAAGGCCTCTGCATCGCCGGGTTCCTGCTGATTGGAGCGTGGGCAGCAAGCCAGGCAGCCGAGGCGCTCGGCAGCCCGATATACGAGTCCGCGAGGATCATCCTGGCAGTGGCAGCTGGCGCCGCCGGTCTGCGCCTGCTCAATCCCTTCGTGACCACCTGCGCTGTGATTGCGCTCATCGACTGGCTGGGCTCGACAGCAGCCGCTCGGGCGCTCGACCAGGCAGCAGGCGCCGGCATGACTGAGTTCGTGTACGGGAGCGCGCTGGCGGCACTCGCGCTCGCACTGGGCGCACGCACGTACCAGAGACCGTCCTATGACCGGATGCTCGACTGGCTGGTCGTGACGCTGCCGGTGGCGGCCTACCTGCCGCATGCGACGTGGAGCGTGGTCGTCGAGGCCGGTGACGTGTCGGCCATGCCGTCCGGTCGCCTCGCGACGACGCTGGTGCTGCTCGCGCTCGGCGTCGCCATGCTGATCGTCGGTCTGCGCAGACGGCGTCACGCGCCGCTGCTCGGGTTCATGGGCTGCGTAGCCTGCCTCGCGGTTGAACTCCGCCTTGCCACGACGAT
>JALHTE010000040.1 GCA_022865595.1 Steroidobacteraceae bacterium | reverse complement strand
CGCGGCATTGCCGCTGCTCTCGATGGCCTGGGGCAATTTAGCGGCGATCCGGCAGACCAGTTTCCGTCGCATGATCGCGTACTCGTCGATCGCGCACGCAGGCTACCTGTTCTACGCATTCCTCGGGGCCGGAGAAGGCCGCTACCAGGCGATCATGTTCTACCTGGTTGCCTACGGCGTGATGAACCTGCTGGCTTTCTCGGTCATCCCGCGCGGCGTGGACGACACGACACAGGACCAGCTCGACGCGTTCAAGGGCCTCTACGGGCGCCGGCCGTTCGCCGCCGTGGCGATCGCCATCGCGATGCTTTCGCTCGCCGGGCTGCCACCGCTGCCGGGCTTCATTGCCAAGTTCCTGATATTCCGCAACGTGATCGAGGCCGGCTACACCCTGTATGCGGTGATGGGCCTCATCGCGAGCTACCTCGGGATCTACTTCTACCTGCGTGTGATCCAGTACATGTTCATGAGCGCGGACGAACCGTCGGCCTCACATGGCCGACCGCGGCGCTACGCGCTGCTGGCGGGAATGCTCTGCCTGGTGCCCGCCGTGCTGATCGCGGTTTTCCCGGGCTGGCTGCTGGATCGGCTTTAAAAAAAGACCCCGGCGCGAGAGCTACAGGGGACATTCTCCTTTTCGGCGAGCCGATGGCAGCGAGCCGTGCCGGCCGAAAAAGAGAATGTCCCCTGATCGGCGCTTACGCCCCCGCCCTCCTGGCGAAGGGCGAATGCAGGTCCATCACCTGCATGCGGGCGGCCTGCAGGCGCTCGGATACCGTCGCCAGCATCCGGTGCATGATCTTGTAGCCGAACGCGTTGTCCTTGCGGCAGATTTCGAGCAGCGTGTAGCCGTCGAACGCCAGCGCCTCGACCGGCTCGAGCGCGCGCGCCTGGAAGCGCTTGCCACCGCCCATCAGCACTGCCGACCAGCCGAGCTCGTCCCCGCCCTCGACCACGTGTACACGCAGCGTCTTGTCCTGCACCGCCATCTCCAGCGCGACCCGCCCGCTCAGCAACAGAAAGAACTCATGCTTGGGATCACCCTCGGCGAAGATGATCTCGTCCTGGTCGAAGCTCACGTACCGCGCAAGGCTCGCGAGCGTCGCACAGTGCTCGGGCGAGACGCCCTCCGTGAAGGGATGCTTCGTTACCGCTTCGAGAACCGTGTCTTTCATGGCGCCCCCCTTGAGGCCTGATCAGCGTGCCGGCCTGGACCACTTGCGGGTCCGATGAACGGATTCTACGCTCCAGATGCCACCGGGGATCAACAGGCGGGTGTCATGCGCGAAGACGAGCTCGAGACCTTCCTGCGCGAGCGTATCCCGCTCTCGAACGCCATGGACGTGCGGGTCCAGTCGATTTCGGCCGGACGGGTCGTCCTGTCCGCACCGATAGCGCCAAACCTCAACCATCGGGACACGGCCTTCGGAGGCAGCGCCTCGGCACTCGCGATCCTCGCGGCGTGGTCGGCGGTCCGCGTACGCATGCAGGATGAGGGCCTCGAGGGCCGCATCGTCATTCGCCGCAACACGATGAGCTACGATCAACCAATGGCGGCCGATTTCTCCGCGACCGCCAGTGCGCCCGATGCGTCCGAGTGGGAAAAGCTGCGCGCGGCGCTCGGGCGGGGACGGCCGGGGCGCGTGCGGGTGAAGGCAATCCTCGAGTGCCTCGGTGAACGGGCCGGTGAACTGACCGGGGAGTTCGTCGTGCTGCCCTGCGTCGATGCGCCCGTCAGATCGTCCCCGATACCCTGAGCGCATCGATTTCCGCGCTCGAATAGCCGGCCTCGAGCAGCAATTGCCCGGCGTCTGCGCCGATGGCCGGCGGCGGCGATCGGACCTCGGCTGGCGTGCCGCTGAAGCGCGGCGCCGGGGCGGGCTGGGTGATGCCGTCGATCTCGAGATAGGCTTCGCGAGCACGATTGTGCGGGTGAACCGCGGCTTCGGCGAAATTCAGCACCGGCGCGAAACAGACATCCGTGCCCTCGAGCAGCTCGCACCACTCGGCGCGGGTCCTGCGCGCGAACAGGTCTTCGAACCGCTTCTTCATCTCGGGCCAGCGCGCAACATCGAACTGTGCCTGCTCCAGGCCGTCGCCCGCCAGCCCGCATTTCTCGAGCAGCAACCGGTAGAACTGCGGCTCGAGCGCGCCGACCGATATCCATTCCCCGTCGGCGCAGCGGTAACAGTCATACCAGTGCGCGCCGCCGTCCAGCGCATTCGACTGGCGCTTGTCTGCCCACAGGCGCTGCGCGCGAAGACCCTGCACCAGCGTGCTCATCACGGCGCAGCCGTCGGTGATCGCGGCATCGACCACCTGCCCGCGGCCCGTTGCCCGGGCGTTCAGGATCGCCGCCAGCAATCCCACCGCCATGAACATCGCGCCGCCACCGACGTCGCCGACCACCGTCGGCGGCACTGCCGGCGCCGAGTCGCGATGGCCTCCGTGGTAGAGGATGCCGCTGAGCGCGACGTAGTTGATGTCGTGACCGGCGGCTCTGGCCAGCGGCCCATGCTGCCCCCAGCCCGTGAGCCGCCCGTACACGAGTCGTGGATTGCGCTTGAGGCACGCCTCGGGGCCGATTCCCAGCCGCTCCATGACGCCAGGCCGGAAACCTTCGATGAGCCCGTCCGCCTTCTCGACCAGCCGCAACACGACCTCGGCCGCGCCCGGCTGCTTGAGGTCCACCGCGATCGAGCGCTTGCCTCGCCGGGTAATGTCGAATTTCGGCTGCGCATTGAACGGCAGCGCGCCGCCCTTGCGGTCGACGAGCAGTACTTCAGCGCCGAGGTCGGCGAGCAGCATGCCGCAGAAGGGTCCCGGACCGATGCCGGCCAGTTCGATGATCCTGGTGCCCTGGAGAGGTCCCATCACAGCGACCGCGCCACGATCTCCTTCATCACCTCGCTCGCACCGCCGTAGATGCGCTGCACCCGCGCGTCCACGTAGAGTTTCGCGATCGGGTATTCGGTCGTGTAGCCGTACCCGCCGAACAGCTGCAGGCACTCGTCCATCACCCTGCACTGGGCCTCGGTGATCCACAGCTTGGCCATCGATGCAGTGACCGTGTCCAGCTTGCCGGCCGCGAGCTTGCCGATGCAGTCGTCGATGAAGAGGCGAGCAACGTGTACCTGCGCCTTGACCTCGGCCAGCTTGAAGCGGGTGTTCTGCATCTCGAGCAGCGTCTGCCCGAAGAGCTTGCGCGAGCGCGCATATTCGACAGTCAGCCTCAGCGCGTACTCCATCGCGGCGACACCGCCAACTGCGAGCAGAGCGCGCTCGTAGGGCAGGTCGCGCATCAACTGCACGAAGCCCTGCCCTTCCACCGGTCCGAGCAGGCAATCGGCGGGCACGCGGCAGTCGTCGAAGAACATCTCGGCCGTGTCCCAGCCGTTCTGCCCGATCTTGTCCAGAACCCGCCCGACGCGATAGCCGGCCAGCCCCGGCGTCTCGACCATGATGATCGAGATGCCCTTCGAGCCGGCGTCCGGGTCGGTGCGCGCCACGACGCCGACCAGGCCCGCATGCAGCCCGTTCGAGATGAACGTCTTCGAGCCGTTCAGCACGTACTCGCCGCCTTCCCGGATCGCGCGCATCTTGACGGCCTTCAGGTCCGATCCCGCCCCCGGCTCAGTCATGGCAATGGCGCCGACGAGTTCGCCGGTCGCCATGCGCGGCAGCCAGCGGTGCTTCTGCTCCTCGGTGCCGTGGTTCAGCAGGTAGTGGGCCACGATGCTGTGCACCGTATGCCCCAGGCTCGTGATGCCGTGGCCGCCCATTTCCTCGGCCACGACGGCCTCATGGCGCGCGTCGCCGCCGACTCCGCCGTAGTCGGCCGGAATATCCGTGCACAGCAGTCCGACCTCGCCCGCCTTGTTCCAGATCTCGCGGTCCACGTGGTGCTGCTCGCGCCAGCGCGTGTCGTTGGGCACGATCTCGTTCTCGACGAAACGCCGCGCGGCGTCGCGGAACATCTCGAGTTCGTCGTCCATCCAGGGCGATTTATAGTCGGTCAAGGTGCGCTCCAGTGCGGGCGTGGACGCCCATCACAGCGTGAAACTGGTGTTCCTGTCCAGCGCCGGCCACGCCTGCCTTTGGTCACCAGCTATGAGCCCGCGCGGGACGAGCCCGGCGGCATTGACCGGGAAGCCTACAGCCAGCGTCTCCTGCGAAATATCAGCACAAGTATCGTGGCCAGCGTGGCCATGATTCCCAGCAGCACGAAATATCCCGCGCGCGACTTGAGTTCCGGCATGTATTCGAAATTCATGCCATAGATCCCCGCCAGGAAACTCAGCGGCACGAAGATCGTCGTCACGATCGTCAGTACCTTGATGATGTTGTTCAGTCGGTGCGACGCAAGCGAGATATGGCCCTCGATGAGGTCGCTGGATACCTCGTAGTACAGCGTTGCCAGGCTGCTGGCACGCTCCTGCTGCTCGTACACGTCGCGGATTTCGTGTACGCGCCCGGCCTCGACCTGCGCCGGCGGATTCTTCAGCAGTTCGGAAAAGATCTGCGCGTGATAGACCAGCACGCGCCGGAACTTGCGCAGGTCGGTCTTGTATCCGATCAGCTCGGCCAGCATGTCATCATCCGGCCTCGCGACGATCTCGCGCTCTATGTCCTCCAGACGAGGCTCCAGCGCCAGGAGTTTCTGCGTATAGCGGTCCGCCATGATCCGGCACAGGCGCAATGCGAGCCCGTCGGGTCCGCCTGACAGCAGCGAGCTGTCCTGTTCCGCCTCCTGTCGAAGCCTGTCGATGCTTGGCGAATGGGCGGAATGGCGCGTTACCAGGAAGCGCGGGCCGACGAACATCGCGAGCTGGATTGTACGGAACTCGAATTCGTCGGACGGCGCGGCCAGGCCCTTGAGCAGTATGAACACGCTGTCGGCAAACACCTCGATCTTGGGCGGGTGCCGGGCGTTCAGCGCATCGTTGATGGCAAGTCGGTGAAGACCGAAGCAGGAGTCCAGCAACTGCCTTTCGACCAGCGGATCATTACCGGCGAAATCAGCCCAGATGATCGCATCGGGCTCGCGCTGCCATGCCGCCAGCAGGTCCTCGTTGCCGACCTCCGTTGCACCCGTTGAAGGGCGGTAAAGAAACGTGCGAATCATCTTCCCCTCACGCGGCGAGCAGCTGCTTCAATTTCAGTTTGAACCGCGAAATTTCGCTAATCAATGCCGGTGGCCCCTTTCAATTCGTTTCCTGCCGCGAATCACCATAGAATCTGCGAGGTCCGGGTGTGCTCAATTCGTGCGCGTAGGCAGGCTACCGCAGTCCAGCGCTCGCGCAGCCCGGGCGAAAGCGACCCACACGCGGAGGAGACCATGGCCGACGTTCGCAGGGAAACAGACAGTCTCGGCGACGTACTGGTTCCAGCCGACAGGCTGTGGGGCGCCCAGACCCAGCGCTCGCTCGAGTACTTCAGCATCGGCACGGACCTGATGCCGCGAGAAATGATTGCCGCCTACGCCACGTTGAAGAAAGCGGCGGCCATCACCAACCACGCCATCGGAAGGCTGGCCGACGAGCAGCGCCGCCTTATTTTGGAGACCTGCGACGAGATCCTGGCCGGCCGGCATGCGGACATGTTCCCGCTGCACGTGTGGATGACCGGCAGCGGCACGCAGTTCAACATGAACGTGAACGAGGTGATATCGAACCGCTGCTGCCAGCTGGCCGGCACACCGCTCGGCAGCAAGGCACCGGTGCATCCCAACGATCACGTCAACATGGCGCAGTCGTCCAACGACACGTTCCCCTCGGCCATGCACATCGCCGCGGCCGTGAATGCCAGGCAGCGCTTGATCCCCGCCGTGCAGGCGCTGCACGACGCGATCGCAGCGAAGGCCGACGAGTGGCAGGACATCGTGAAGATCGGCCGCACCCACATGCAGGATGCGACGCCACTGACACTCGGCCAGGAGTGGTCGGGTTATGCAGCCATGCTGGCCGACGACATCGAGCGACTTGAAAACGCCCTGCCCGGCATCTACCAGCTGGCGCTCGGCGGCACGGCAGTCGGAACCGGGATCAACGCGAGCCCGGGCTTTGCCGAGTCCGCCGCCGCTGAAATCGCCAGGCTCACCGGGCTGCCGTTCGAGAGCGCCCCCAACACGTTCGCGGTGCAGGGTGCTCACGACGCGCTGGTGCAGTTCTCCGGCACGATGCGCACGCTCGCCGTCTCGTTGTACAAGATCGCCAACGATATTCGGCTGATGTCCTGCGGTCCTCGGGCCGGTTTCGCCGAGCTGATACTTCCCGAAAACGAGCCGGGCTCGTCGATCATGCCGGGCAAGGTGAATCCGACCCAGGCCGAGGCGCTGACGATGATCGCGGCCCAGGTGATGGCAAACGACGTTGCGGTCGGCTTCGGCGGCGCAAGCGGATATCTGGAGATGAATGTCTACAAGCCGCTGATCATCTTCAACATCATGCAGTCCATCACGATCCTGTCGGACGGCTGCACGAACTTCCGCAGGTTCCTCGTCGAGGGAACGCAGCCGAACCTGGCGAGGATCGCCGAGTACGTCGATCGCTCGCTGATGCTGGTGACCGCCCTGGTGCCGGTCATCGGCTATGACAAGGCCTCAGAAGTCGCGCACCATGCCATGCACAAGGACCTGACGCTGAAGGCCGCGGCGCTGCAACTCGGCTACGTGACCGAAGCCGAGTTCGATCGGATCGTCGATCCTGAGAAGATGGTCGGGCCCGGAGTCGCGGACGCGAAATAGCCTGGTCGCGCGTGCAAGCGCGCTTCTAAACGAGACGCGGCGTCGCACACGGACGCCGCGTTTCGATCGATCGAACCAGCGTGGTCAGAACACGCCGCCGCCCGCCTTGGCGGCAGGCTCCGCACCGAATACAGACTTGGTCTCCAGGAATTCCTCGAAGCCGAATGCGCCCCATTCGCGGCCGAGCCCGGACTGCTTGTAGCCACCGAACGAGCCCGCCATGTCGAGGCCGGCCCCGTTCAGGTGCACGTTGCCGGCACGGATGCGGGAACCGACGCGGCTCGCGTGTTCGTGGGTGTCGCCGAACACGTAGGCAGAAAGACCATAAGGCGTGTCGTTCGCGATGCGGATCGCCTCTTCCTCGGTGTCGTAAGGCAGGATGCACAGCACCGGCCCGAAGATCTCCTCGCGCGCGATCGTCATGTCGTTGGTGACGTTGCTGAAGACCGTGGGCTTCGTGTAGTAGCCGCGGCCCAGGCCCTCCGGACGGCCGGGCCCGCCGCAGACGACCTTCGCGCCCTCCTTGATCCCCTGCTCGATCAGCGACTGCACCCTGCGCCACTGCGCCTCGCTTGACTGCGGGCCCATGCCGGTTTTCGGATCGGCGGGATCGCCGGTGACCACCGTCGCCGCAGCGGCGGCGGCGATCGCCTCGACCTGCGCGAGGTGCTTGCGCGGAACCAGCATTCGCGAAGGCGCGTTACAGCTCTGCCCGGTGTTGTTCATCATCACCAGCACGCCGTGGCCGACGGCCTGCTCGAGCGGCGCGCCTTCAAGGATGATGTTGGGCGACTTGCCGCCGAGTTCGAGTGCGACCTTCTTGACG
This sequence comes from Steroidobacteraceae bacterium, assembly GCA_022865595.1. Taxonomy (GTDB): domain Bacteria; phylum Pseudomonadota; class Gammaproteobacteria; order Steroidobacterales; family Steroidobacteraceae; genus RPQJ01. The sequence continues at coordinate 9,150 of JALHTE010000040.1, read as the reverse complement.
GTGTCGGCCGCAGCTTTCTCCACCAGGATGCCGGCACGGGTCGAGCCGGTGAACGACACCATGTCGATGTCCGGGTGCGACGAAATCGCCGCGCCGACGTTCGGGCCGTCGCCGTCCACCAGGTTGAACACGCCCGGCGGCACGCCGGCCTCGTGCAGGATCTCGGCGAACACGTGTCCCGACAGCGGCGCGATCTCGGAGGGTTTCAGCACCATGGTGCAGCCGGCCGCCAGCGCCGGCGCGACCTTGCAGGCGATCTGGTTCGCCGGCCAGTTCCATGGCGTGATCAGCCCGCACACGCCGACCGGCTCCCGCACGATCGCGGTCGTGCCCTGCATCCTCTCGAACTCGAATTCCTTCAGCACGCCGAGCGCGACCATGAAGTGCCCGAGTCCCGCGGGTGCCTGCTGCGGCGTCGCGACCGTGGCGAGCGGCGCGCCCATTTCCTCGGAGATCGCCTGGGCCATGTCGTCGAGGCGCGTCTGGTAGACGGCGATGATTCGCTCGAGCAACGCCACCCGCTCTTCGCGGCTGGTGCGCGAGAAGGTCTCGAATGCGCGCCGCGCCGCGGCGACCGCACGATCGACGTCGGCCCGCGTGCCGAGCGAAATGACGCCGGCCACGCCTTCGGTCGCCGGATTGATCACATCGAGCTTCTGCGGCTTAGCGGGATCGACCCACTGGCCGTCAATGTAGAATTTCGTGTAATCGCGCATGACTGCTCTCCTGATACTCAATCGGCGTTGGTAACCGCGGACTTTAGCCCAAGCCCGGTGGATTTCCGACCGCCCCATAGGAGGGGGGCGACGGACGGGCCAGGCCCTCCGCCTCCCGCACATGCGCGGCGATCATGGCCGCAAACCGGTCGTGGAGCTGGGGCGGAAGATCGTGCCCGAAGCCGTCCAGCAGGACGAGCCTCGAATCCCGGATCCTGTAGGCCGTGTCCACCCCTCCCTCATAGGGCACGAGTGGATCGGCCTTGCCGTGTATCACCAGCGTCGGGCAGGTGATACGGCCCAGCGCGGCAGCGCGATCGCCGCTGGCAAGGATCGCCGCCAACTGCCGCAGGAATCCTTGCGGGTGGTAGCTGCGCTCCACACCCCGCCGGATGCGGGCTCGCAACTCCTCCCGGGGAGTCGGATACCCGGGGCTCGAGATCACGCCATACAGGTGCTCGTAGTTGTCGATGATGGATTCCACGCTGGTCGGGTCCGCCGGCCGGCGCAGCAGTTCGCGGCGAACACGCATGGAAGGCTGCCTGAGATGGCGCGCGCCCGTCGTGGACATGATCGAGGTGAGCGAGCGGACCCGCTCCGGATAGAGCGCTGCGAGCTGCTGGGCGATCATGCCGCCCATCGACGCCCCGACCACATGCGCCACCGGCACTTCGAGCGCGTCCATCAGGCCTGCCGTGTCACGCGCCATGTCGTCGAGGTCGTAGGGAGCCCGGACCGGCAGGCCGAGCAGCGCGCGCAGCAGCATGCGGGGGATGCGCGGGACTCCCAGCTCGTCGAATTTCTGCGACAGGCCTATGTCGCGGTTGTCGAAGCGAATGACTCGAAAACCGTGCTGGACGAGGCGCTCGCAGAACGGATCCGGCCACGCGACCAGCTGCATGCCCAGGCCCATCACCAGCAGCACTGCCGGGGCTGTCGGGTCGCCCATAGACTCGTATTCGAGCGTAATGCCGTTGGATTGTATTGCTGTCATGACCGCCGTACCGGGATGTGGCCCATGCTCGCAGCAACGCGCGATCGTTGCCAGCACCGCGTCGGTCGTCGTCCCGGCCCGCAGCGTGTTGCGCGCTGCACTGCCCGGCGGGGCATACTGGCACCCCGCCATGCCCGAAGCCTCCTCCCCCGACCGACCCAAGGGCAGTTCCCTCGCGCCGCTAAAGGCGCTCGTCCCCTACCTGCGCCCCTATCGGGCCCACCTGGTGGCAGCACTGCTCGCGCTGCTGGTGGCCGCCGCAGCGATGCTGTCGCTGCCGATCGCGCTCAGGCACCTCATCGACCAGGGACTGACCTCGCACAGCGGCGAGACGATCAACCGGTATTTCGGCGCCTTCATGGCCGCCGCCGGCGTGTTCGGCGTGTTTGCGGCACTGCGCTTCTATTTCGTCACGTGGCTGGGCGAACGGGTCGTGGCCGACCTGCGCGAGGCCGTGTACGCGCGGGTCATCCGCATGGACCCGGCGTTCTTCGAGATCACCCGCATCGGTGAGGTGCTTTCGCGGCTGACCGCGGACACCACGCTGGTGCAATCCATCGCCGGCGTGAACCTGTCCATCACGCTGCGCTCGGTGATCTCGCTGGTGGGAAGCCTCGCGATGCTCGCTGTCACGAGCGCGCGCCTGACCGGAATGATCCTGGTGCTGGTCCCGGTCGTCGTGGTGCCACTGGTCGTGCTCGGCAGGCGCGTCCGGAAGCTGTCGCGCGCGTCCCAGGACCGGATCGCCGACACCAGCGGCATCGCCGACGAGACACTGAATGCGATCCACACCGTTCAGGCCTTCACGCTCGAGGGCGTGAATACACTGCGCTTCGAAGCAGCGGTCGAGGACTCATTCCGCGCAGCGGTACGCCGCACGAAGACGCGCTCGAGCCTCACGGCCGTCGCCACGATGCTGGTCTTCGGCGCGATAACGTTCGTGTTGTGGGTGGGAGCCCACGACGTGATTCGCGGTGAGATGAGCGGCGGACAACTTGGCCAGTTCCTGCTGTATGCGGTGTATGTGGCGGTTTCTGCCGCATCATTGAGCGAAATGTGGGGCGAGGTGCAGCGCGCGGCGGGCGCAATGGAACGCCTGGTGGAACTCGAGCAGGCAACGCCCACCATCGTGGCACCCGAGCACCCGGTGCCGATGCCGACACCCGGGCGCGGCGACATCCGCTTCGAGGGCGTGACCTTCCACTATCCGTCCCGCCCCGCATCGGCGGCACTCACCGACTTCGATCTCGCGATCCGGCCCGGAGAAACCGTGGCATTCGTAGGCCCGTCGGGCGCAGGCAAGAGCACGACCTTCCAGCTGCTGCTGCGATTCTACGACCCGTCCGCCGGGCACATCAGGGTCGACGGCGTGGACATCGCGAGCGTCGATCCCGGCGAGCTGCGCGGTCGCATCGGACTCGTGCCGCAGGACACGGTGCTGTTCGCGGCGAGCGCTCGCGAGAACATCCGTTACGGGCGGCCCGGGGCCAGCGACGCGGAGGTCGAATCGGCCGCGAATGCCGCAGCGGCCGATGAATTCATCCGCAGGTTGCCGGAAGGCTACGAGACATTCCTCGGGGAACGCGGGACGCGCCTTTCCGGCGGACAGCGGCAGCGCATCGCGATCGCGCGGGCCATCCTGCGCGACCCGCCGATCCTGCTGCTGGACGAGGCGACCAGCGCGCTCGATGCCGGCAGTGAGCGACTGGTGCAGGCAGCGCTCGAGCGCCTGATGCTCGGCCGGACGACCATCATCATCGCCCACCGCCTCGCGACGGTGCTGCAGGCCGACCGCATCATCGTGATGGACCACGGCCGCATCGTCGCGCAGGGCACGCACGCCGAACTGGTGCGCAGCAACGAGCTCTATTCGCGCCTCGCGGCGCTGCAGTTCACGGACTCGCCGTCAGCAGACCGGGTGACTTCATGAATGATCCAGGAGCGCACGTGAATCCGCTCGGCCAGCCGGTCGGCCCCCCGCTACCGGAATGGCGCCCGCCAGCGCGCCCGCAGCACGCCGTATTGAGGGGACGCTACTGCCGCGTTGAGCCGCTCAGCGCCATGCGCCATGCCGCGGACCTGCACGCGGCGAATTCGCTGGATCGCGACGGCCGCATGTGGACCTACCTCTTCAGCGGCCCGTTTGCGACGCTGGAGGAATACACCACGTGGCTCGAAGCGCGCGAGAACTCGACGGATCCCTTGTTCTTCGCCGTAATCGATGGTGCATCGGGCAAGGCCAGCGGTATTGCGTCGTACCTGCGCGTCGACACGACGCATGGCGTCATGGAGGTCGGGCATCTCGCCTTCTCGCCGCTGCTGCAACGGACGCGCGTGGCCACCGAGGCGATGTACCTGATGATGAAGCAGGCATTCGAACTCGGCTACCGGCGCTACGAATGGAAGTGCGACGCGCTGAACGCCCCGTCGCGGCGCGCCGCGGAGCGGCTCGGGTTCACGTTCGAGGGCATCTTCCGGCAGGCGGCGGTGTATAAGGGCCGCAGCCGCGATACCGCCTGGTACTCGGTCATTGACAGCGAGTGGCCGGCGCGCGAGGCCTCGTTCGTGGCCTGGCTTGATCCCGCCAACTTCGACAAGGACGGCCGCCAGCGGCGGCCCCTGCGTGGAGACTGAAATGAGACTCCGACCGGATCACCGCATGCTCCTGCGCGGCGCGCGCGTGCTTGCCACAGCAGCCGCCCTGGTCGTCGCGAGCTACGCAACTGCGGCGAACCAGGCCGCGCCTGCCGACCAGGGTGCGTTCATCAGTGGTGCCGCGTCCGCCGAGCTGGTCACCGCCCCGGTCACGACGCCCCACAGGCCGCGCGTAGGCCTGGTGCTCGCCGGCGGCGGCGCCAAGGGTGGCGCCCACGTTGGCGTGTTGAAGGTCCTCGAGGAAATGCACGTGCCGATCGACTGCATCGCCGGCACCAGCATGGGCGCGCTCGTCGGCGGCGGATATGCCTCGGGCATCCCGGCCGCGGACCTGGAGAAGTTCCTCGACGGGATCAACTGGTCCAAGGTGATTGGCGGCCAGGGGCTGCGCGAGCTGGCACCGATCGAACAGAAGCGTGACGGCGTGACCTACAGCAACAACCTCGACCTGGGCCTGCGGGATGGATCGTTAATCGTCCCCGGCGGGCTCGTAAACACCAGCGGCATCGACGACCTGCTGCGCAGCTACGTGGCGAATTCCCGCAGCCAGTCTGACTTCAGCAAGCTGCCGATCCCCTACCGGGCGGTAGCGACGGACATGGTGTCCGGCGAGATGGTGGTGCTCGGCAGCGGCGACCTGCCGACGGCCATGCGCGCCAGCATGGCGATTCCGGGGTTCTTCGCGCCTGTCTACCTCGACAACTACATCCTGAACGACGGCGGCATGGTGCGGAACCTGCCAGTGGACGTCGCGCGCGACCTCTGCGCGGACGTTGTCATCGTCGTGAACCTTGTCACGCAACAGACGCCACCGGACAAGCTGCAGACGGCAACCCAGCTTGCCGGGCGAGCCATGGACGTGATGCTGCAAGCCAACGTCCGCCTGCAGCTGCAGACGCTGAAGCCCGGCGACGTGCTTATCGACGTGCACATGGGCGACATCGGCACGGCCGATTTCGAGCGCGTGCCGGTGACGATCCCGCTGGGCGAGGCGGCCGCCCGGGCCGCAGCCGACGGACTGGTGAAATATTCGGTGCCGCTGGAGCAGTACGCCGCCTGGCGGCAGCAAGTCACGACCGGCCAGGAAATAGACGCGCGGGTGGCCGATGTGCAGTTCGAAGGCCTCGAGTGGATGAGTCCCGCCTATCTCGCGACCCGGACCGACATCAAGCCAGGCGACCAGGTCGACAACCAGCGCATCAGCGACCAGGCGCGCGAGATGTCGGCGCTGTAGGACCTCGAATCGGTGGGCTACGAGATGACCGGCGACCCGAAGAACCCGACGCTGCAGTGGCTGCCAAAGGAAAAGACCTGGGGCCCGAATTTCGTGCAGTTCGACCTGGGCCTGTACGCCACCCAGAGCAACGACTCGGGCTTCGTGCTGTACATGAAGACGGATCGTCGCTGGCTGAATTCGCTGGGGCTGCAGTGGCGCAACGAGATCCAGTTCGGGCTGAGCAACATCCTCGCGACCAGCCTCTACCAGCCGCTCGACGTCGGCCAGGTATTCTTCGTGGAACCGAAGCTCTTCTACACCAGGGCCTACGAAAACCTGTACGTGGACCAGGAGCGCATCGCGAACTACCGGTTTGACGACTCCGGTGGAAATATGGATTTCGGCATCAACTTCGGGACCCGGGCCCAGTTGCGGCTGGGCTACCTCTACACCAATCGGGACGTCACAGTGGACACGGGTTCGCCCGCGCTCGGAAATGTACATGCCACCGACGCTGGCCTCGTCTCGGGGGTGATATACGACACGCGCGACACCGCATTCAACCCGACCCGCGGCATCGTCGGCGCGATCGATTACATGCGCAGCGAAACGTCGATGGGCGCAGACCGCGACTGGGAACGGATCGAGGCAGGGCTCGGCATCGCTGTTCCCGTCCGGGGCGATATCGTGTGGCTGACGGCGGCCGGCGGCACCGGCTTCAATTCGGACCTTCCGGTCGACCGGGACTTCGCAATCGGGGGCCCGGGCAGTTTTCCCGGCCTGCCCTTGAATTCCGTGCGAGCACCGGAGTACTGGACCGTGAATGGCAGCTACCTCTGGAAGCTGAAGGATATCCAGTCCATCCGCGGCCAGGCGCTATATGCCGGTATGCGGCTGGAAACAGGTGAAATCGACCAGTGGAGTGACTCGAAAGGGCTGCAGCCGGTATACGGCGGCTCCGTCTACATTGCAGGCCGCACGATGGTGGGACCGCTCACCATCGGCCTGGGTGGAACGTCGCTGAACACCTGGACCCTGTGGATCGCGGTCGGTCGCCCCGTCGGCCAGGGAACGATCCTGGAGAAGGGCATTTTCCGCTGAACCCGGTGTCCTGAATACGTGCTGGACTCCGCAGCGCGGCATCCGCGTTACTGCCTGCGCCACCACCAACCGAACGGCGAACCCGAACCGGTGTGGCACCCTGTTGCGACGCAATACCGCTGAAATCTAAGTAGATTTACGACTGATCCTCGGCCGCGCCAAGGAAGAGCATTCGCGTGTCGTTTTTAAGGCCGGGCGGCAATGCCAGTCGGCATGCAGCCCGGAGCGGGTGCCAGGTGGGCGGTTCGGATCCTTGGGGTTCGGGGCGCACCGGGCATAACAACAAGCACTGGGAGCAGACATGCGTCGTCCTGAGACCTTCTATGACCTGATCCGTCGCCAGGGAATCTCCCGGCGCAGTTTCCTCAAGTTCTGTTCGTTGACCGCCGCATCGCTGGGCCTTGCGCCCGCGTTCGCGCCGCGCATCGCGCACGCGCTCGAGACCAAGCCCCGTGTGCCGGTGATCTGGATGCACGGCCTTGAGTGCACCTGCTGCACCGAGAGCTTCATCCGCTCCGCGCACCCGCTCGCCAAGGACGTGATCCTCTCGATGCTGTCGCTCGACTACGACGACACCATCATGGCTGCGGCCGGCCACCAGGCCGAGCAGTGCATCGAGGACATCCGTCGCGACTACAAGGGCCAGTTCATCCTCGCGTGCGAAGGCAACCCGCCGCTCGGCGAGGACGGCATGTTCTGTATCCCGGGCGGCCGCCCATACGTGGAGCGCCTGAAGGAAGTCGCCGCCGATTCCGCGGCAGTCATCGCCTGGGGCTCGTGCGCCTCCTGGGGCTGCGTGCAGGCCGCCAAGCCCAACCCGACGCAGGCCACACCTGTCCACAAGGTGATTTCCGGCAAGCCGGTCATCAAGGTCCCGGGCTGCCCGCCGATCGCCGAGGTCATGACGGGCGTCATCACCTACTACCTGACCTTCGGTGAGCTGCCGGCGCTCGATCGCCAGGGCCGCCCGCTGATGTTCTACAGCCAGCGCGTGCACGACAAGTGCTACCGCAGGGGTCACTTCGACGCAGGCCAGTTCGCCGAGACCTTCGACGACGAAGGCTCGCGCATGGGCTACTGCCTGTACAAGGTCGGTTGCCGCGGGCCGACAACCTACAACGCCTGCTCGACTGTGCGCTGGAACGAGGCCGTCTCGTTCCCGATCGGCTCGGGCCACGGCTGCATCGGCTGCTCGGAACCCGATTTCTGGGACAACGGGCCCTTCTACGAGAGGCTCGCCAACTTCCCGCAGATCGGAATCGGTGCGACGGCCGACAAGGTCGGCGCCACGGCGGCCACGATAGTGGGTGTCGGCATCGCAGCGCACGCCGGCCTTACCGCGCTGCGCCAGGCCAAGGTGAAACCGAACTCGCCCGCCCGCGAGTCCGAGAAGAGCGTCTGACCGAGTGGAGACTGGAAAATGACCATTACAACGACCCCAAACGGCTTTCAGCTCGACGACTCGGGCAGGCGCGCTGTCGTCGACCCGATCACGCGCATCGAGGGACACCTGCGCATCGAGGTGAACGTCGACGCGCAGAACGTGATCCGCAACGCGGTGTCCACCGGCACGATGTGGCGCGGCCTGGAGGTGATTCTCCGTGGCCGTGACCCGCGTGACGCATGGGCCTTCGTGCAGCGCATCTGCGGCGTGTGCACCGGCGTGCACGCGCTCGCATCGGTGCGGGCGGTCGAGAACGCGATCGGAATGCCGATCCCCGAGAACGCCAACACGATCCGCAACATCATGCACCTGACCCTGTACTCACAGGACCACCTGGTGCACTTCTACCACCTGCACGCCCTGGACTGGGTGGACGTGGTGAGCGCGCTGTCGGCCGACCCGGTTGCAACCTCGCAGCTGGCGCAGTCGATCTCGTCGTGGCCGATGTCATCGCCCGGCTACTACCGCGACCTGAAGAACACGCTGACGAAGTTCGTTGAAAGCGGGCAGCTCGGGCCTTTCCGCAATGGCTACTGGGGCCACCCCGGCTACAAGCTGCCGCCCGAGGCCAACCTGATGGCGGTCGGTCACTACCTGCAGGCGCTCGACTTCCAGAAGGAGATCGTCAAGATCCAGACCATCTTCGGCGGCAAGAACCCGCACCCGAACTGGCTGGTGGGCGGCGTGCCCTCGCCGATCAACCTCGACAATGTCGGCGCGGTCGGCGCGATCAACATGACGCAGCTGAACCAGGTCAGCGACATCATCGACCGCACGATCGACTTCATCGACAACGTCTACATCCCCGACCTGCTCGCGATCGCCAGCTTCTACAAGGACTGGGCGAGCTGGGGCGGCGGCCTGTCGTCGAAGTACCTGCTGTCCTACGGCGACTGCCCGCGGTCGGCGAACGACTACAGCGCGGACAACCTGATGCTGCCGCGCGGCGCGATCATCGACGGCAACCTGAACGAGGTGCACGACGTCGACCTCCGCAAGGCCGACGAGATCCGCGAGCACATCG
>JALHTE010000339.1 GCA_022865595.1 Steroidobacteraceae bacterium | reverse complement strand
TGACGAATTGGCGCCCAATGATGTCGGCGCCGCCGCCGGCCGGAAATCCGAGAAGCACCTGCACGGGGCGGGTTGGGTAGTCGGCTTCAGCGAAAGCCGGCGCGGTGCTTGTTGCGAGCATCGCCAATGCGGCGGCGCAAGCGAGCCGCCAGGTTAGAACCTCCTTCATGCGTCCCTCCGGTCTGTGTTTTAACTCTTCCGAATGGTCGGCGGAACATCAGCGAAAGTCAATTTGGTGCCGAGCTATGACCGAAAATGGGTGATGACGGGTTGAGAAGGCGGCGTATCGTGGCGGGTGTCGAGCCTGCCAGAACCTCCCGAAGGAGCGATACGCCATGGAAAAGATTACCACCGTCCTTCCGTTTCGTCAGGCCGATTTCGTCAACGATCCCCTGACGGAGATCGCGCGCGATGGGGCCCGTCGGATGCTTGCGGTCGCGATCGGCGCCGAGATCGACGAGTTTGTTGCGGCCTTCGCACACCTGTCGCTTCCCGATGGCCGACAGCGGCTCGTGCGGCACGGTCACGCGCCCGAGCGAGCGATCCAGACCGGGATTGGGCCGATCGAGGTTAGCCGGCCGAAGGTTCGTGACCGGGGTGACGTCCCGCACGAGGAGAAGATCCGCTTCACCTCTGCTATCCTTCCACGCTGGGCCCGGCGCTCGAAGAGCCTCGACGCCCTCCTGCCGGTCCTCTACCTGCGGGGGATATCGACCGGCGCCTTCCAGGAAGCGCTCACGGCGTTGCTGGGCAAGGACGCGCCGAACCTGTCGCCGTCCGTCATCGCTCGGCTGACGGCCTCCTGGGAGAGCGAGTACGAGGCCTGGCAAAAGCGCGACCTCTCGGCGCGGCGCTACGTGTATGTCTGGGCCGATGGCGTCTATCTCCAGGCGCGCCTGGAGCCTGCCGCCGAATGCATGCTTGTCCTCATCGGCGCGACGCCCGAGGGCAAGAAAGAGCTGATCGGCTTCCAGGTCGGCATGCGTGAGAGCGCCCAGAGCTGGCGGGAGTTGCTCGTCGATGTGAAGGCGCGTGGGCTGGGCGTCGCTCCCGAAGTCGCTGTCGGCGACGGCGCGCTCGGCTTCTGGAAGGCGCTCGATGAGGTGTTCCCCACGACCCGTCACCAGCGATGCTGGCTGCACAAGGTCGTCAACGTGCTCAACGCCGTTCCGAAATCGATCGGGCCGCAGGTCAAGTCCGACCTGAACGACGTCTGCCGCGCGCCAGACCGGGCAAAGGCGGTAGCCGCCCTCGAAGTCTTCGTGGAGAAGTATGGCGTCAAGTACGCCAAGGCGGTCGCCTGCGTCACGAAGGATCGCGATGCGCTGCTCGCCTTCTTCGACTTCCCGGCCGAACATTGGGATCACCTGCGGACGACGAACCCGATTGAAAGTGTGTTCGCGACCGTTCGCCATCGCACCGTGCGCACGAAGGGCTCCCTCTCGCAGAGAACGGCAAGATTGATGGTTTTCAAGATCATCATGGCGGCCGCGAAGACCTGGCGTCGCTTGAACGGCGAAAACCAGTTGCCGAAGGTGATCACCGGTGTAACATTCAAAGATGGCGTCGAGATAAACACGACGTCAGATCAGCGCGCCGCCTGATCGCCCATCACCCAAAATCGCGCATAGCTCTGCGAAAGCTCGTCCCCCGCACAAAGATCAACGCCTCCGACGGCTGCCCTACCAAGACCGGCCTGTTCGTCGACGTCGAGACGACCGGACTCGATCCCGAACGCCACGAGATTATCGAATTGGCGATGGTGCCGTTCACGTATAGTAAGGATGGAGTGATCTTCACCACGGGAGAGCCCTTCCACGGCCTTCAGGAGCCCAAGGA
>JALHTE010000338.1 GCA_022865595.1 Steroidobacteraceae bacterium | reverse complement strand
GCCATCACGACGACCGCGGCACCGTACAGCCGGACCTTGCGCGCCTGCTCGAGGAAGGGTCCCTCGCCTTCCTTCAGCGAGATCGAGTTGACCACGCCCTTGCCCTGCAGGCACTTCAGCCCCGCCTCGATCACCGACCACTTGGAGGAGTCGATCATGACCGGCACGCGGGTGATGTCCGGCTCGGCGGCGACGAGGTTGAGGAAGCGAACCATGGCCGCCTGCGAGTCGAGCATGCCCTCGTCCATGTTGATATCGACCAGCTGCGCGCCGCTGGCGACCTGCTGCCGCGCAACGTCGAGAGCGGCCGCATAGTCGTCCGCCTCGATCAGTTTGCGAAAGCGCGCCGAGCCGGTGACGTTGGTGCGCTCGCCGACGTTGACGAACAGCGTTTCCGGGCCGATGTTCAGCGGCTCGAGGCCGGACAGCCGGCAGCGCGGCTCGATCACGGGCGGGACTCGCGGAGCGAGCCCAGCCACGGCACGCGCCATCGCCGCGATGTGGTCCGGTGTCGTGCCGCAGCATCCCCCCACCACGTTGACGAAACCGTTCTCGGCCCAGTCCCTGATGAACCGCGCCGTATCCTCGGCCTGCTCGTCGTACTCGCCGAAGGCGTTCGGCAGGCCGGCATTCGGGTAGGCGCAGACGTAGGTGTCCGCGATCCGCGAGATTTCCTCGATATACGGTCGCAGCTGCCGCGCGCCGAGGGCGCAGTTGAGGCCTATCGTGGTCGGCCGGGCGTGCCTGACGGAATTCCAGAAGGCTTCGGCCGTCTGGCCGGACAGCGTCCTGCCGGATGCGTCGGTGATCGTCCCGGACACCATCACCGGCAGGTCGAGGCCGAGCTCGTCCAGCACCTCGCGGACCGCGTACAGCGCTGCCTTGGCATTCAGGGTGTCGAAGACGGTCTCGACCAGCAACAGGTCGACGCCCCCTTCGATGAGCGCGCGGGTGGCCTCGGCGTAGGTATCGCGCAGGCGATCGAAGTCGATGTTGCGATAACCGGGATCGTTGACGTCCGGCGACAGCGAGGCGGTGCGGTTGGTCGGGCCGAGTGCGCCGGCGACGAAACGCTGCCGCCCGCTGCGTGCCGTGACCTCATCCGCGACCCGGCGCGCGAGCCGCGCGGCCTCCAGGTTGATCTCGGCCACCAGGCCCTCGAGGCCGTAGTCCGCCAGCGAGGGGGCATTGGCGTTGAAGGTGTTGGTCTCGACGATGTCTGCGCCAGCGTCGAGGTATTCCCGATGGATGTTGCCGATCACGTCCGGGCGGGTCAGCGTCAACAGGTCGTTGGCGCCTTTCAGGTCGCTTGGCCACGAGGCGAAGCGCTCGCCGCGATAATCCGCCTCGCCCAGCCGGTGGCGCTGGATCATCGTGCCCATCGCGCCGTCGAGCAGCAGGATGCGCTCGCCCAGCAGGCGGCGGAAAGTCTTCACGCGCTCGCTGCGTCCGTCCATCAGCCTCGTTCCCCGTCTGGCCGGGGACGCAGGCCCAGCGCGTGGCAGATCGCATAGGTGAGCTCGGCGCGATTGAGCGTATAGAAATGGAACTCCTTGACGCCCTCGTGCTCGAGCCGCGCCACCTGCTCCAGCGCGACGGCAGCCGCAATCAGCTTGCGCGTCTCGGCATCGTCCTCCAGGCCCTGGAAACGTTCCTCCAGCCAGCCCGGCACCGAGGCGCCGCAGCGTGCGGCAAAGCGCGTCAGCTGCGGGAATCGGGTGATCGGCAGGATGCCCGGGACGATCGGCATGACGATCCCGGCGGCGGCGCAGGCGTCACGAAAGCGCAGGTAGTGGGCATTGTCGAAGAAAAACTGGGTGATCGCCCGTGTCGCGCCGGCATCCTGCTTGCGCTTGAGCATCTCGATATCGAACGCAGCGCCGGGCGCCTGGGGATGGACTTCCGGATAGGCCGCCACCGAGATGTCGAAGTCGCCGACGCCGCGAAGTCCCGCCACGAGATCGGAGGCGTAGGAGAACCCTTGCGGATGGGGTCGATACCCGCCGGACCCGGCCGGCGGATCCCCCCGCAGCGCCACGATGTGGCGAACACCCTGGTCCCAGTAGCGCCGCGCGATGTCGAGCACCTCGTCGCGGCTGGCCCCGACACAGGTCAGGTGCGGTGCGGCCGTCAGCGAAGTCTCTCGCTGGATCCGCGTGACGATGTTGTGCGTGCGCTCGCGGGTCGAACCGTCGGCACCATAGGTCACCGAGACAAACCGCGGGCCGAGCGGTGCCAGCCTTTGTAATGACTCCCACAGGGTTCTTTCCATCGCCTCGTCAGCAGGCGGGAAAAACTCGAAGGACACGCGTACGGGAACACGCCCGGCGGGCGACGGCTTGGTGGTCGATGAGGATTCTGGCGCGGTGGACATCTGGTTGAGTCTAAATGAGCCTTGCTGCGGTGCAAACGAATTCGCGGCCCGCGAGGCGTCAATGCACGCCAGGCGGGACGCTGGCCTCGCCGCCG
>JALHTE010000039.1 GCA_022865595.1 Steroidobacteraceae bacterium | reverse complement strand
GAACGGCGTCCCTGCGATGTCGCCGAGGAAGACGTCGCGCTGGCCGATCTTGAACTCGCTGCGCGGATAGCACATCGGGGAACTGCCGTCGCAGCAGCCCCCCGACTGGTGGAACAGCAGCGGCCCGTGCTCGGCCTCGAGCTCATGCAGCACGCCCGCCGCCGCGTCCGTGATCGCGACGCGTGCCACCGCCCCGGGCAGGCTCGCCGCCACGTGGTCGCTCAGAAGAAGCCGAGCTTCTTCGGGCTGTAGCTCACCAGCAGGTTCTTGGTCTGCTGGTAGTGGTCAAGCATCATCTTGTGGTTCTCGCGCCCGATGCCCGACTGCTTGTAGCCGCCGAATGCCGCGTGCGCCGGATAGGCGTGGTAGCAGTTGGTCCATACCCGCCCCGCCTTGATGCCCCGGCCCATGCGATAGCAGGTGTTTGCATCGCGGCTCCACACGCCTGCGCCCAACCCATACAAAGTGTCGTTGGCAATCGACAACGCTTCGTCGAAGTCCTTGAACGGCGTAACTGAAAGCACTGGGCCAAAGATCTCCTCCTGGAAAATGCGCATTCGGTTCGTGCCCTCGAACACCGTCGGCTGGACGTAGTAACCGTCCTTGAATTCGCCGGCGTGAACCCGGCGCGCGCCGCCCGTCAGCACCTTCGCGCCTTCCTTCTGTCCGATGTCGATGTAGCTCAGGATCTTCTCTAGCTGGTCGTTCGACGCCTGCGCGCCGATCATCGTCGCGGGCTCGAGCGGATTGCCCTCGACGATCTGCTTGACCCGCGCGATCGCCCGCTCCATGAACCGGTCGTAGATCGACGCCTGCACCAGCGCACGCGACGGGCAGGTGCAGACCTCGCCCTGGTTCAGGGCGAACATGGTGAAGCCTTCGAGCGCCTTGTCGAAGAAGTCGTCGTCGGCCGAGAGGACGTCGGCGAAGAATACGTTCGGCGACTTGCCGCCGAGCTCGAGCGTCACGGGGATCAGGTTCTCGGACGCGTACTGCATGATCAGCCGCCCGGTCGTCGTCTCGCCGGTGAACGCGATCTTCGCGATGCGCGGGCTCGACGCCAGCGGCTTGCCCGCCTCGACGCCGAATCCCTGCACGACGTTGACCACGCCAGGCGGCAGGATGTCGGCCATGAGCTCCATGAACGCCATGATCGAGACCGGCGTCTGCTCGGCGGGCTTGATCACGACACAGTTGCCGGCCGCGAGCGCCGGGGCAAGCTTCCACACGGCCATCAGCAGCGGGAAGTTCCACGGGATGATCTGGCCCACGACCCCGAGCGGCTCATGGAAGTGATACGCGACCGTGTCGTTGTCGAGTTCCGACAACATGCCCTCCTGGGCGCGGATCGCCCCGGCGAAATAGCGGAAGTGATCGACCGCCAGCGGCATGTCGGCGTGGGTGGTCTCGCGGATCGGTTTGCCGTTGTCGATGGTCTCGATGAATGCCAGCGTGTCGAGGTTGGCCTCGAGGCAATCGGCGATGCGGTTCAGGATCACAGCTCGCTCGGCGGGCGAACTGACATTCCACCTCGTCGCAGCGGCGTGCGCAGCGTCGAGCGCCAGTTCGACGTCCTCCTTTGTCGATCGGGCTACGTCGCAGAGCGGCTTGCCGGTGATCGGTGTCGGGTTCGAGAAATACTTGCCCTTGACCGGGGCAACATACTTTCCGCCGATCCAGTTGTCGTAGCGCGCGCGGATCGGGACCGAAGTCTTGAAGCCGGCGGCAGCGGATGGAAGA
This sequence comes from Steroidobacteraceae bacterium, assembly GCA_022865595.1. Taxonomy (GTDB): domain Bacteria; phylum Pseudomonadota; class Gammaproteobacteria; order Steroidobacterales; family Steroidobacteraceae; genus RPQJ01. The sequence continues at coordinate 826 of JALHTE010000039.1, read as the reverse complement.
GTGGCGGCTGACTTTGCCTGGATGTCGTTCATGGGAGAACTCCCTGGTCTTGCGGCCGGGACGGCCGGAGACGCCGCCCCTGGCGGTGGGAAAATGCTGGCTGAATTGTCAGTATTCTCCTGCTCATGCAGGGATGCAAATGCAAGGCACGACGTCGTGGTGCGTGCAGTGCAGCAACACCGGGCCTGGAGGCGACCCGGGTGACCGAAGCCTGCCGGCGGCGGGCTAGTTGGCGAATTAATGTTCAATGCTGCGCCGCGGGTCACCGAGTAATGCCATGCTCGCGCAGCAAATACAGGGGAGATGAGCCATGTCGAGACTCTCGCGCCACTCCGGGACCACTGAGACCGTTCGTCAGCTGCTGCTGACCACGGCGGTTCTTGCAGCCGCCGCCGCGCATTCGAGCGACGGACCGACCGTCACGCCGAGCCAGTTCCCTGCGGTCGCCGGCTACTATGAATTTTTCGTCTACCTGCCGCCCGGCGCCGAGCCAGAGGTTGCCTACGCCGAGCAATCCTGTTCCGGCGCGCTCATTTCCGACAAGGTGATCCTGACCGCAGCACACTGCACAGCCTTCAATTACACCGAGGACATCGGTACCAGTGGTTATTACGATCGCGCGTGGGTCACCTTCGACGTCACGGCCACTGCGAATGACTTCCGCTGCTTCCTTCTCACGACCGGCGGGCCATATGCCGATATGCTCGAGGGCGACTACGCCTGCGATCCCACGACAGTAACCAAGCCTGCGCCGCAGTTCCTGCCTGCAGCAGTTACCGGTCGAGCCAACGACATTCCGCTGGCGCACGGCCTCACGCATCCGGCG
>JALHTE010000337.1 GCA_022865595.1 Steroidobacteraceae bacterium | reverse complement strand
GCGTAGGCGGCGTAGTTTTGGCTACACACCGCGAGGAGAAAGCCCTGATGATTTCCTGGGACGAGCGATACGGCACGGCGAACTACTTCTACGGCACCGAGCCGAACGACTTCCTGCGCGAGCACTGCGCGGAAATCCGCCACGGTGGCGACGTGCTGTGCCTCGCCGAGGGCGAGGGACGCAACGCGGTCTTTCTCGCGCAGCAAGGCTTTCGCCCGCTTGCGGTGGACCAGTCCCCTGTCGGGCTCGGCAAGGCGGTGCAACTGGCGACGGCTAAGGGCGTGCACCTCGATACCCTGGTCGCCGACCTCGCCGTCTACCAGGTAGAACCGAACCGCTGGGACGGCATCGTTTCGATCTGGTGCCACCTGCCCAGTGCGCTGCGCGCAGTGGTTCACCGGCAGGTAGTCGCAGGCCTGAAGGTCGGGGGCGTGTTCCTGCTCGAGGCGTACACGCCCGCGCAGCTCGCCCATGGAACTGGTGGCCCGAAGGACCTCGACCTGCTGCCCACGCTGGCCGGCCTGCGCGAGGAACTCGCGGGACTGGAGTTCGTGCACGCCGAGGAACGCGAGCGCGTGATCCACGAGGGCCCCGGTCATGCCGGCCCGAGCGCGGTGGTGCAGGTCGTCGCGAGACGCCGCGAGTAAAGCTAGCCCAGCTTGTTCAGCTTGCGGGCCAGCTTGGTGGCCGCCGGCGTCGCATGAGCGAAGAAGCGCTTCAGCCCCGCACAGAGATAGTTCAGCCCCGGCTCGCCAGCCGGAGTCCTAAGGAAGCGGTTCTTCGGGCACTCGCCCCAGCAATCCGACAGGAACTCGCACTGCCTGCAATACGCGGGCAGGCTCTCCGACTTGGCGTAGCCGAAGCGCACCTGCTCGGGCGAGAACACCATTTCACCCAGTGAACGTTCGCGCAGGTTGCCGAGCCGGTATTCCGGGTAGACGTAGTGATCGCAGGCATAGGCGCTGCCGTCGTGCTCCAGTGCCACGCCCTTGCCGCAAAACTCGCTGTGCACGCAGATCTGCGACGACAGGCCCATGTGCTGCGCGACCAGCGTCTCGCAGAAATTCACCAGAACCTTGCCGTAGTCGCGCGCCAGCCACTCGTCCCAGACTTTCGACAGGAAGTAGCCGTACTCCTCGGCGTCCACCGTCCACGGCGTAACCACCGACTCCGGGTGATCGGGGCTGGTTCGGGGATCGCCAAGGGCCACCATGCGTTCGAGATCCCAGCGTTGCGGCGCGGTGCCCTCGAACTCGCGTGGTTCGACTATCGGGATGAACTGCAGGTAGGTCGAGTCGAGTTCGCGTCGCAGGAAGCGGTAGACGTCGAGTGGCTTTGATGCGTTGTAGCGACTGACGCAGGTGAGCGTGTTGTAGCGAACACCATGGCGCCGTAGTGTCGCCGCCGCGTCGCAGACCCGGTCAATGGTCGGCTCGCCCTTCTTGGTGATCCGGTAATGGTCGTGCACGTCCCTGGGGCCGTCGATCGAGAGCCCTACCAGGAACGAGTGCTCCTTCAGGAATCGCGCCCAGTCCTCGTCAAGCAGCGTGCCGTTGGTCTGCAGGTCGTTCTCGATGCGCTGGCCTGGCTTCGCGTGCTTCTTCTGCAGCGCCACGACCTTGTCGAAGAACTCGAGGCCCATCAGCGTCGGTTCGCCGCCCTGCCAGGAGAACACGACCTCGTCGGCCGTCACGCTCGCGATGTAGTCCGCGATGAAACGCTCGAGCACGTCGTCGTGCATGTGCCCGCCGCCGGGCCCGCCCGGCAGGTCCTGCTTGGAAAGATAGAAGCAGTAGCTGCAGTCGAGGTTGCAGGCCGAGCCGGCCGGCTTGGCCATCACGTGGAAACGACGCACCGCGCGCTCACCCAGCCATTGGGGTGCGCTGTAGCGGTCTATCGTGGTGCCAGAAGAAATGTTGCCCCCAATCGGGGCGGCGGCCGGGCCGTCGATAGCGATCGGCGGCCCGGCCTGTGCCTTGTCAGAAGTGGAAGGTGACGCCGAGCGCGGGTCCGCTCAAGTCGGTGTTCTGGATCGGGTCGCTGTTCGACATGTCGTAGTCCAGGTAGCGCCATACCGCCAGCACGTCACCCCAGTCGAATGCATAGCCCGCGCCGAGGATCGCCTGCCAGGTGAAATCGCTGTCGCCGGCGCCGATGTCGAGGTAGTACGGCATGAACCACTTGTGGTCATCGCCGAACTCGGCCCGGCCCCTGATACCGACTATGCCGTCCCAATTGGTCTGGGAGGCGTTGGCCTTGCCCGAGGCGTCGATCAACGGCGGGTCGCCGAGATCGCCGCTCAGTTTCCACTTCAGGTCCGTGCTCAGGTCCAGCATGCGCGCGCCAGCGAGCACGTCCATCTGGTAGTGCGGGTGATCGACAACACGATACGTTCCGACCGTGGTCCAGAGCCAGCCGGTTATCGTAAGATCGGCCTTGCCCGTGGCACCAGGCAGTTCCTCGCCTCCGATCGTGAGGTACTTGGTCTTCTTGGTCGACGCGCTCAGGTCCAGGTAGATCACGTCGGTCCACAGGCCCCACTTGCCTTTCTGCGCGCCGAAGGCGCCCATGAAGGTGAAGTTCAGCGCGTCCAGGATGTCGCTGCCGGTAATTTCCGCGCTCGAGCCTCCGCTGTCGATCGGATACGACAGGTCCATGTTGATGCTGGGCAACCAGCCGTAGATCGTGGCGTTGAACTGCCACTCGTCTGGTGTCTCGGCACGCAAAGTCGCGGGTGCGAGGACCGCAAGCGCCGCGGCGACGGCCAGGGCACAGGCAGAAGCGGTACGGATCTTCATTGGATACTCCAGGGGTCGTTGCGCTCCAGCAGGGAGCTGGCCGCGGGCGGTCGGTAATCGACGGTGCGCATGATGCCGCAGAACGGGCCCCAAGTGAATCCGCGACGGGCGCACCGTGAACCAGGCCTCAGCGGCGCATCAGCGTGCTCTTGCCGAACAGCGAGGCGACCAGGTCCACGGCCACCTGCGCCGTGCGGTTGCGCACGTCAAGCGCAGGGTTCAGTTCCATTACGTCCAGCGAGGCCAGCAAGCCCGTGTCGGCGATCATTTCCATGCACAGCTGGGCCTCACGGTACGACGGACCGCCCGGCACGGTGGTGAGCACGCCGGGCGCGATGTCCGGATCCAGGAAGTCCACGTCGAAGCTGACGTGCAGGTGCGTGTCGCCATCGAGCCCCAGCAGCGACTGCTCGAGCGTATGGCGCATGCCCATCTCGTCGATGTATCGCATGTCGAACACTTCGAGCCCGACCTCGTGCACGAAGCGCTTCTCGCCCTGGTCCACGCTGCGTATGCCGATCTGCCGGATCGCCCCCGGATCCAACGCCGGCATCGCGCCGGCCATCCCGGTGAGCTCGGCAGGACCGTAACCACACAGGCACGCGACCGGCATGCCGTGCACGTTGCCGCTCGGCGTCAGCAGATGGGTGTTGAAGTCGGCGTGTGCGTCGAGCCACAGCACGCGCAGCCGCTTGCCGCTCGTCCTGCAATGGCGGGCAACCGCCGAAATGGAACCGATCGCCAGGCTGTGGTCGCCGCCGAGCAGGATCGGCAGGCGCCCTGCCTCCAGTTCGCCGAGCACCGCGTCGTGGACCAGCTGGTTCCATTCATTGACCTCGGCAAGGTGGCGGTAGCCGTCCACCGGCGGCAGGCAGGGATTGTGCGGGCCGCGCAGGTTGCCGTAGTCGTGGACCTCGAGCCCCTGCCCCTGCAGCGTGTCGCGCAGTCCCGCAACCCGCAGGGCCTCCGGCCCCATCGACGCCCCGCGCGCGCTCGCGCCGATGTCTGTCGGTGCACCGATCATGGACACGATGGCCATCTATGCTCCTCAGCCGGCGCGGCGTATGCGAACGGCAGCGGTGGCACCGATCGTGCCGCCGAACAGGTCCTTCGGGTCGACGAGTTCAGGCAGCAGGTCGATCTGCCGACGCCCTGCAGTGTCTGCCGCCAGCAGCGAGTGCAGGAACCGCAGCGCCGAATAGTCCTCGAGCGCGAAGCCGACGGAGTCGAAGATCGTGACCTCGTCCGGGCCGGCGCGCCCACGGGCCGAGCCCCGCACCACGTCGGCAAACTCGGTCACGCGGAAATCGTCCGGCAACTGCTGCAACTCGCCCTCGATGCGCGACTGGGGCTCGAATTCGACCACCACCCGCGCGTTGGGCGCGAGCAGGATGTCGCGGTGCAGTTCCGTCTTGCCCGGGCAGTCACCGCCCACGGCGTTCAGGTGCATGCCCGGCTCGATCATGTCCGGTGTGAGGATCACCGCATTCTTCTTGTCGGCGGTCACGGTCGTGACGATGTCGGCGCCCCTGCAGGCTTCAGCCGCCGAGCCGCAGCGCACGACCTCGAGCCCGGCCACCTCGGCTATCGAGCGCAGGTTGCGCTCGAGCTTGGCAGTCGCCACCGGATCGACGTCGTACACACGGAGAGTGCGGATGCCGAGCATCCGGTGAAAGCCGATCGCCTGGAATTCAGCCTGCGCGCCGTTGCCGATCAGCGCCATCACGCGGCTGTCGCTGCGTGCCATCCAGCGAGCGGCAAGCACCGACATCGCCGCCGTGCGCAGCGCGGTGGTCACTGTCAGTTCAGAGAGCAGCAGCGGATATCCGGTGTGCACGTCGGCGAGCACGCCGAATGCAGTGACCGTGAGCAGTCCCTCCGAGGTGTTCTTCGGGTGCCCGTTCACGTACTTGAACGTGTAGAGCCGGCCGTCGGTGATCGGCATCAGCTCGATCACGCCCACCGGCGAGTGGCTGGCAGAGCGCGGCGTCTTCTCGAATTCGTCCCAGCGCCGGTAGTCCGACTCGATTTCGGTCGAGAGCCGCTCGATGAAGGATCCGGTGCCGATCGCGCGCACCAGTCGCTCAAGGTCACTGACGCCGATGTAGTCGATCATTTGATTCTCCCGTACCTGCCACGCCTGCCCCGGCGGGCAGTGCCGTATGCTCCCATTTTCGCGGCTTCTGGAGCCAGCAGGAAGCCAACAAAGCACTCATAATGAGTTGTATTTTGAGCATTCTGTATGCTCTTATTGACGTTATGGCAGCTTCCTGGCAACCCACATGGATGACTTGGATCGGCGGCTGATCGCCCTGCTCCGCGCCGACGCACGTGCGACGGTGGCCTCGATCGCCAAGGCACTGCACGTCGCCCGCGGTACGGTGCAGAACAGGATCACGAAGCTCGAACGGGACGGCACGATCACCGGCTACACGGTCCGGCTGAAGCCGCAGGTGGACGAGCATCGCATCGCGGCACTGATGACCATCGCGGTCGACGGAAACCGCGCGGATTCCGTATTGCGTACGCTGCGCGGCGATCCCGCGGTCGAGGCGCTGCACACGACCAACGGTCGTTGGGATATCGTTGCGGAACTGCGCGCCGACAGCCTCGAGGCTTTCGATCGCGTACTCGGGCGTATCCGCCAGGTGGACGGAATCGCCAGCACCGAGACGAGCCTGCTGCTGTCCACGTACAAGCTTTGACGGCCGGCGCAGGGCGACGGCGACAACACGGAAACCATGCATGGGCGACATCACCTTTCTGCTGAAGGCCATACCCACGGCGTTCGCGGCACTGCTGCCGGTCATCAACCCGATCGGGACGGCCGTCATCCTGCTGGGCCTGACCAGCCAGGCCGACTCGGCAACGCACAGGCGCATTGCACGCGGCGTCGCGATCAACGCCGTGATCCTGCTGCTGGTCGTGCTGGTCGCAGGTCGCCTGTTCCTCGCGCTATTCGGGATTTCGGTCCCGATTGTCCAACTCGCGGGCGGCGCAGTCATTGCCGGCATGGGCTGGAGCATGCTGTTCCAGCCAGACGCGTCTGCGGAGGCAAAGGCCCAGGACTCGCCGAGCGGCGACCATGGCGACTATTCCGGCAGCATCTTTTATCCGTTCACGTTTCCGCTGACGATCGGGCCCGGATCGATCGCAGTGGCACTCACCTTGAGCGCCCACACCAGCCGGGGTCACCTGCTTGAGACCGCGATGGCGCAGTTCGGCGCCGCCGTTGGCGTCGTCGCCGCCGCGTTCGTGACCTACCTGTGCCTCGCGAATGCCGATCGGCTCGCGCGCCGCCTCGGGCCCAGCGGCCTCTCGGTGCTGATGCGCCTGAGCGCATTCATCGTCGTCTGCCTGGGCGTGGAAATCGCCTGGAGCGGACTCAAGACACTGGCCCCGTCGCTGGGCGCTGCCGGCTGAGGCAGGATTTGTACCCATGGCCACACAGCACCTCGAAGCCGCCGTACTGATCTCTGCGCACATCGCAATCGTGGCCGCGGTCGGCGTGCGCGTCATGCTGAGCCGTCATGCGCCAGGCAGTTCCTTTGCCTGGTTGCTGCTGACTGCGGTGTTTCCCGGCGTGGGTGCCATCGCCTACCTGCTGATCGGCGAACGCCCCATCGGCAAGCGCCGCGCCGACTTCGCACGTGCCTTCTATACCGGCCTGCCCGCAGCGGTGAATACGCTGACCCGCGACGAGCGCTCGGATCCCGAGTCGCTGCCCTCGCCCTGGGACGGCCTCGCGCGACTCGCGTTCAACTCGACCGGCATGCCGTTGATGGCCCACTCGTCGTTCCGCCTGCTCGACGGTGCCGAGACGATCCTGCGCGAAATCATCGCAGACGTGGATCGTGCAGTCGCCTGCATCGAGATGGAGTTCTACATCTGGAATGCCGGCGGTACGGCCGACGAGGTTGAGCAGGCGCTTGCCCGCGCCGTCGCGCGCGGCGTGAAGGTGCGCTTGCTGCTCGACGCACTCGGCAGCAAGGAGTTCCTGAAGTCGGCGGGACCGGCGCGCATGCGCTCGCATGGCATCGACCTGCAGGTGGCGCTCGGCGTCAGCCCGTGGCGCATCCCGTTCCGGCGCATCGACCTGCGACTGCACCGCAAGGTCGTGGTCGTCGACGGACGCATCGCCTACACCGGCAGCATGAACCTCGTGGACCCGCGCTACTTCAAGCAGGGCGCTGGCGTCGGCGAGTGGGTCGATGCAATGGCACGGGCCGAGGGCCCGATCGTCGGCGCGCTGCGTGCCGTGTTCCTTTTCGACTGGGGCATGCAGACAGGCGAGGTGCCGTCGGTGCTGGCCGAGGATTACCGCAAGGCCTGGGCAGCGGCGCGCGGCCAGCAGGTCGCCCAGGTCGTGATGTCCGGCCCGGGCACCGACGACACGGCGAACCTGCGACTCATCACCCAGGCCATCGCCAGCGCACGGCACAGCATCGTGCTCACCACCCCGTACTTCGTCGCCGACGCGGCACTCGCGCTGTCGCTCGAAAACGCCGCGCTGCGCGGTTGCGAAGTCACGCTGATCGTACCGGACCGCAACGACTCGTGGCTGGTGGAATACGCAAGCCGCTGGTTCTTCGAGGAACTGACGAATGCGGGCGTGCGCATCCGGCGCTACACCGGGGGCCTGCTCCACACCAAGAGCATTACGGTGGACGGCGAGCTGTCACTGTTCGGCACCGCCAACCTCGATATTCGCAGCCTCTCGCTGAATTTCGAGCTGATGCTGGCGATCTACGACCAGGACTTCACGCTGCAGCTGCTGGAACTGCAGCGCAGCTACGAGGCGCAGTCGGTCCCGGTAGCGGCGGAGCAGTTGCGGGACCGCGCGCTCGGCGAGCGGCTGAAGGAAGGCTTCGCATTCATGGCAGCGCCAATGCTGTGAGCACTGCGGGAGAAAACGACATGAGCGACGCGCAACGCGTCGAGGCGATCGAGTTCAAGCTCGCTCACCTGGAGCGCGCGTTGCAGGAACTGAGCGACGTCGTCTACCGGCAGCAGCGGGAAATCGACACGGCGCTCGAACTCAACCGGAACCTGCGCCGCCAGGTCGAGGACCTTGAAAACCGTTCGTCGGATCCCGGCGCGGTCGAAATACCGCCGCACTACTGAAGGCGCGCCCGGGTCCGGGCGAAGACCCGGTCGTGCGGCGCCAGCCATCGTGTGGTTATCATGCCGGCCGCCTTCGGGGAGGGTTGATGTACGAACTCTATATAGGCAACAAGAACTACTCTTCGTGGTCGCTGCGGCCGTGGGTGCTGATGCGGACGCTCGGGATTGCGTTCACCGAGCACCTGGCCCCGTTCGATCCGGGCACCAGCTGGGCGAAATTTCGCGCGTTCTCGCCGAGCGGCAAGGTTCCGTGCCTGGTGGATGGCGCGACCGTGGTCTGGGATTCGATGGGCATCGCCGAGTACCTTGCCGAACGGCACGCCGGTGCCTGGCCGGAGGAAGGGCCTGCTCGGGCGTGGGCGCGTTGCGCGGCCGCGGAGATGCACTCCGGGTTCGGTGCACTGCGCCAGCGCTGCTCGATGAACTGCGGCCTGCGCGTCAGGCTGGACGCGATCACTCCTGATCTCCAGCGGGATCTCGACCGAATCGACGAACTCTGGTCCGAAGGGCTGCAACGGTTCGGCGGCCCCTTCCTTGCGGGTCCATCGTTCACGGCAGCCGACGCGTTCTACGCGCCGGTTGCGTTCCGCGTGCGCACATACGGACTCCCGCTGTCGGGTGCTTCGGCCGCCTACGCGCGCGAACTGCTGGCGATGCCGTCGATGAGGCAGTGGGATGACGAGGCCATTGCCGAGCCCTGGCGCGACAACGAACACGAGGTGGAGGCGATGCAGGGCGCCACGCTGATAGAAGACCTGCGGAAGGCACCATGAAACCGCCAATGAAGGAGAGATCGGTCGAACGTCGCGCGCTGTTCGAGCTGTGGCTTGCGAACATCGCACTTGGCCTGATCCAGGCACAGGTCTACCGCGCGCACGTGCCCGATGGGATCGGCCCAAAGGGGCTCGTCTTCCTGAACATCGCGCTGCTCGCCGCCATAGCCTGGACATCGGGGCTGCCGACAACGGTGTGCTGGGTACTTTCGCGCATCGGACTGCGCGGCAGGCTGCTCGCGGGATTCAGCGCGGTGCTGCTGACCGTGTATCAGGTCGTGCTGTTCATCGATGCGCGCACGTACGACCTGTTCCGTTACCACTTCAACGGCTGGGTGTGGACCGTCATCACGACGCAGGGCGGCATCGCCGACAATATCG
>JALHTE010000336.1 GCA_022865595.1 Steroidobacteraceae bacterium | reverse complement strand
GGCGAGCACGATCGCTACGAGCGTCCCCAGGTAGAGCCTGTGCCGGTTGCGCCGGGCATCGTCGCCTCGCAGGAACCGCGACATGACGCGCTCGAAAAACCTGAGCAGGCGCGTGCCGCCCGCAGCGTCGGTCGGTACCGCGTGAGAGTGCGACAGCATTCGCTTCGACAGCCACGGCGTGAAGCTGAGCGCGATCGCGAGCGAGATCAGCATGCCCATGCTCGCGTTGATCGGGATGGGGCTCATGTAGGGCCCCATCAGTCCGGACACGAACGCCATCGGCAGCAGCGCCGCGATCACGGTGAACGTGGCCAGGATGGTTGGACCGCCCACTTCGTCGACCGCGCGGGGGATGATCTCGGCGAGCCCGCCCTGCCCGAAGGCCATGTGCCGGTGGATGTTCTCCACGATCACGATGGCATCGTCCACCAGGATGCCGATCGCGAAGATCAGCGCGAACAGCGACACCCGGTTGATGGTGAAGCCCCACGCCCAGGACGCGAACAGCGTCGCCGCCAGCGTGATGACGACCGCGGCGCCGACCACTGCGGCCTCGCGCCAGCCGACCGTGAGCCACACCAGCAGCACGACGGAAGCCGTCGCGAAGGCGAGCTTCTGGATCAGCTTCTGCGCCTTGTCGTTGGCGGTCACGCCGTAGTCGCGCGTCACCGTCACCTCGACGCCGTCGGGGATGAACGTGCCGCGGAGCTGCTCGACGCGGTCGATCACCGAGCGGGTGACGTCGATGGCGTTTTCGCCGGGCTTCTTCGAGATCGCGATCGTGATGGCCGGCGCGGAGCCCGCAAGCTCGATGCCCTTCTGCGCGGCAGCGGGGCCGGCGCCGTAGCTCACGTATTGCTCGGGCTGGTCCGGGCCTTCGCTCACTGTCGCGACGTCCTGCAGGTATACCGGTCGCCCTTCGTGCAGCGCGACCACGAGCCCGGCAACCTCGTCCCGGTTGGCCAGGAACTCACCGGCCTGTACCGGGACGTCCGCACCGTTGGCGACCAGCGAGCCGGCCTGCTCGACCAGGTTGGCCGCCTGCAGCGCGCCGGCGAGCTCGGTCAGCGTCAGGCCATGGCCGGCGAGCCGCTGCGGATCCAGTGTCACGTGCACGGTCTCGTCCGGACCGCCGATCGAATTGACGTTGCGCGTGCCGGGTACGCGCTGCAGTTCCGGCTCGATCGCGTGCGCGACCTGCCTGAGTTCGTGCGCCCCGCGCGCCGGGTCCTTCGTCCACAGCGTCAGGCTCAGGATCGGTACGTCGTCGATGCCCTTGGGCTTCACCAGCGGCTGCATCACACCGAGCCCGGGCGGGCGCCAGTCCTGGTTGGAGTAGATGGCGTTATAGAGGCGCACGATAGCAGCGGTGCGCTCCTGCCCGACCTCGAACTGCACCGTAATCACGGCGGCCCCCGGCCGTGAGACGGAGTAGATGTGCTTCACGCCGGAGATCTCGGCCAGCACCTTCTCCATCGGCGTGGCGACCAGGTTCTCCACCTGCTGGACGCTCGCTCCCGGGAACGGCACGATGACATTGGCCATCGTCACGTTGATCTGCGGCTCCTCCTCGCGCGGAGTCACCAGCACTGCGAACATGCCGAGCAGCAGCGCCGTCAGTCCCAGCAGCGGCGTGAGCTCGCTGTCCTGGAACAGCCGAGCAACCCGCCCGCTGAAGCCGAGCTTCTCAGTCATGCGCAACCGCCTGCTGGCGGATCCGCGCCGCGGCGGCCGCGGGGTTCACCGCGATTGTTTCGCCCGACACGAGGCCAGCAAGTATCTCGATGCTCTCACCGCGCGGGCGTCCCAGGCGGACCTGTCGCAGCGACACGCGTCCGTCCGGTGCGACGACATACACGGCACGCATCTCGCTGCGCTCGACGAGCGCGCTGCGCGGCACGAGCAGCAGGTCCGATTCGCCAGTGACCAGTCCGACTTTCACGAACATGCCTGGCGCGAGCCCCGATGCGTCCCTGGGCAGGTCTACACGGATGCCGAAGGTGTTGGTTTCGGGCCGGGCGGATGGGTAAAGCGTGAGCCCGGCCGCCTCGACGCGCCTGCCGTCCACGTAGACGACAGCCTCGCGCGCCTTGCGAACCTGCGCCACCACGCTCTGCGGGACTTCCGCGACTACCCGCAGCGCGTCGAGCGACGCGACGACCATCAGCGGCGTGCCGGGAGCGACGGATTCGCCGACCTGCGTGAGCTTGCGCGTCACGACGCCGGCGTAGGGGGTGCGGATCTCGGTGTACGCGACACCCTCCCGCGCGGAGTCGAGGCCAGCCCTCGCGGCATCGAGCCGGGCGACCGCTGCGTCGCGCGCGGTGGTCGCCTCGTCGAAAGTGGCGCGCGCGACGACCTTGCGCTGATACATGTCCGAGATGCGACGGTAGTTCGCCTGCGCTTCCGCCTCTCGTGCCGTAGCTTCCTTCAGCGCGGCCTGCGCCTGCGTGAGGCCCGCGACCTGCTCAGTGCTGCGGATACGGACGATGACCGTGCCAACAGCAACGCGGTCGTCCACGTCGAAGTCGATCGCGGCGATGCGCCCGGCGGTCTGGGCCGACAGCGTGGCCTGGTGGATGGCCTCGACCGTGCCATCGAGCAAGCGCTCGGACGGGACGATCGAAGACGTGACCGTGAAGGTCGCGAGCGCGGCCGGAGCCGTGGCCGGCGCGTCGCTGGCGGCTTCGGTGACCGTGGTTCCGACTGCCGCAAGCACGCACAGCGACACAAATACGCGGGCTGCGGTCGCGGCTGGCCTCATGACGCTCTTCCTTTCAGCGAAAGGCGGCGCCGGGCTGCACGCCCAGCTTGCGCAGGATGACAGCCAGCGGGCAGAAGCCAGAAAAGGCTGACTGGAACAGGTTCGCCCCGACGAAGGCCGTGAACCAGAACCAGTACGGGCTCACGTAGATCCCGAGGATCAGGCTCACCAGGATCATGGCGCCGGCGAAAGCGAGGACGATTCGATCGATACTCATGGGGAATCTCCGTTTGTCTTGATCAACGTCGGCCGTCGTCGACGACGCGGCCGGTCTGTGGGTCGACGCGTATCAGCGGCAGGCCCGCTGCCTTCCATGCCTGCAGGCCGCCCGCGAGGTGCGTGACCTGGTGGTGCCCGGCGGCCTGGAGCTGGTGGGCGGCGGTCAGCGAGCGGCGCCCGCCGGCGCACTGCAGTACCAGCCGCCGGCCCTCCGTCGGGAGCGTTGCCGCGTGGAATGTAGACAGCGGATAGAGCAACGCACCGTGAATCCGCTCGAACGCGTATTCGTTCGCCTCACGGACATCGACGAGCAGGATTTCGCCGGCCTTCAGCCACGCATCGACCTGCTCGGGAGTGGCATCGATGACCTGGGCATGGTGGGTCATTGAACAGTCATCCTTGGTAAAGGGAAGAAGCGTTGCTCACAAGGGGCGGCCGAGCACGTTCAGTGGAACCCTGAGGTAGCTCACGCCGTCCGCTTCCGCCGGTGGCAATGCGCCGGCACGGATGTTCAGCTGCACGGATGCGATCAGCAGGTTCGGTACTTCGAGCGTTGCATCGCGCGCGCGGCGCATTTCGACGTATTCCTGCTCACTCACGCCGTCACGTACGTGGATGTTCGCGTCCCGCTGCTCGCGGATGGTCGTCTCGCAGCGCGCCTCGCGACCGCCCGGTGAGTAGTCGTGGCAGACAAAGACCCTGGTGTCTTCGGGGAGCGCGAACATGCGCTGGATCGAGCGGTACAGCTCGGCAGCATCGCCACCCGGGAAGTCGCAACGTGCAGAGCCGCTGTCCGGCATGAACAGGGTGTCGCCCACGAACAAGGCGTCACCGAACAGGTAGGCGACACTATCGTTGGTGTGGCCGGGAGTCGCGATGACGCGCCCCCGCAGCGAGCCTGCGTCGATCGTCTCCTCATCATCGAGCAGGCGGTCAAACTGGCCGCCGTCGGTGGCGAAATCGTCACCGAGGCCGAAGATCTTCTTGAACGCTGCCTGCACCTTGCGGATGCCCTGG
>JALHTE010000335.1 GCA_022865595.1 Steroidobacteraceae bacterium | reverse complement strand
ATCGTGCGCGATGGCCGCAAGGTCGGGCGCAACGAGCCCTGCCCCTGCGGTTCAGGCCGCAAGTTCAAGCACTGCCACGGCCAGATCGCCCGCGAAGCATAGGGCAGAGGGGACATTCCCCTTTTCAGGAGAGGGGACATTCTCCTTTTCCATGCCGCTCACAACATGAGTGACGAATGGGCTAATTTGGAAAAGGAGAATGCCCCCTTCTTCCTCGAGGTCGTGGCCGGCGCGCTGTTCGACGCCGAAGGTCGCGTGCTGATTGCGCAACGGCCCGAAGGAAAGGCACTGGCCGGGCGCTGGGAATTTCCCGGCGGCAAGGTCGACCGGGGCGAGGATGCCCGCGACGGACTCGTGCGCGAGCTGCGCGAGGAACTGGGCGTCGAGGTCCACGACGCCGAGCGCCTGATCCGCTATTCACATGCCTATGCCGACAGGGTCGTTCGCCTCGACCTGTGGCTGGTCACGTCGTGGAGCGGTGATCCGCGCGGGCTCGACGGCCAGGCGCTCAAATGGGTGCGGCCCGAGCGACTCGAATTCGAGGACATTCTGGATGCCGACCAGCCGATGATCGATGCGCTGCTCGCGCGCGACGCCTGATCAGCTGGACTCAGGCGTTCAGCGGGCGCTCGCCCGAACCATCGTCCTCGTTCGCCGTTGATGAGATTTCCTCGCCCGGTATCACGTGTTTCTCCGCGATCCACGCGCCGAGGTCTATCAGCTTGCAGCGATCGCTGCAGAAAGGCCTGAACGGCGAGGCCTCGGACCACTTGACAGGTCGCTGGCAGGTTGGGCAGGGAACAACGGTCGGCATCGCGATGGCAGCGAGCGGTGGCGCCTCAGGTGCAGACGCACAGCGTGAAGTGAACGTCCTCCGTCGCCTGCACCGGCCGGTTCACTGGATCCTGCCAGTAGAGGAAGCGGATGCTGCAACGGTGATGGCTGCCGCTGATCTCGGGGTAGATGTCCGTGCCGTCCGGCAGCGCGATGCGGATCATCTGCGTATGAACGTCGCGGTCGAGCGTCAGGTGGAACACGCCGCCGGACGCAACCTCGGGGCGCGAGCGCGCCTGTTCGCGCGTCATCCACAGCAGTTCGCTGACCGCGTCCCCGAGTGGGCGGATGACCGCCAGCCAGTGGGCGAAGTCCGCGCCGCGTATCTCGTCCGGAAGATTGAGCCAGTGCGTGTAGTTCGGCAGGTCGAACTCGCAGGTGCCGCCGGGGATCGTGCTGCGGTGCTTGATCGCGTTCAGGAACTCGGAATCACGCAGCGGCTGCATGAACAGCGCGCCGACCGTCGCGAGGGCCTCACGCATGCTGTGCAGCTTGGTGAGCAGAACCCGCAGCCGCCCCGCATCGACACCTGGCCGGCTGTTGAATGCAGCGAGCTGCGCCATCTGCCGCTCGAGTTCCTTCAGCACTTCGCCACGAACATCGCCGCGTTGCGTAACGGTGAGGATCTCGAGCAGCGCCGACACCGCCGCACGCGTCGACCACGGATCGGCCTTGGTGTGATGGTGCACCGCCTGCTGGTACAGGAAATCCAGGCGCAGAAAATTGCGCATCCGCTCGTTCAGCGGTTGCTCATGGAAAACCATGCGGGCAGCCGGCCCCGCCGAGGGCGTTAT
>JALHTE010000334.1 GCA_022865595.1 Steroidobacteraceae bacterium | reverse complement strand
GCAACGGCCCTGACGGCGGCCAGCTGCTCGATGTCGTAGCCCTGGCGCACGCCGTCGGCGCTCATGCAGTTGAGGACGATTTCTCCGGCGCCGCGCGCCTGGGCCTCGAGGACCCACTCCAGCGTCCGTCGCGCCGACGCCAGGGTGCGGTCCGGGTCGCCGGTGTACTGGAAGACGCGCCAGTCGTCGTCGATACTGCGACTGTCGACGCCGAGCACGACGCACTGGGCGCCGAAGCGCCGAGCGAGTTCGTCGATCAGTTCGGGCCGCTCGAGCGCAGGTGAATTGACCGAGATCTTCTCGGCACCCGCCGCAAGGACCTCTTCCGCATCGGTGACGCTGCGGATGCCGCCCGCTACGCAAAACGGGATATCGAGAACCTCGCCGACCCGGGCGATCCAGCCGCGATCGACCGAACGCCCCTGCGGGCTGGCGGTGATGTCGTAGAAGACGAGCTCGTCCGCGCCCTCGTCGCGATAGCGCGACGCGAGGTCGATGATGTCGCCCACGACCCGATGGTCGCGAAACTGGACGCCCTTGACGACCTGTCCGTCGCGGACGTCGAGGCAGGGAATTATGCGCCGGGCAAGTATGGCTGCAACTCCTCGGGCGCGATGCGCCCCTCTATCAGGGCCTTGCCGCTCACTGCCGCGCAGACGCCGATCCGTGCCAGGTCGTTGAGGTCGGACGCATCGCGGACTCCTCCCGAGGCCTGCCAGGAGATCGCCGGGAAGCGCGCCATGGCCTCCGCATACAGATCGAGGTTGGGCCCGGTCAAGGCACCGTCGCGCTCGACGTCGGTGCACAGCACGTGCTGCAGCCCTGCGCGCTCGAAGCGATTCACCATGTCCCAGAGGGACAGCTTTGATTGCTCCTGCCAGCCATGGGTGGCGACCCTTGGCATGCCGCTGGCGTCAACGCGCACGTCGAGCGCCAGGATCAGCCGGTCCGCACCGAATTCTTCGAACCACTCGGCCACCTCGCCGGCCTGGGTCACGGCGACACTGCCGATCACGGCGCGCTCGACGCCCATGGAGAGCAGCGCCTGGACCTGGCGGGACGAGCGCAGGCCGCCTCCGGACTGGACTTTCAGGGCGCCCAGTGCCGCGAGTTTCGCCACGGTCGGTCCATTTCCGGCGCGTCCGTCCCGCGCCCCGTCGAGATCGACCACGTGCACGCGGCGTGCCCCCGCACGGGCATAGCGGCCGTAGAGATCCTCCGGAGTTACCTCGTAGCGAGTCTCGGAGGCGAAGTCGCCCTGGAACAGCCGCACCACGCGGCCGTCCCTGAGGTCGATGGCCGGAATCAGTTCCATCAGCGGGCCTCCAGGAAGTTCTGCAGGATGCGTGCCCCGGTCCTGCCGGAGCGTTCGGGATGAAACTGGGTGCCGTGGAAGTTGTCCCGGCTGACCGCCGCCGTGAACTCGCCGCCGTAATCGCAGGTCGCTGCGCTAGCGGCGCTGACCGGCAGGGCGAAGCTGTGCACGAAGTAGGTGTAATCGCCACTCTCGACCCCGCGCAGCAGCGCCGTGGCGTCCCGGACCTCGAGTTGGTTCCAGCCCATGTGTGGCACCGGGCGGTCCGCTGCCGCCTGGAAGCGCCGCGCGGTGCCAGGCAGGATGCCCAGGCAGGTCGCGCCGCCTTCCTCGCTGGCCTCGAACAGCAGTTGCATCCCCAGGCAGATTCCCAGCACGGGCTGGGTGAGCTGGGGCACGAGCTGTGCGAGCCCGTGCCTTTGCAACCGCGCCATGGCATCCGCCGCGGCACCGACTCCTGGCAGGATCACCCGCGAGGCGGTCCGGACGACTTCGGGGTCGCGGGTCAGGCCAGCTTCGCAGCCAAGCCGCCGCAGTGCATAAACGAGCGAGGCGATGTTCGCGCCGCCGCTGTCGATAATGACGACTGCGCTCACAGCACGCCCTTGCTGCTCGGCAGCTCCCGTCCCTCGATGCGCACGGCCTGCCTGAGTGCCCGGCCGGTGGCCTTGAAGCAGGCCTCGACCATGTGGTGGGTGTTCTCTCCCTTCACCGAGATATGGATGGCCGCCCCGAGCGTCTCGGCGAACGACCGGAAGAAATGCGGCACCAGTTCCGTCGGCAGTTCGCCGACGCGCTCGCGGTTGAAGCTGCCCTCGAAAACGGAGTAGGGGCGCCCGGACAGGTCGATTGCGACCTGGGCCTGGGTTTCGTCCATCGGCAGCAGGAAGCCGAAACGCGCGATGCCTCGCTTGTCGCCGAGCGCCTGCCGCAGGGCCTGGCCAAGCGCCAGCGCGCAGTCCTCGACCGTGTGATGCTCGTCGATCTGCAGGTCGCCGCGACACGTCAGTTCGAGCGAGAACCCACCGTGGCGTGCAATCTGCTCGAGCATGTGGTCGAAGAATCCCAGGCCAGTCGCAATGGTGATCGGCGATTCCGCGTCGAGAGCGACCTTGACGTCGATGTCGGTTTCCCGGGTCCGGCGCTTGACCTGCGCCGAGCGCTCGGGGGACTGTGTCAGGCAGCGCACGGCGGCGGCCCAGGTGTACTCCGGGCCACCGTCCCTGAGGATCCGGATCGCGGCGAGACCCAGGTTGCGGGCGAGGGTGATGTCGGTTTCGCGGTCCCCGACGACGTAGCTGCGGGCAGGGTCGATGGGCGAGCGCGCGACGTAGTCGTCGACCAGGGCTGTCTTCGGCTTTCTGCAATCACAGCCGTCTGCCGGAAGATGCGGG
>JALHTE010000333.1 GCA_022865595.1 Steroidobacteraceae bacterium | reverse complement strand
TGCCCTCGCCTCGAGCACTTCCACCGCCGGAAGCTTCTTGCCCTCGAGGAACTCGAGGAAAGCACCGCCCGCGGTCGAAATGTAGGAGATGTCGCCGCTGACGCCGTATTTCTCGATGGCGGCGATGGTGTCGCCGCCGCCGGCGATCGAGAACGCGGGACTGCGCGCGACCGCCTGCGCGATCACGCGCGTGCCCTCGCCGAACTGGTCGAATTCGAACACACCCACCGGACCGTTCCACACGACGGTACCCGCCCCTTCGAGCGCGGATGCAAACCGGTCCGCAGTGTCCGGCCCGATGTCCAGGATCATCTCGTTCTCACCGACGGCCGAGACAGATTTCACGTCCGCCTCCGCGGTGGCCGAGAACTCGTCCGCGACCACCACGTCGCTCGGCAGCGGAATCTCCACACCCGCACCCTTCGAGCGCTCGAGGAGTCCCCGGGCAATGTCGATCATCTCGGCTTCGTGCAGCGACTTGCCGATCGGGAACCCAGCCGCAGCGAGGAACGTATTGGCGATGCCGCCGCCAACGATGAGCCGGTCAACCTTGCCGAGCAGGTGCTCGAGCACCGTGAGCTTGGTCGAGACTTTCGACCCGCCGACGATGGCTACCAGCGGCCGCTTCGGGTTGCCGAGCGCCTTCTCGAGGGCCTCGAGCTCGCCGGTGAGCAGCGGGCCGGCGCAGGCCACCGGCGCGAACTTCGCCACGCCGTTGGTGCTCGCCTCGGCGCGGTGGGCTGTGGCGAACGCATCCATCACGTACACGTCGCAGAGCGCGGCCATCTTCTTCGCGAGTTCGTCGCGGTTCTTCTTCTCGCCCTTGTTGAAGCGCACGTTCTCGACCAGCACGATCTCGCCCGGCTCACAGGCGACCCCTTCCAGCCATTCGCGCTCGAAGCGCACCTTGAGGCCGAGCAGTTCCGATATGCGCGCCGCGACCGGCGCAAGCGAGAATTCCTCCGCGGGTACGCCCTCCTCGGGACGGCCGAGATGGCTCATTACGATGACACGCGCGCCTGCTGCGTGGGCCGCTCGGATCGTCGGCAGCGATGCGCGGATGCGCGCGTCACTGGTCACGACGCCGTTCTTCACCGGAACGTTGAGATCCTCGCGGATCAGCACGCGCTTTCCCTTGAGGTCAACGTCGGCCATGCGAATGACATTAGCCATAGTCTTCTCCACCTGTTGTGCGCTGGACTGTCGCTGTTCCGATCTGCGGTCTACTTCGCGATCACCCGCGCCATCTCCAGCACCTTGCAGGAATAGCCCCATTCGTTGTCGTACCAGGAGACGACCTTGACGAAGGTGTCATCGAGGGCGATGCCGGCACCAGCGTCGAACACCGACGTGCAGCTCTCGCCGCGGAAATCAGTCGCGACCACCTTGTCGGTGGTGTAACCGAGCACGCCCTTCATGGCTCCCTCGGAGGCCGCCTTCATCGCAGCGCAGATCTGCTCGTAGGTAGCAGGCTTCGTGAGCTCGACGGTCAGGTCCACGACCGAGACGTCGGATGTCGGAACCCGGAAGGCCATGCAGGTGAGCTTCTTGTTCAACTCGGGGATCACCTTGCCGACAGCCTTGGCCGCGCCGGTGGACGACGGGATGATGTTCTCGAGGATGCCGCGGCCGCCGCGCCAGTCCTTGTTCGACGGGCCGTCCACGGTCTTCTGGGTGGCGGTCGCCGCGTGCACCGTGGTCATCAGGCCGCGCTTGATACCCCAGGTGTCGTTCAGCACCTTGGCGACCGGCGCCAGGCAGTTGGTCGTGCACGAAGCGTTCGAGATGATCGCCTGGCCGGCGTAGGTCTTGTCGTTGACGCCGAACACGAACATCGGCGTGTCGTCCTTGGACGGCGCCGACAGGATCACCTTCTTCGCGCCGGCGGCCAGGTGCTTCTCGGCGGTCTCCTTGGTGAGGAAAAGGCCCGTGGATTCCACGACGACGTCCGCGCCGATTTCGTTCCACTTGAGCTCGGCCGGGTCCTTGACCGCCGTGAGGCGGATCTTGCGGCCGTTGACGACCAGCGTGTTGCCCTCCACCGAGATGTCGCCCTTGAAACGACCGTGCACGGAATCGTACTTCAGCATGTAGGCCAGGTAGTCCGGCTCGAGCAGGTCGTTGACGCCAACGATCTCGATATCCTTGAAATCGCGCGCTGCCGCGCGGAACACCATGCGACCGATGCGCCCGAACCCGTTGATGCCAACCTTGATAGTCATGTGCTTTCCTCCCGGAAATTAAACCTGTAGCTCAGGACTGAAGCAGTCCTTCAACTGTCTTGATCACGTTGTCGCGCGTGAAACCGAAGTGCTCGAACAGCTTTTTCGCGGGCGCCGAGGCGCCGAAGCTGTCGATGCCGATGACTGCTCCGTTCCCGGAGACGTAGCGCCACCATCCGTCTCGCACGCCAGCCTCGATGGCCACGCGCGGAACGCCGGGGGGCAGTACGCTGTCACGATACTGTTGCGATTGTGTGTCGAAAACACTCGTGCAGGGCATCGAGACGACCCGCAGCTTTCGACCGCTCTCCGCCAGGGCCTTCGCCGCGTCCGCTGCGAGCCCGATTTCCGAACCCGTCGCGATCAGCACGCAGTCGGGCCTGCCCTCGCAGTCCACCAGCACGTACCCGCCCCGCGCGATGTCCGCGACCTGCTGGGCGCTGCGCGCCATCGCTGGCAGCGCCTGGCGACTCAAGACCAGGCTCGTCGGCCCGTCACGGCGCTCCAGCGCGTCTGCCCATGCTGCCGCCGTCTCCACTGTGTCGCAGGGGCGCCAGAGGCGCATGTTCGGGATGATGCGCAGGCTCGCGACGTGCTCGACGGGCTGGTGCGTGGGACCGTCCTCGCCAAGCCCGATCGAGTCGTGCGTGTAGACGAGGATCACGCCCTGCTTCATCAGCGCCGCCATGCGCGCGGCGTTCCTCGCGTAGTCGGAGAAGACCAGGAACGTGCCGCCGTAAGGGACGAATCCGCCGTGCAGCGAGACGCCGTTCATGATGGCCGTCATGCCGAATTCCCGCACGCCGTAGTGCAGGTAGTTGCCGGTAAAGTCGTCGTGCGTGACGGCCTTCGATCCCTTGTGGTTGGTGTTGTTCGAGCCCGTGAGGTCGGCCGACCCGCCGAGCATCTCAGGCACAACCGCGCCGAGCACGTTCAGCACCTGCTGCGACGACGAACGAGTCGCCACTGCCGCCGGCTTCTCCTCGGCCGCACGCACGAACTCGGCAAGCGCCGGCTTCCAGCCCTCCGGCAGCCGCCCGGCCAGCCTGCGCTCGAGTTCGGCCGCGAGCTCCGGATGGGCCTTGCGATAGGCCGCGAGCCGCGCGGTCCAGTCCCGCTCGACCTCCACGCCACGCTCGCGCGCATCCCAGGCGCGCTTCAGCTCGTCGGGAATCACGAACGGTTCGTAGGGCCAGTCGATGTTGGCGCGCGTCGCCGCAACCTCCGCCTCACCCAGCGCTGCGCCGTGCGTGGCTTCTGTGCCCTGCTTGTTCGGTGCACCCCAGCCGATGATGGTCTTGCAGCAGATGAGCGTCGGCCGCGCCGTGTCCGCCTTGGCCGCTTCTATCGCTCTCTCGATCGCAACCGGGTCGTGCCCGTCGACATCGCGTATCACCTGCCATCCGTAGGCCTCGAAGCGCTTCGGCGTGTCGTCGGTGAACCAGCCGTGCACTTCGCCGTCGATCGAGATGCCGTTATCGTCGTAGAAGCAGGTGAGCTTGCCGAGCCCCAGGGTGCCCGCGAGCGAGCAGGCCTCGTGCGACACGCCTTCCATCAGACAGCCGTCGCCGAGAAACACCCAGGTCCGATGGTCGATGATCTCGTGGCCGGGGCGGTTGAAGGTCGCCCCGAGGATCTTTTCCGCCAGCGCCATGCCGACTGCATTGGCGATACCCTGGCCAAGTGGCCCGGTGGTGGTCTCGATGCCCAGGTGCAGGTCCACTTCGGGATGACCGGCGGTGTGCGACCCGAACTGCCGGAAGTCCTGCAGGTCCTCGATTCCCAGTGGGTATCCGGTCAGGTGCAAAAGCGAATAGAGCAGCATCGACCCGTGGCCGTTCGACAGCACGAAGCGGTCTCGGTCGGCCCAAGCGGGGTTCGCCGGGTTGTGCTTCAGGTGGTCCGCCCACAACACCTGGGCGATGTCCGCCATGCCCATCGGCATGCCCGGGTGGCCTGAATTGGCTTTCTGGACCGCGTCCATGCTCAAGGCGCGGATCGCGTTGGCGAGTTGCCTGCGAGTGGGCATCAGTTGGATCCTCGAGGTAGTCGCGTATTTTCGCCCCCCGGGTACCATGTTTGCAAAGTCGCGGATAACCACGCGATACTTCGCGGCTCGTCAGCGCGACTGGAAACCCAGAAATGTCAGACAGTTACCTCTTTACGTCGGAGTCCGTGTCTGAAGGCCACCCGGACAAGGTCGCCGACCAGATCTCCGACGCGGTCCTGGACGCCATGCTGGCGCAGGACAAGAAGGCCCGCGTGGCATGCGAGACGCTGGTCAAGACCGGCGTCGCGATCGTCGCCGGCGAGGTGACGACCGAGGCCTGGGTGGACCTCGAGGAGATCGTGCGCGGCGTCATCGTCGACATCGGCTACACCTCCTCGCACGTCGGGTTCGACGGGCGCACCTGTGGCGTGTTGAACATCATCGGCAAGCAGTCCCCCGACATCGCCATGGGCGTGGACCGCTCAAAGCCAGAGGAACAGGGCGCCGGCGACCAGGGACTCATGTTCGGCTACGCGTCGAACGAGACCGACTCGCTGATGCCGGCGCCGATCTGCTACGCGCACCGCCTAGTCGAGCGCCAGGCGGAAGTGCGCAAGAGCAACCTGCTGCCGTGGCTGCGCCCGGACGCGAAGTCTCAGGTGACCTGCCGCTACGAGAAGGGCAAGGTCGTTGGCCTCGACGCCGTGGTGCTCTCCACGCAGCACGACCCGGACGTGAAACTGCCGGACCTGCGCGAAGCGGTGATGGAACTCATCATCAAGCACGTGCTGCCGAAGGAATGGCTCGGCAAGGACACCCGTTTCCACATCAACCCGACCGGCAACTTCGTCATCGGCGGGCCGGTGGGCGACTGCGGCCTCACGGGCCGGAAAATCATCGTCGACAGCTACGGCGGCATGGCCCGCCACGGCGGCGGCGCGTTCTCGGGCAAGGACCCGTCGAAAGTGGACCGTTCCGCGACCTATGCGGCGCGCTATGTCGCGAAGAACCTGGTCGCGGCCGGGCTCGCGGATCGCTGCGAGATACAGGTGTCGTATGCGATCGGGGTAGCCGAGCCGACCTCGATCACGATCGACACGTTCGGCACCGGCAAGATCGACGAAGCACGTCTCGAGCAACTGGTACGGGCGCACTTCGACCTGCGCCCCTACGGCATCGTGAAGATGCTCGACCTGGTGCACCCGATGTACCGCCCGACCGCGTCCTACGGCCACTTCGGCCGTGAACCCGTCCACATGACCTACAAGTGGAAGGAATTCATCGGCGGCAAGAAGGTCGAGAAGAGCGAGGCTTTCACGGCCTTTACCTGGGAAAAGACCGACAAGGCCGAGGCGCTCCGAAAGGACGCCGGCTTGTAGCAGGAACTGGGCGCCGCCCGCATCCTGTTCCGGCGAGCATATTTCCGGGCGAAGCCGGGACAGACCCCGGGCCCGGTCGCGCTGCGCCCACGGTCCAGAATACCGCGCAGTTCTTGCCCCGCGAGCCCGGCCCGGGCACAATCGCGCCCTCGCCTGAGGAGCGCTGCAACGGGCAACCGGCCCGCCAGGCTCAGGCACTTGGGACCATCCCAACCGCGCTCGCTGACCTCCGTGCAGGTCGGGCGAGCGAATCCACATCGATTCCCGGCCCGGGCCCTCACGGTCAACGAGAGGACCGATCGATGAACGCTGTTGCTGCATCCGTAAAGAACCAGGACTTCGTGGTGGCCGACCTGGCGCTGGCCGACTGGGGCCGAAAGGAAATGGCCATCGCCGAGACCGAAATGCCCGGCCTGATGGCGATCCGCCGCGAATTCGAGGCCTCGAGGCCGCTGGCCGGGGCCCGTATCGCGGGCTCGCTGCACATGACCATCCAGACCGCGATGCTGATCGACACGTTGAAGGCGCTCGGCGCGGACGTGCGCTGGGCATCGTGCAACATCTACTCGACGCAGGACCACGCGGCGGCGGCGATCGCGGCCGGCGGCACGCCGGTGTTCGCCTACAAGGGCGAGTCGCTGGAGGAGTACTGGGAGTTCAGCCACCGCATCTTCGAGTGGCCGGACGGTCAGCAGGCGAACATGATCCTCGACGACGGCGGCGACGCGACGCTGCTGCTGATGCTCGGCGCGCGAGCGGAGAAGGACCCGTCGCTGGTGTCCAAGCCGACCAACGAAGAGGAGACCTTCCTCTACGCCGCGATCCGCAAGCGCCTCGAGACCCAGCCGGGCTGGTACTCGACGCGACTCGCCGCGATCAAGGGCGTTACCGAGGAAACCACCACCGGCGTGAAGCGCCTCTATGAGGCCGCCAAGCGTGGCGCGCTGCCGTTCCCGGCGATCAACGTCAACGATTCGGTGACCAAGTCCAAGTTCGACAACCTCTACGGCTGCCGCGAGTCGCTGGTGGATGCCATCAAGCGCGCGACCGACGTGATGATGGCGGGCAAGGTTGCGGTGGTCTGCGGTTACGGTGACGTGGGCAAGGGCTCGGCCGAATCGCTGCGCGCGCTGTCGGCGCAGGTCTGGGTCACCGAGATCGACCCGATCTGCGCACTGCAGGCGGCGATGGAAGGCTACAGGGTCGTCACGATGGACGAGGCCTGTGACAAGGCCGACATCTTCGTCACGGCGACGGGCAACCTGAACGTGATCACCCACGATCACATGTACCGCATGAAGCACCAGGCGATCGTCTGCAACATCGGGCACTTCGACAGCGAGATCGACATCGCCTCGCTCAAGAAGTACCAGTGGGAGAACATCAAGCCGCAGGTCGACCACGTGGTATTCCCCGACGGCCGCCGCCTGATCATCCTGGCGGAGGGTCGGCTGGTGAACCTCGGCTGCGGCACCGGCCACCCGTCGTTCGTGATGTCCAACTCGTTCACGAACCAGGTGCTGGCGCAGATCGAACTCTTCCAGCACGGCGCGAAGTACGAGAAGCAGGTCTACGTTCTGCCGAAGCACCTCGACGAGAAGGTCGCGCGGCTGCACCTCGAGCGGGTCGGCGCGGCGCTCACGGAACTAACCCAGGAGCAGGCCGACTACATCAGCGTGCCGGTGCAGGGACCGTACAAGCCCGACCAGTACAGGTACTGATGAAATAAATAGGTGCCAGGCACCTGTTTATTGGGGACATTCTCCTTTTCCGCCCAGGGGGAAAAGGGGAATGTCCCCTATTTCTTGCGGGCGAGCGTCAGGCCATCGCCGACCGGCAGCAGGCTCAGGTCCACTCGATCGTCGTGGTGAAGGCGCTCGTTGAAGTGCCGCAACGCGACGGTATCGGGGTCGGCAACTTCCGGGTCCGCAACCCGGCCGGTCCACAGCGTGTTGTCTACGGCCACGAGCCCGCCCGGCCGCAGCAACTTGAGCACGCGCTCGTAGTAGC
This sequence comes from Steroidobacteraceae bacterium, assembly GCA_022865595.1. Lineage (GTDB taxonomy): Bacteria > Pseudomonadota > Gammaproteobacteria > Steroidobacterales > Steroidobacteraceae > RPQJ01. The sequence continues at coordinate 11,771 of JALHTE010000333.1, read as the reverse complement.
CGAGGTAGTTCGTCTTGTCGGCATCGATGAACGCAAAGTCGAAGCTGCCTCCATCACCGGCTGCGAGCAGGGAGTCCAGGGTCTCGAGGGCCGGTGCGAGCCGCAGGTCGATCTTTTGCGCGACCCCGGCCTCGGCCCAGTAGCGACGCGCCACGGCCGTCCACTCCTCGCTCACGTCGCAGGCAACGATCCTGCCGTCGGCCGGCAGCGCCAGCGCCACGGCCAGCGACGAGTAGCCGGTGAACACGCCCACTTCGATGCAGCGCCTGGCGCCGATGAGCCGCGCGAGCAGCGCCATGAACTGCCCTTGCTCTGGCGAAATCTGCATGCGGGACATCGGGTTGGCCGCGGTTTCCTCGCGCAGCCGCCGTTGCAGTTCGCTCTCGCGCAGCGAGACGGACAGCAGGTAGTCGTACAGCGCGTCGGTGAGCGAAATCGAGCGGGTCGACATGTGGGTTCCCCTGGTAATCCCGGCGCCGGAGCGGCTACCGCAGCCGGCCAACACCATCGTAATGCCTGGATCACGTCCCAGGCCGGTACTTTCCGTTAGCAGTCCGGCCCGGAACATGGACAATGTTCGCATGTCTCCACCGATGCCCGCGCCCAGGATCGGACCAGCCCTGCGGGCCGCCGCGAAACTCGGGCTGCTTGCGCTCGCGCTCGCTCTGCCCGCGGCCGGGATGGCCCGCGACCGCAGCATCCTTTGGACCGTCGAGGGACACCACAACACGGTCTACCTGCTCGGGTCGGTCCACGTGCTGCGACCCGGCGACGCCGCGCTACCCGACGCGGCGGAGCGTGCATTCGACGACGCCGAGCAACTGGTGATGGAAATCGACGTCGACGACCCCGGATCCGATCCGCTGTCGATGGCCATGCAGATGCAGCAGGCGGCCATGCTGCCGGCGGGCCAGACGCTCAAGGGCGTGCTCGGCAGTGACTACACCTCGATCAACGAGCGGGCGCAGGAGTCCGGCATCGACCTCGAAGCCCTCGACGCCTTCGCGCCCTGGTTCGTGGCCATCGCGCTGCTCGACCTCGAACTCGCAAAGCGCGGATTCTCACCGGAATTCGGCATCGAACAGACGCTGGCCGCCCGCGCGATCGAGCAGCACAAGCCCATCGAGGGCCTCGAAACAGCCGCACAGCAGTTCCAGATGCTGGCCAGCATGCCGCTCGCCCAGCAGAAGCGATTCCTGGTGATGACGCTGGACGAATCAGCGCAACTCGACCGCGAACTCGAGGCCCTGCTGCGCGCATGGCGAACCGGCGACACGGAGGCGCTGGCAGCGCTGCTCGCGGGCGAATACGAGGACTTCCCGGACCTGTACCGGCGGCTGACCGTGGAGCGCAATCGCGCCTGGGTCGGTCGCCTGGCCGATCTGCTGGATGACCGGGACGACTACCTCGTGGTCGTCGGCGCGCTGCACCTGGTCGGCCCCGACAGCGTCGTGGACCTGCTGCGACAGCGCGGTTACACGGTCACGCAGCAGTAGCGGCTCGGCGCCGAACGACAACAGGATCGCGCAACGCCAGCGGGACGTACTCAGCGCAGCGCAGCGCTCGCCAGGACAAATCCCAGCCAGGCGGCGAACAGGCATCCAACCAGCGACGCACCGACGTATGCCAACGCGGCAGGCACGGCGCCGCGCTGGGCCAGCAGCAGCGCTTCCAGGGAAAACGCCGAGAACGTCGTGAATCCGCCCAGCATGCCCACGACCAGGAACACGCGCAGGTCCTGGAAGTCGTGGATGCGTCCCGGCGGCGAGAACATCGCCCCGATCACACCGACCGCCAGGCATCCGAGCAGGTTCACTGCCAGCGTTCCCCAGGGAAACTGCGTGCCGAGGCCCCGCGCCACCTGTGTCGAGACGTACAGGCGCGCGCCGCCGCCGAGCGCGCTGCCCAGCATGGCCAGCAGGTAGGCAAGCGGCTGGGGGCTCAATGTCGCAACCCGCCGGTGAAGCCGGCGCCCGTGCTGGCCCCTGCCGCGATGCTGCGCTGTCCAGTCGAATGCTTCACGCGGTCCTCCGGGCCCCAGTCGATGTGGGATGGTACGGGGATGGCGGTATCGCTTGCTAGACTACGCAACTCCCACGACTCGCTGGAGCCCCAATTTGAGCCTGTTCACCGAAGCCTGCAAAGTCATTCCCGGGGGCGTGAACTCGCCTGTTCGAGCGTTCCGCGGTGTCGGCGGAGAGCCGATATTCTTCGAGAAGGCCAGCGGACCGCACGCATGGTCGGCCGACGGCCGGCAGTTCATCGACTACGTCGGTTCGTGGGGACCGATGATCCTCGGGCACGCGGACCCGGCAGTGATCCGCGCGGTGCAGGAGACGGTACCGAACGGCCTGTCGTTTGGCGCACCGACCGCGATCGAGACGGTCGTCGCCCGCCGCATCATCGAACTCGTTCCGTCGATCGAGCTTGTGCGCATGGTGAGTTCGGGCACCGAGGCGACGATGAGCGCAATCCGGCTCGCGCGTGGCTACACGGGCCGCAACAGGATTATCAAGTTCGAGGGCTGCTATCACGGCCACTCCGACTCGCTGCTGGTGAAGGCGGGATCGGGCGCGCTCACGCTCGGCGTGCCCACCTCGCCCGGTGTCCCCGCCGAACTCGCCGCCTACACCACGACCCTCACCTACAACGATGCCGCGCAGGTTCGCGCGGCATTCGCTGAATTCGGCGGCGAGGTGGCCTGCGTCATCGTCGAGCCAGTCGCCGGCAACATGAACTGTATCCCGCCCGTGCCTGGCTTCCTCGAATCGCTGCGCGAGGAATGCACGCGCCACGGTGCCGTGCTGATCTTCGACGAGGTGATGACAGGCTTCCGCGTCGCGCTCGGCGGCGCGCAGCAGCTCTACGGCATCCGCCCCGACATGACCACGCTCGGCAAGATCGTCGGCGGCGGCATGCCGGTCGGCGCGTTCGGCGGGCGCCGCGAGATCATGGAACACATCGCGCCGCTCGGCCCGGTCTACCAGGCCGGAACACTTTCGGGAAACCCGGTTGCGATGGCTGCAGGGCTCGCGACACTCGACGGACTGTCGGCGCCTGGTTTCCACGAGAAGCTCGCAGTGACGACCGATCGCCTGGTGACGGGGCTGCGGGAAGCGGCACGCGCCGCCGGCATTCCATTCACCACCAACCACGTTTGCGGCATGTTCGGGCTGTTCTTCAGCGAGGTCGACAAGGTGACGACGTTCGCCGAGGCCACCGCCTGCGACGTCGATATGTTCAAGCGCTTCTTCCACGGCATGCTCGACGAGGGCGTGTACCTCGCGCCGTCGGCCTTCGAGGCCGGGTTCGTCTCGGCCGCCCACGGCGACCGCGAGATCGACGCGACGATTGCGGCCGCGGAGCGGGTGTTCGCGAGGATCCGCAGCCCCAACTGAGCCGATTATGCAGGGCTCCCCGGAGCGCGACGCGCGAGCTCGATGAGCGCCGCCACGGCTTCGTCCACGCCGTTGGCGATGCCGAGCTCGGCGATTCGCCGGGTCATCTGATCGCGCCTCGGTCCGTCCGCGAGCAGCACTGCGGCTTCCGACGCGATTGCTGACGGCGAGCGTGACGCAGTCGCAGCAACCCCCAGTTTCACCGCGAGCCGGATACGACGACCCTGGTCCGACGCCAGCGGGACTGCAAGCAGCTGCCGGCCATGGGCAAGCGCGTGCACCATGGTCGTCCCGCCATTGCACACGACGAGCCTCGCCCCGGCCAGCAAGTGCTGCACCTCGGCCGGCGCCACGCGCGGCAGCAGTTTCGGACCCGTCGATCCGTCGGCCGGGGGCGCCTCGGCGCGCCCGGTGAGCACGACCGCAGTCTCCCCGGTGGCGGCAACGTACTCCCGCGCGGCAGCGACCAGGAGTTCCGTCGGATCTTCGGCCCTGTTTGCCTCGCTACGCCCGCCTGGCACGAACAAGGTGTAGCGCCCTTCTTCCAGGCCGTTGCGGGTCAGGCAATCGAGCCGCGCACCCGGTTCCGACGGCGGAAACAGGGTGTCGAGGCAGCGCACCCGGTAGCCGGGGAACCAGCGCAATTTCAGTTTCTCGTACCAGCCCAGCCCACCGGTGATGAAGCCCGGGAAGACGATCCAGTGCTCGTCGAGCAGGCGCATCCACTTCAGCCGGAATGCCTTGCGCCGCAGGTGGGGCGCGCGACTGGAAAACACCAGGCGCGCACCCGCGCGGCGTGCCGCCTTGAGCTGCGCGGTGCGACCCGAGTTGTCGAAGACGACCACGTGCGGGGCGAAGTCTTCGATTGCCCCGAGCACCTGCGCGGTACTGCGGGTGGGCGACGCGTCGCAATCGTGGATCGGAAACTCGACCGCCTCGCGAAACACCGCGGTCCGGCTCACGAGGAAGTGGACCTCGGCTTCCGGCTGTGCGCGCACGAGTTCGCGGGCAATGATCAGGCAGCGCATCAACTCGCCGGCACCGTTCGGGCCGGACACCGGCGAAAACAGGTATCTCGGCCGTTCGGTCACGCGCGGCGCGCCTTGAGCGCGGCGAGCAGCCGCTCATGCAATCCGCCGAAGGAACCGTTGCTCATCAGCACCAGGTGGTCGCCAGCGCGCGCCTCTTCAACCAGCGCCGACACCAGCGACTCGATGCCCTCGTGCACAACGGCGAGGCTGCCAAGCGGCGCCATCGCTTCGGCGACGTCCCATTTAACTTCTGGGGACTTGTATACGAACACCCGATCGGCATCGCGCAGCGACTCCGCCAGCGCGGCCTTGTGCGTGCCGAGCTTCATCGTGTTCGAACGCGGCTCGAGCACGGCGATCACGCGACCCGCGCCCGCTTTCTGGCGCACAGCCCCGAGCGTGCCAGCGATCGCGGTCGGGTGATGCGCAAAATCGTCATAGACGACCACTCCGTCCACCGTGCCCTTCACTTCCAGTCGTCGTCGCACGCCGCGGAAGCGGTTCAACGCCTCGATTCCGGCCTGCACGTCGACGCCCGCGTGGTCCGACGCCGCAAGCGCGGCGAGCGCGTTCTCGGCATTGTGCCGGCCGAGCAGCCCCCACTCGACATCGCCTACGTGGCGTCCAGCGTGGTGCACGGAGAACCGCGACCAGGCCGAGGCGGGATCCGCGTCGACGCGCCAGTCCGCGCTGGGCAATGCCCGCGACGTGAAACGCTGCACGGGCGTCCAGCAGCCCATCTCGATCACCTGCTCGAGGTTACGGTCAGCGCCGTTCATCACGATGCAGCCGTTTCCCGGAATCGTGCGCAGCAGCAGGTGGAACTGCCGCTGTATCGAAGCCACGTCGGGGTAGATGTCGGCGTGATCGTGCTCGAGGTTGTTCAGGATCGCTGTGCGCGGACGGTAGTGCACGAACTTGGCGCGCTTGTCGAAGAACGCCGTGTCGTATTCGTCGGCCTCGACCACGAAGTGACTCCCGCCACCGAGGCGCGCGCTCACGTCAAAGTCGAGCGGTACGCCGCCCACCAGGAAACCCGGCTCGAGCCCGGCGTGCTGCATGATCGACGCGAGCAGGCTCGAGGTCGTGGTCTTGCCGTGCGTGCCGGCGACGCCGAGCACCCATCGTCCCGCGAGCACGTTGCGGGCCAGCCATTCAGGCCCGGACTCGTAGCGACGGCCGTCATCGAGTATCGCTTCGACCAGCGGATTGCCACGGCTCATCACGTTGCCGATCACGAACACGTCGGGATCGAGCGAGAGCTGGTCGGCTGCATAGCCCTCGATCACGTCGATCCCGAGTGACGCGAGCTGCGTGCTCATCGGCGGATAGACCGAGCGGTCGGACCCCGTGACACGGTGACCACTGGCTCGTGCCAGTGCCGCGATGCCGCCCATGAACGTGCCACAGATGCCGACGATGTGCAGGTGCATGTTCAGCCGCCCGTGCCCTGCATCGCGCCGACCAGCGCGTTGATGGCGATGAAGTAAGTGAGTGAGGCCGCAATGCCGGTAAACAGGCTCGCGCCCGTCGCGAGCTTGAGGATGCGCCCCGTGACGAGCACGAACACGACGACGAGGAAAAGTGCCGACACCTGCGCTATCAGCGAGGCCGGGCCGAGCCCGGAGCCGGTCACCAGGATCTGCAGCGGCAGGTAAAGCACAACGCCGAGCAGCGCACCGGTGCCGAGCACCGCGGTCGCGGTCTGCTGGAAGCGCTCCGGGTGGCCGTAGAGCCTGAGCAGCAGCCACACGAACAAGGAGAGCAGGGCCGGATCCGCCACCAGGTACACGAGCCAGGTCGCAACAGGTTCGTCGAGCAGCGCGAGCTGCACCACGCCCACCAGCACATAGGTCGCCAACGTGATCGCCAGCAGCAGTCCGGAGGCTGGGAGGTCCTGTGGACCCCGCCGCCAGAGTACGATGTCGATGAAGATCCTGAGGAACTGCTGCACGATGTGGATGCGGCGGCCTGGGAGGCGCAATTCTACACGCAGGTATCCGGAGACATGCGCGACGCCACGCTGGTCACGACCCAGTCACAACTAGAGGTGGCCGTATTCCGGCTGCAGTCGGCCGCACGCCTCGCGATCGACACGGAGTTCATGCGCGAGCGCACCTACTACCCGCAGCTCTGCCTGGTGCAGGCGGCCACCGACAGCGACTGCTTCCTGGTCGACCCGCTGGCTGGGCTGGACCTGGAGGGGTTCTATGCGCTGCTTGCGGACCGCTCGAAGCTGAAGATCCTGCACGCTGCGCGGCAGGACCTCGAGGTGCTGCAGCTCGGCAACCGGCCGGTACCTGCACCTGTGTTCGACACCCAGGTCGCGGCAGCGATGCTCGGCTTTCCCCCGCAGGCTGGCTACGCGGAACTCGTCTCGCGGCAGCTCGGGCACTCGATCGACAAGGGGCAGACGCGGACCGACTGGTCGCGGCGCCCGCTCACACCGGAACAGCTGGCCTACGCGGCCGACGACGTGCATCACCTGCTCACGCTGCACATGGAACTCGCGGCCGCGCTGGCGGCCAAGGGGCGGGATGCGTGGCTCGCCGAGGATGCGGCGGCGCTGGAGGAACCCTCGCTCTACAAGACCGAGCCAGGGGACGCCTGGCGGCGCCTCAAGGGCCTTGGGCGCACGAAACCACGCGAACAGGCCGTCGCACGTGCGCTCGCCGAGTGGCGCGAACGCCGCGCGATCGAGGCCGACAAGCCGCGCGGCTGGATCCTGTCCGACGAGCTGATTTACACGCTCGCCACCGGGGCGCCACGAACCACCGCGGACCTGGAAGCGGTCCGGGCCTTGCCGCCCGCGGTAGCGCGCAAGCGAGGCGATGAGCTGCTGGCGCTCATTGCCGCTGCAGCGGATTCCGCTGGCGCAAGCGGCATCGAGGCAGCTGGACGACGCCCGACGCCGGCGGAAAACGCGCTCGTCGCGAAGCTGCAGAAGGTGGTACGTGACGAGGCTGCCGCGCTGGACCTGAGCCCCGAAGTGCTTGGTACGCGGCGCGATGTCGAGGCGCTGGTGTTTCCCGAACGCGGTGAGCCGGCGGTGCTGCGCGGCTGGCGCCGCGCCGTTATCGGCGAAAAACTGCTAGCCGCCAGGCAGGAAAAATAGGTGCCAGGCACCTGTTTTCGAAGGTGGCATCAACCGCGCGATGGTAATCAGGTGCCTGGCACCTATTTTTCGGCGGCGCGGAGGAAGTCGGCGTAGACCTGCTCGACGGTCTGGTCGGCGTTGACGACCTTCAACAGACCGCGTGACCGGTAGTGCTCGACCAGCGGCTGTGTCTGGCCCTCGTAGACCTTCAAGCGATTCGCGATCACGTCTTCCTTGTCGTCCGCACGCTGGACCAGCAGCGGAGCCTCGCCCTCGTGGTCGTTGTCGCAGCGGTCGCCGGCGGCGGACGGTGAGAAGTACACGTTGAAAACCTTGCCGCAGACCGGGCAGGTGCGCCGACCCGTGAGCCGGCGGACCAGCGCATTCTGGTCAACGTCCATCAGGACCACGGCGTCGATCGGCTGGCCGATCTCCGCAAGCAGCGCGTCGAGCGCGCCGGCCTGGGCGACGTTGCGCGGATAACCGTCCAGGATGAATCCCTTTGACGCGTCCGGACGACCGAGGCGTTCACGGATGAGGCCGAGCACGATCTCGTCGGACACGAGTTCGCCAGCGTCCATGGACGCCTTGGCGCGCTTGCCCAGGTCCGTGCCACGGGCAACCGCATCACGCAACAGGTCGCCCGAGGAAACCTGGGGGATACCGCGATCGTCGCGCAGGCGCTGCGCCTGCGTGCCCTTGCCTGAACCGGGTGCTCCGAGCAGTACGAGTCTCATCGTTGACGTCCACGGGCCTTGTTTGGTTGGCGGCACCCTACCTAAATAAGCCACGTCCGCCAATCCGGGAAATAGGGGACATTCCCCTGTTCGCCCTGATGCCTTTGCCTGCGCAAACAAAAAACAGGGGAATGTCCCCTATTTCCCGGACGCGGCAAGATGCATGCATTGCTGTATGCTAACCAACCCGACGAACCTCATAAGCCTCGGATAACAAAGCACTTTTGGAGTTCGCATGAAGACGAAGACCCCCCCGCGCAACGCCTTTTACGCCCAGTCAGGCGGTGTCACCGCCGTGATCAATGCCTCGGCCTGCGGGGTCATCGAGACCTGCCGCAAGCACAAGCACCAGATCGGCAAGGTCTACGCGGGACGCAACGGCATCATCGGCGCCCTGACGGAGGACCTCATCGACACGAGCCTCGAAAGCGCCGCCTCCATCCGCGCGCTCCGTCATACGCCAGCCGGCGCCTTCGGCTCGGCCCGCTACAAGCTGAAGAAGTTCGAGGACAACCCCGCGCAGTACGAACGGCTGATCGAGGTCTTCAAGGCGCACGACATCGGCTATTTCTTCTACAACGGCGGTGGCGATTCGGCCGACACCTGCCTCAAGGTCTCGCAGCTGGCCGAGAAACTCGGCTACCCGCTCACGGCCATCCACGTCCCGAAGACCGTCGACAACGACCTGCCCATCACCGACTGCAGCCCGGGCTTCGGCTCGGTCGCCAAGTACGTCGCGGTGTCGATCCGCGAGGCCGGGTTCGACGTTGCCTCGATGGCGCGCACCTCGACCAAGGTGTTCGTGCTCGAGGTGATGGGCCGCCACGCGGGCTGGATCGCCGCGGCGGGCGGCCTTGCCGCGGAAAAAGCCGGTGATTCACCGCACATCATCCTGTTCCCGGAAATCACCTTCGACGAGGAGCGGTTCCTGGCGCGCGTGAAGGAATGCGTCGAGAAATACGGCTACTGCGCCATCGTCGTGTCCGAGGGTGTCAAGAACTCCGAGGGCAAGTTCCTGGCCGACGCCGGCACACGCGACGCCTTCGGCCATGCGCAGCTTGGCGGCGTGGCCCCGGTCGTGGCGCAGTTCGTGAAGGAAAAGCTGGGCTACAAATACCACTGGGCAGTGGCCGACTACCTGCAGCGCGCCGCGCGACACATCGCATCGAAAGTCGACGTGGAGCAGGCCTACGCGGTCGGCAAGGCGGCGGTCGAACTGGCACTCAAGGGCCACCATGCGGTGATGCCGGCCATCATTCGCACCTCGCAGAAGCCCTACCGCTGGAAGATCGGCGTCGCCCCGCTGGAGAAGGTCGCGAACGTGGAAAAGATGCTGCCCCGGGACTACATCACTGCCGACGGCTTCCACATCACTGCCAAAGGCCGCCGCTACCTGGCCCCGCTGATCAAGGGCGAGGACTACCCGCCCTACAAGGATGGCCTGCCGCAGTACGTGGTACTGCGCAACAAGGCGGTCCGGAAAAAGCTCAAGAAGCCCTTTGTGGTATAGTCCCGCGCCTTTTTTGGCGGCCGGGCAAGGGACGAGAGAGCCCTCCCGGTCGTGAATTTGTACCAGGGAAACCCTCGTCTGGAGGTTCGAAATGACCACTAACTTCGCGCTGTGGCTCGCGATCGGGGCCGGCGTGCTCGCGATCCTGTACGGCATCCTGTCCGCACGCTGGATCGTCGCCCAGCCCGCCGGCAACGCCCGCATGCAGGAAATCGCTGCGGCCATCCAGCAGGGCGCCAACGCCTACCTGAACCGCCAGTACACCACCATCGGCATCGTTGGCGTGGTGCTGTTCGTGGTCCTCGGCTTCGCTCTTAACTGGGCGACCGCCGGCGGCTTTGCGCTCGGCGCCATCCTCTCCGGCGCCGCGGGCTACATCGGCATGAACGTGTCGGTCCGTGCAAACGTGCGCACCGCGCACGCGGCCAGCGTCGGCCTCGACCCGGCGCTGCAGGTCGCGTTCCGCGGCGGCGCCATCACCGGCATGCTGGTCGTGGGCCTGGGGCTCCTCGGCGTCGCGGCCTACTACGGCCTGATGCTCAACGTGCTCGGCGACGACGACCACGCGCTGCACTCGCTGGTGGGTCTCGCCTTCGGCGGCTCGCTGATCTCGATCTTCGCGCGACTCGGCGGCGGCATCTTCACCAAGGGCGCGGATGTCGGCGCCGACCTGGTGGGCAAGGTCGAAGCCGGCATCCCTGAAGACGATCCGCGCAACCCCGCGGTGATTGCCGACAACGTGGGCGACAACGTGGGCGACTGCGCCGGCATGGCCGCCGACCTGTTCGAGACCTACGCGGTCACCGTCGTCGCCACGATGCTGCTCGCCGGCCTCACGATGCAGGCGACGCTCGGCATCAACGCCGTGCTGTACCCGCTGGTGCTCGGCGCCGTATCCATCATCGCCTCGATCGTCGGCACCTTCTTTGTCAAGGCGCGCGAGGGCGGCAAGATCATGAACGCGCTGTACCGCGGCCTGATCGTGTCCGGCCTGATCGCCGCTGTGGCGTTCTACTTCGTCACGAAAGCGATGATGGGCGACGAGGCGATGCACCTCTTCGGCTGCGCGCTGATCGGTCTCGTGCTCACCGGCGCGATGATCGTCATCACCGAGTACTACACGGCGACCGAATACGCGCCGGTGCGCTATGTGGCCGCCGCTTCGCAGACGGGTCACGGCACCAACGTCATCGCGGGCCTTGCGGTCTCGATGAAGTCGACGGCTTATCCGGTGCTGGCGATCTGTGCTGCCATCTGGGGCGCACACGTGCTCGGCGGCCTCTACGGCATCGCCATCGCGGCGACCGCCATGCTGTCGATGACGGGCGTGATCGTGGCGCTCGATGCCTACGGCCCGATCACCGACAACGGCGGCGGCATCGCGGAAATGGCCGGCCTGCCGCCGGAAGTCCGCAAGGTCACCGACGCCCTCGACGCGGTCGGCAACACCACCAAGGCCGTGACCAAGGGCTACGCGATCGGTTCGGCCGGTCTGGCCGCGCTGGTGCTGTTCGCGGACTACACCAACAACCTCGAGATCGCCGGCAAGCTGGAATTGTTCTCGCTGTCCGACCCGGCCGTGATCATCGGTCTGTTCATCGGCGGCCTCGTGCCCTACCTGTTCGGCGCCATGGCGATGGAAGCCGTGGGTCGCGCGGCGGGCTCAGTGGTCGTCGAGGTGCGTCGCCAGTTCAAGGAGATCCCCGGCATCATGGAAGGTACGGCCAAGCCGGACTACTCCAAGGCCGTGGACATGCTGACGCGCGCTGCGATCCGGGAAATGATCGTCCCGTCCATGCTGCCGATCCTGATCCCGGTGATCGTCGGCTTCGGCATGAACATGCTGCTCGGCCCCGGCGCCGGCGTGCGCGCACTCGGCGGCGTGCTCATCGGCACCATCGTCACCGGCCTGTTCGTCGCCATCTCGATGTGCACCGGCGGCGGCGCCTGGGACAACGCCAAGAAGTACATCGAGGAAGGCAACTACGGTGGCAAGGG
>JALHTE010000038.1 GCA_022865595.1 Steroidobacteraceae bacterium | reverse complement strand
CCCTCGTGGTGCTCGGTGGCGTCGAGACGGCGCGTGCCGAACAGCATCGCGAACAGCGCCATCAGCAATGCCACCCACAGGGCGGTGTCGGCAAACCACGCCGGGTGCTGCCCCACGGAGCCGGTCAGGACGTCGATGCCGGTACCGACGGCCTTGTACTGCAGCGCCAGGTACGGCACAGCCGCGATCAGCGCAATGATCGCGACCAGCGCCGCAAGCGCAGGGCTTTTGCCAAACCGCGCCGAGATGAAGTCGGCGATCGAAGTCGTATAGTGCGCGCGTGCGATTGCCACCAACCGGCCGAGGAAAGGCGTGCCGAACACGAACAGCAGCACCGGGCCCAGGTAGATGGGCAGGTAGGCCCACCCACCGCTGACGGCCGTGCCGACCGCGCCGTAGAACGTCCAGGTCGTGCAGTAGACGCCGAGCGCAAGACTGTAGATGTAGGGGCGCAGGCGCGCGCGGCCCGGGTAGACAGACTTTCGTTCGCCATAAAAGGCGACAGCGAACAACAGCCCGAGATAGGCAATCGCCAGTAATGTGAGTAGCAGGCCTGAAACCACGGTTGACCCTAGCCCCTGTGCAGCTCAGGGCAAAGCGCGGGCAGCTCGGCGGCTGCTTGGTCCGGCATGCGGTCTCCCCCGGGTTGGTCGCAACGTCCGGGCAAGAGACTACACCAGGAACGACGAAGCCCGTGCTTCGAGCCACGGGCTTCGTTGTTCAGGGACCTCCGGCGGGCGGCCTGGGTCGCCCCCAGCCCGATCCCTCAGCCGCTCGCCCGCGGTCGGGCGGCGACAGCCTCGGCCGTCAGCCGCTCAGGGCGCGTAAGGCATCACCTTGACCCGGAGCGTGAACTCGATGTTCTGGCCACGCATCAGGTGCTCGCCGTTGTAGTTGTTTTCTGGCACCGGCGTGTAAATGGCCGCATCGACGAACTTGAGGAACTTCTGAACGGCCGCCAGCGCACCCTTGTAATCGCCACGATCAAGCTTCGTGATAGCAGTGGTTACAGACGCACTCATGCCCTTCGTGCTGTCGCCATTCTTCAGCGTGCCGGACGCCTTCGCAGTCTCAACCGACTGTTGCAGCAGCGTGAGCTTGTAGCGGGTCAGCGCGACGAAGCGTTGGTGGCTTCCGGCCGGAGTCGAGCCCGCTGCGCCGAAGTCGATGTGCATGCCGACCACGAAGTAGGACGTTTCCTTGCCCGTGCCTCGTGAACTGCCGCAGGAATCAGTGAACTCGCCCGCCGCTCCGATGAACTGCGGATCCGTGGTGGGTGGTCCAGCGGGGTTTGTCGAGGCGTTCTCGAGCATGCGATCCGGCGGCGTGGTCTGGTATACGACCACGTCCTGCAACTGAGGATCGATCGCCGGGTCCGGGTAAAAGTCTGGGCCGAATGTATCCCGGCACACCAGCGCCGGGTTGTTTCCGGGCAGTACCGTAGCCGTATCGTTCTCGATCAAGACGGTGCCAGTGGTGAAATTCAGGTCGCTGCCGTCGACCGCGACTACGACCAGTTTGGGCGAACCGCACAGGTACGCGGGAATCCGCAGTTCCGGCTTGTCGTAGGCGGCTCCGAACAGGGTCAAGGGCTCGACCCCACACTTGCCGGATGCGACGCGAGGATCCGTGAACTCATACGCAGAGAACCTGATCGTGTCGTCCGGGTTATCGATCCATTCCGCCGGGATCTTCAGGAACTGGCCCTTGATCGTCTGGCATTCAGTGCCCGTGCAGGTCGCCCGGCGCGGTGTGTCGTACTCGACGATGAAGCCGGCAATCGAGCCGGGAGCGGCGCCCTCGTCGTTCCAGCCACCGCCCGCACCGTAACGGCCGAGCGTCAGGTGATTCTCGACGCCTCCGGAATTGTTCGGTTCAGCGCTGTTCCAGTTCGCGTAGGCCGGCCCGTTGTTGTCACCCGGGAACGGGCCCTCGTTGTTCACCCAGCCCCAGCCACTACCTGGCTCCTGAGAGCCGCTTGCCTGGAAACCGCCAATCCAGACCTGGCCAAGCCCCGACTTCGTGGCTCGCAACGAATCGACCCAGGCGTCCTCGCTGGACGACGTAATCGTGGCCAAGTGGCCCTGGACGCCAGAATAGGTCTTGCCCGTGGCACATGCGTTAGCGTCAATCCAGGTGACGCGTGGCGACGCATAGACTTCAAAATAGTGCCCGGTTTCCGGGTTTGTGTCCGCCGCCGCCGGGGTTTCCGGGCAGGCTGCTACCGCTGCCGAGCCCATCAAGAGCAGGGCCGAGAAACCAATAATCTGCCTGATTCCGATTTCCATTTGATCCCCTTGGGCTTGCACGCAAGCATGTCTCTGCTTGCAGCGAAATGTTCTTCTTGAAGTGAACGAGTTGAAGTGAACGAGCCCGGCGTCATGGCAATGTGACCTGGATCACGGCCCCGACACTCGAGCGGCACAGGCGTCTAACGGCCTGAACATTAACACGAAACCGCAGACCGGCATGCTGGACCGGCCGTGGATTATGTAATATCAGTTGAAATTAATTGGCCTGCTGCCTGCCGCGGAACACTAATCCAAACGCGTCGCCAGCCTGGGCGTCATCCGCCCGCCTGTATCGCCCGGTACTTGGCAGATTCCTGCAGGTTTCCCTGCTTCCTGTAGTAATCGGCAGTCCAGCGGGCTGCGCTCGCTACCTGGAATGGCACGGCCCCCGCATCGGCCCGAAGCGCAGCGAGGCCTTCCAGCAACAGTTCCTCGGCGTCGGTCGTGTGGCCGAGCCCTGCCAGCGCGGCGCCCTCGGCGCTGGTCGCGGCTGCTGTGCGTCGGTGGCTGGCGCCCAGGGCCGGCAGGCAGATGGCCCGTGCTTCGGCCGCCGCCGCTCTCCCCTCCTCGAATCGTCCGGTATCGACCAGCAGCGCCGCGAGCAGCGTCAGGCTGGCCGCGACGTCGGTGTGCTCGTTGCCCAGCAGCTTGCGCCGCATCTGGACGGCCTCGCGCAGCAGCGGTTCGGCCGATGCGTAATCACCGCCTTCCATCTGCCACATCGCGAGGTTGCTCATGCTGCGGGCAACCGATGGGTGCTCCTCCCCGAACGTGCGCTGGTACATTTCGAGCGACTCTCGCATCATGTCGAGCGCTCCCGCGGTATCGCCCTCGTCGTGCAGCACGAACGCCAGGTTGTTCAACGCAAGCGCGATGTCCGGGTGGTCATTGCCGAGCAGCTTGCGCTGCATGGCGATTGCTTCGCGGTACATGGCCTCGGACTGCTGGTATTTCTTCTGGTCGGACAGGACGCTCGCGATGTTGTTCAGGCCCAGCGCAATCTCGGTGTGCGTTTCGCCGAGCAGGAAACGTTTCATCTGCAACGCCTCCCGGTACAGCGCCTCGGCTTCCTCGTACTCCCCAGTTGCCCCCAGTATGAAGCCGAGGTTGTTCACGGCCTCGGCGAGATCCGTGTGCGGCGTGTCGTGCAACTCCCTTTGCAGCGATACCGCGAGGCGCATGGAAGGAAGCGACTCTTCGTACTTGCCCTGGTCGTAAAGGTTCAGCGCAAGACCTTCGAGGGTCTTCGCCGCCTCGACCGTCTTGTTTCCCAGCAGCTTGCGTTGCATCGCCAGCGCCTGGCGATACAGGGGTTCGGCCGCCTGGAATTCGCCCTTGCGCTCGAGAAGATCGGCAAGCTGGTACATGCTGCGTGCGATGTCCACGTGCTCGGGCCCGAGCAGCTTCTGCCTGACAGCCAGCGCCGCCCTATAAATGGGCTCCGCGTGATCGTAGTCGGCCGTCAGCGTCAGGACTCCGCCGAGCTTCTCCGCGGATTGGGCGACCTCAATGCTTTCGTCACCAAAGAGTTCGCGGCGCTTCTTCAATGCGCTCACCAGCAACTCCTCGGCGCGCGGGTAGAGCGCCAGGCTCGTGTAGACCGCCCCCATGGTCTCCATCAGCGTGGCCTGGGTCGCCGGCTGTGTGCGAAGTTCCAGGTTGATTCTCTGCGCACCCTTGTCGAGGATTTCGCGCGCCGTGATGGAGTTGCCGAGCGCCTCGTTCGGGTCGGACACGGCGAACAGGCCGACCAGGAAGTCCGTGGTCTGCCGCGCAGTCTCCGCTTCGGACTCCGCGCGTACGCGCTCCCGCTCCGCCTCGTTGCGGGCCAGCCACGCCGCACCGGCCAGCCCCGAGGTGATCGCCATGCCGGCGACGGACGCAGAGACCAGCAACATCATGCGCCGATGCCTGCGCTGGGCCTCGCGCTGCTTCAACTCGTCGAGGCCGACACCGAGCATCCCGGCGATCAGTTTCAGCCTGACATCCTGCTTGGTGTCCTTCTGCGGCCGGGCGTCGGCGGCGATTGGCTCACTGCGCGTGTCGGTCAGCTCTCCGTCCGCGCCCATCGTGTAGATCAGCGCGTTCGGAAAGCATTCCTGGTCGGCCGTCGACTCGCTCGCGGAAGCGCCCGGCTCCCCGTCAACGATCAGGCAGAAGATCCTGTGCTCACGACCGAGCCGCTTGAACGCCAGGATCTCCTCGTTGACCCAGCGCGACTTTGCAGCCGCGGTCGAACAGATCACGACCTGGAATGCCGACTGCTCAAGTGCGCGGGTCAGTGTCTCGCCGAGATTGGTCGCTGTCGCGAGTTCGTCGCGGTCGCGAAACACAGGCGCAAGCCGCTCCGGGACCGGACCAAACGCCGTCTCGCGGCCGACGAGGTGCTTCGGCACCCGGTAGGTCTCGAGGCTGCGGTGCAGCCAAGTGGCCCATTTCTCGTTGGCGTGGCTGTAGCTGATGAAAGCGCGGTACTTGAACTGCGGCTCCAATGATCGCGCTCCACGTGAACAGCGGTCGGAATATACGCCGGATCGCCGGCGCCTGCGCAAGACCCGGCTGGCCCTTACGGAACCCCTGCCGTGTGTGCACCCATCAACATCCTGGCGAAATACGTGTATTCGAGCGCGATGCGGTAGGCCAGCTGGCCCTGGTTCGCGGTGCCGCCGTGGCCACCTTCGACGTTCTCGTAATAGAAATAGTCGCGGCCCAGCGACCTCATCTTCGCGGCGGCCTTGCGCGCATGGCCGGGGTGAACGCGATCGTCCCGGGTCGAGGTGTAGTAGAAGACGCGCGGATAGGCGACGTTCTCCCGCATGTTCTGGTACGGCGACCATTTCGACATGTACGACCAGTCTGCCGTGTCCGGATCGCCGTATTCGGCCACCCACGAGGCCCCGGCGCCGAGCTTCGTGTAGCGCCGCATGTCGAGCAACGGGACACCGATGACCACGGCCGAATACAGCTCCGGTCGCTGGTTGACCACGGCCCCCATCAGCAGGCCGCCGTTTGAGCGGCCGATGGCGCCAAGCCGTCCCGGCGAGGTCACGCCCCTCCTGATGAGGTCTTCCGAGACCGAGATGAAATCGTCGAACACCTTCTGGCGATTTTCGCGCAGGCCCGCCTGGTGCCAGCGCGGGCCGTACTCCGATCCGCCCCGGATGTTGGCGAGCACCAGCACGCCGCCCCGCGATACCCAGAGCCTGCCAGCGAGCGCTCCGTGCTGCGGCCGCGAAGGATCCTCGTAGTAGACCGGCAGCGTGGCCCTGAGGAATCCACCATAAGCGTACTGCACCGTCGGCGCATCGCCTTTCTCGAGGACCGCCTTCCTGCCCATCACGAAATAGGGAATCCTCGTGCCGTCGGTGGACACGGCGAAGCGCTGCTCGACCACGACGTCCGATGCGTCATAGACCGCAGGTGCCTGGAAGATCCTTTCGACCCTGTTCGCTGGCGTCACGAAATAGAGAGATGGCGGCATCACCAGGCTCTCGAACGAGAGCAGCGCGTCATCGGTGCCGCCGCCGGCGGAGGCGATCTTTATGACGCCGTTTGCGGGTAACTGGATTTCCCCCGCCCGCCACTCACCCTTGTCGCTGCGTTCGACGCGCGCGGCCCTGCCCGACACGTTTTCAAGGTACTGGATCACCAGGCCGCTTTCCCCGACACCCACCGACTCGACTGACTGCGCGTCGCTGGCGGCGAAAACCAGTTCCACGCCACCGGTCTCCAGGTCATAGGCGATGACGGAGCCTTGCGGGTAGTCCCTGTCCTGGTGACGCCAGGCCTGCTGCAGGAAGAAAATGGCGCGACCGTCGAGCACACCCTGGAGGTTCGAGTTCAACGGCAGCGGAAGTTTCGACGGCTTCGAGAGGCCGGTTGCGAAGAAGAATTCGGTGTCGAAGAAAGAAATGCCTCGCAGCACGAAGACCTGGGCGCCGTTGTCCTGGTCCACGCGGGAACGAACTGCGACGTCCCCGCTGCTCGCTTCGAAGTAAGTAGTCGCGTCGCCGAGCGCCTTCCCACGCGGCCATGTCTTGAGGATGCGAGGGTATCCCGACTCGGTGAGCGAACCCTGGCCCCAATCGGTTCCGACCAGGAGCGTATCGGCATCGACCCAGGAAACGGCGGATTTCGCTTCCGGAAGCAAGAACCCGCCTTTGACGAACGCCCTGGTCGATGTGTCGAATTCACGCCAGGTGGATGCATCGCCTCCACCGCGCGACAACTCCACCATGCAGTGCCGGTACTCCGGGGACAGGCAGACGAACTGTCCGCTGACCCAGTTTTCGCCCTCGTCCCTGGCAAGCTTGTCGAAGTCGATCAGGATTTCCCAGTCCGGTGCTCCGTTGCGATAGCTCGCGACACTGGCGCGTCGCCAGAGTCCGCGTACGTGCGTCTCGTCCTGCCAGAAGTTGTAGAGCGCACCATTGTGGATCGCACCGGTGGGGATTCGCGCCGGCGAGGTCAGGATCGCGAGCGCCTCGGCACGCATCGCGGCAAAGTGCGGGTCGTCTTCCAGGATAGCGAGCGAGCGGGCGTTTTCGGCGCGCACCCAGTCGAGCGCCCGCTCACCCTCGATTTCCTCCAGCCACGAATAGGGATCGCTGCCTGACTGAGCCGCGACCGGCATGGCGAACGCGACCGCCAGCGACGCGGCCAGCACCAGCTTCTTGTACACACGACCCTCCTCGATTCACGTGGCCCTGGCAGGTGGCTGGATATGGACCAGCAATGGCAGAGTGCCGCGAACCAGTCAGTCCCAGAGCGACACGACGTTACCGGTCGCAGGCTCCGCGCGACCTGCGTGGACCTCGCGCCAGGTCGCGGCAGCCGCCGAGGGGCCATGGGAATGCTGTACCTGCAACCACTCGCGACTCCAGACGACGAAGTCGCCCAGCGCCGCGGCCGTGCGTTCCTGGTAGCCGCGCAGCCCCCAGTCCTGCACCCGCTTCTTCACCTGCGCCGGCGCAAAGAAGAAAGCCGGCTTCGGTCCGGGCAGCGAAGCAGCCCGCGACGGAGCATCGTGGTGACTGAGGCCGACGGCCATCGAATGCTTCAACTGGTCGCCGAAGTGCCCGTGCACCGCGGCCAGCACCGGCCCGCTGCCCGCCATGTCGATCGAGACGACAGGTGAACCAGGTGGAATGGTGGCGATGCCGCCGTACTCGACGACTTCATCGTAGCAACCGAGACCGTGCGTGAATGCGTGATTCCGCGCAGCCGTGACACCGATCACTTCAATCCGCGGTCGCTGGTCGGCGCAACGCGCGAATCCGATCGCGGTCTTGCTCGAGGCCGAGAGGACCAGCACGCGCTCCGCGCCGAACCAGGCGTTGTCGGCGAAGTAGTCCTCGGCGAGCCAGCCGGTGATGAACAGCCCGCGCAGCAACGCATGGCGATCCTCGGCGTCCGACCCCGCCTGGTAGAAAACGTCGCGATCCGTGGCGGTGTAGGCCCGGTACACCGGCGCATGCGCGGCGCGGTGCGGCCCTTCGTCACGCAGGCCATCCGCCGACGGGGCAACCATCATGTCCACGTAGCGCGCCATCGGAAACCAGCCGTAGTAACGACCACCGGCAGGAACCTCTGGGTGACGCGACTCGACGATCTCCGCCCAGCCCATCGCAGGCACGCAACCCCATCCGGTCTCGCCGCTGGGAAAGAAGTCCCAGTATCCGAGGGCGTCCCCGGTCGTGGCGTAGGTCACCGTGTTTGCGGTCAACGCGAAGCGCTCGATCCGGAAGCGCACCTGCCCCGCGGCGAGTTCCGGCATTTCACTCTCGCGCAGACGCGTCTCGGCGTGTGCGGCGCGATTTACCTGCAGCGTGATGTTTCTGGTGGTCATCGTAGTACCCGCAAAATTTCTTCTTTCAACTTTCGAACAAGCGCCAGTCCGGCTGATAGGCCAGGCCCAGGTTGACGATACGCGTCAGCAGTTTGTCGTAGCTGATGCCCGCCAGTTCGGCCGACTCCGCGAAGTCCTCGCCATAGGTCAGGTTGGGATTGGCATTGGCCTCCAGCACGAACAGGCTGCCGTCAGGGCGCATGCGCAGGTCCATGCGCGCAAATCCGCTCATGTCCAGCGCGCGGTAGATGCGCTTGGCGAGCCGGCCGATTGCGTCGACCTGCGAGGGCGAAAGGTCCTGCGCCCGGCCGGTCGAGATGCCGTGCTTGCGCTGGTAGGCGCCGTCCCATTTGACCTTGCGCGTCGCGATGGCCGACTGCACCTGCGGCAAGGTCCCGAAATTCATCTCCCATACCGGCAGAGCGGTCAGGCGCTCGTTGCCGAGCACACCGACGTAGATCTCCCGCCCGTCGATGAATTCCTCGACCAGTGCGCCGCTGTGCGTCTGGTCGTGGATGAACTCGACGCGCTCGCGCAGCCGCGCCATGTCTTCAACGACGGACGCCTGCGATATGCCCAGCGACGCGTCCTCGGTCGCCGACTTCACGAACATCGGGAACTGCAGGCGGCGTGGCTCGCGAAAGCGACGCCCGAGCGGAAAGAGCGCGAAGCGCGGCGTCGGCATGCGGTGCGAAGCGAGCACCCGCTTGGTGAGCACCTTGTCGCGCGAAATCATCATGCCGCGCGGATTGCAGCCCGTGTACGGCTGGCGCATGAGTTCCAGGTAGGCGACCACGTAGTGGTCGTAGGAAACGATACCCGAAAACTCCTCGAGCAGGTTGAACGCGACGTGCGGACGCCAGTCGCCGATGGCTTCGCGCAATTCCGTGAGCCGATCGCCGACGCCGATCACGCGCACGTCGTGACCGAGGTTCTCCAGCGCCGACATCACGTTGTATTCCGTGCGGCACTCCTCGATGTCTGCCTCGCTGAGACCGGTCAGGTCGGCAGGCGGCACGAGCGTCTCGTGGACCATCAGCAGGATGCGTAGTCTCTTCATAGCGCGTAGTTCTCCCTGTTGCGCTTCAGCACGTCGAGCACGACGCGCTCGTGCAGCCTCACGACGCGGCGCTTGCTTTCGCGTCGTGGACTCCTGAGCACGAGGTCGAGTTCGCGCGCGCGACGGCCAGTGGTCTCAATGGCATAGTCGACCAGGTAAGGGTGGAGGCGCGACCGTCGAACCAGCAATCGCCTGAGCTGCGGCTCTATTTCGCGAATGAAGGTCGCCGCCGATACCGGCCTCGGGCGCGAGTCGCGGTCGACGAACGCCCGGCGCAGCCAGCGATCGTAGCGCCGGTCGTAGCGGAGATAGGATCCAGCCTTGCGGCTATAGTGCTTCGCCAGCGTGCGTTCGTTGGTCGTGAGCGGTTCGACGACCGTACGATCGCGATTGGCAGGCGGGCGCCCGGCAATCTCTGCCATCAGGCGATCCACGTATTCGAGCTTCTGCAGCGCCGGCCAGTCCGCATAGTCGCGCCGCCACCGCGCCTTCGGCTGCAGCCAGACCGCGAACGTCTCGGCGAAATCCTCGGTCGGGTGGCTCTGCGCGTACCAGTGGCCGAGGTGCAGCACGTAGTTGCGGCTGCTGGGTCTCGGGGCATAGTCGCCCGGGTACGGCTGAGACGAAGGCCCAAACACCCGGCGCCAGTCTGCCCGGCGCCGCAGCCCGTAGGCGGTGTCGATGGCGTGCCCGGCCTCGTGGCGCAGGATGCGCATCATCCATTTCCTGCTGCCGCCCTCGACTTCGCCCATGTAGCGCCGTTCGAGCTTCTGCAGCCTGGAATGTGCCAGGTAGAAGGGCACGGCAATGCCGGGCACCCCATCGGGAGAGAACCACTCTTCGCCCAGCCAGACGTGCGGCCGGAATCGCAAGCCCCGTCGCTCGAGCGTGGCGTAGAGGCCCTCGACGGAAGGCCACACCTCGCTGTCGCGGAGCCGCAGCCGCAGGTCGCAGAAGCGGAGTGCGAGGAGTTCCTCGTCGTCGCAGTCCTCCCAGCGATGGCGGCGAACAGCCCTGGATCCGCCGCTTTTCTTGCGCGTCGTTGCCATACCGTCGCAATCGTACCTCAGCCGACTGCGATGCCGTGGACGATCCCTGCATCCCGGCCCGTACCTGCGACGCGAGCCGGTGGCCGGCGAGAGTCGCCGATGCTGGACAGGCCTCGCGGTCGCGGAATGTACGTTGTTTCAGCGCTAAGTTCCTGATAGTCCGGCAGCCGGTTCTCCCACCAGAATGGTGCCTTCTTTTCTACCGGCCCCGTCCCGGGTGACCGGCACGGGTTCTCGTGGGGTCGAACATGCCATCAGAGTCGAATACTGCCGCGCGCGCGGCGCTGCCGTCGGCAGCGCTATCCGCCCGCGCCCTGTCCACTCCGGAGCCGTTCGTGCGCCTGTTCGCGCGACGGGTGCAGCAGGAAGGCGCGCTCGACCTGACCCAGGGCGACTACAAGAACGCAGACTTCGCGCCACATCCGGAGGTGGTCCGCGCGGCGCAACGGATCACGCGCAATACGGTGCACAGCTACGGTGCAGCGGTCGGACGCATCGACGTGCGCAGCGAGGTCGCGGATTTCTTCAATCGCGACGGGCTGCTCGACTACCCGGACTCGGACGTGCGCTTCCAGCCGGACGAGGTGCTGTTCACGCCAGGCACCCGTGCGGGCCTGGCGATCGTCCTCGAGGTGCTCGGTGCCGACGGATCGGGTGTCGTCGTTCCGCGCCCCAGCTGGGAGTACGACTGGTTCATCCAGCGCGCCGGCAAGACCGTGGTCGAGCTTCCAACCTCAGCCCCCGGATTCCTGCCCGACCCGGACGAGCTCGACCGGCTGCTCGCCGGCGGCGGAATCTCGTCCGTCATCATCAACAACCCGCACAACCCGACCGGTCGCGTCTATCCCCGCGCCCTGGTCGAGGACCTGGTGCGAATCGCAGTCAAGCACCGCTGCTACGTGCTCTACGACTCCGTCTACCAGCGCCTGGATTACGTCGGCTGGTTCGTCAACCCGGCGTTCGCCTGCCCCGAGTGGCGTGACTGGGTGGTGTCGCTGTCGGGCCTGTCGAAGATGGACATGTTCGGCGCATCGACTGGCGCACGCGCCTGCTGGATGGTCATCTCCGACCAGATCCGCACGAACGGTGTCCGCGCCCGCGAGATCCTCGCAAATCTTTCGGCCTGGCTGGTCGCGACACCCTCGACACTGGCACAGGACTGGGCACTCGCGGCACTGCAGAGTCCGCTGGCGGTGCTGCGGAGGCCGTCACCCTACATGCGCGAGCGGCGCGACTACATGCTGAAGGCGGTCGACGAGATCGCCTCGCTCGGCGTCGAACGCACCGACTTCGGCGGCACCTTCTACTCGCCGCTGGCGTTTCCCGGGCTGGTGGGCGAACCATTCGACCGCCTGCGCAACGGCGTGCACGAAAAGGCCATCGTGCGCAATTCAATCGATGCGTTCGAACTGCTGCTCTCCGGCGGTGTCGGCGGCATTCCGTTTGCCGCATTCGCCGGCAGCGCGGGCGCCGACCGCTACGGCACCTGGCAACGGCTTTCGTACGGCTCGAAGGACGTCAAGGAACTGGCGGTCTTCATGGACCGCGTGCGCACCCGCATCGAGCAACAGGGGCGCCTCGGTTCGGCCGTCGCCTTGTCATCCGACGCGCCGCAATCGGCGCGGGATACCGTGTGGAACAGCGCCTGCACGGCAGACGGCTACGAAGCGCTCGACGGCCTCGACCCGGTGGCGTTCACCGAGGCCAGGCGGCGCCTGCTCGAAAATCCGCGCCACGAGGAGCTGCGCCTGACCGGCACCAAGCATCCCGACTCCACCGCCCACCGCGCGGCCCAGCTCGAGCGGGCATTGCAGGCTGCGCCCGAGGGAACCTCCGACCGGGCACGCCGCGCAATCACGCACATCGAGTGGAATCCGCTGATGGAGGCGCACGAGGAGTTCGACGAGAACATCGACGACCTGGTCGGGCCCTGCAGCGAGGTGCTGCTGGACATGGAGGGACGGCAGATCAGCCCGGACTGGCTCGACGTCCCGGAAAAGGTCGTGCTCGCGCTGATGCGTCTCGGCATCGTCCCGGGCGAGGACCGGCACCTGCTCGCACGGGTACCGAATCCGTTCCTCGAGCAGGACGAAGAGAAGGTCGCAAAGATTCTCGCCTCCATCGCACGCGCCAACGTGCTGTTCCACCTGGCCTGCGAACGGGTCGGCGTAACACCGAAGCAGAATGCGATCTACGAGATCTCCGTCCCGCAGGTGAATTCCACTGCAGAAATTGGCGCCGTGGTGAAGGTAGGCTCAATGTACCTGCAGGCGATTGCCGGGCTGTTCGACGGCCCGCCCGAACGCGTCGATGCATTCCTCGCGAGCCGCGTGCCGCCGGAGCGCCGCGCCCGGATGCTCGAGCGAATCAAGCGAGTGCGCCTCGTGCCGCTGTGCGAAAACGTCGGCGCGCTCGCCCACCTGCCGGACCTGCTCGAATCTTTCTACAAGGCGCTCGAGCGGGGCCTCGGCATCGAAGACCTGCCGACGCCGGACACGTTCCGGACCTCGTTCGATCGCCCCGAAGCGCTGGTGCGCGTGTTCGTGGCCATGTCGGACACCGCGCTGCAGAGCGGCAAGATCGCGACCGATGCCGCGTACACGCTGGCCGTGGCGGGTCGCGCCGAAGCTGAGCGCCGTCTCGCAACCCGCGCGCGGCGGCTCGGCGAGCCCACACCGAAAGTCAGCTTCCTGATAGGCGCCGGCCGGGCCGGATTCCGTGGGGGATTCGACCCCGCGCACCCTGGCGTCGTCGCGCAGTTCTCCCGCGCGGACGGCGTCACGATGCAGGGCATTCGTGCCGACGCGCCGGAGCAGGCATCACGCCTTGCCGCGGAGTTCCGCGCCAGCGTAGCTGCCCGATCGTCGCAGGGTCGCCAGGCATCGACTGCTTTACCAGTCGCGGACACCGAGTCGATGACCCGACTGCTCGAGGCAGGCATCGATGCGCACACCGAGACCCTGCTCAGGATCGCCGCCCTGCTAGCGCCTTTCGGCAGCCTGGTGCCGCAGACGCGCGTGCGCATCCGCGCAACGGGCTCCGCCAACTACGGGCGCTCGATCCCCTCGTACCCGGCCGAATGGGGCGGCGGCAAGTCGCTCCCAGACGATCGCGACCTGCGCGATGCCTGGCCAGAAGGCGTCACGCTGCCGAGGGCCATCGTCTATAACCTCGCCTGCACTACGCTGGGACTGCCGGCCGTGACCAGCGACCTGTCCGTGCTCGACCGGCGCGCCGCGGTGCTGCTCGAACGTCACGTGCCCGGCTACCGCGAGATCATCGCCAGCGAACTGCCGTGCTTCGTCAAGGAAGCGGCGGGCCTGGTGTTCGGACGCAAGCTGGCCGAGACGACGGCTCGCCGTTGCCTGCGCGCCGCCGCCGCGCTGTGGGTCGATGCGCGCACCCGCGAGGAACTGGTGGCGCCCACCTGCCTGTTCGCGATGCAGTACCTGCGCTACATCGCCGAGGACTCCGAAAGCTGGGACGAGACCAAGGAGCACGAAAGCCAGACGACGCGCGAGGAAGAACTGATCCGCGAGACGTCGAGTGTCGCGTTCGCAGCATTGTGCGCAGAGCAGCCCGGCCGGCGCTGGCCGCTGCTGCAGACGATGGTCGACGCCGAGGAAGCCTCTAGACTGCTGCTCGCGCGCGAACTTACGCTGGAGGAGAAACGCGAGTTCGTCGACCTGCGCATCGAAGGCTGGCTGCGGAACCTGCCGGACGCGCTCGGCAAGGAACTTCGCCAGGGCTGGTCGAGCCTGCGTGAACTGGGCAAGGACGAATTCGAACTGGATGCCATCCAGCGCCTGATCGCACTCGAGCAACTGCGCGGCAGCGTCGGCGCCTGACCCGGACCGCCGGGAGGCAAGGTCACGGGCGGAGTATCACTGCCCGCTGACGCACCGAGCGGGCAGCCGCTCAGGAACCGTCCGCTGCCGCTCGCTCACGCTCCGGGCGATTGTCCTGCCAGCAGTTTCGGCAAGGTGAAAGAGTCCACCAGGCCGCGCGCGCCAAACAGTGCCGGCAACACGTCGGCCGGCGCGTAGTCCCGCCGCAACTGAGCGACGAGTTCGGTGCCGGAGCGGTACGCCGGCAGGTACATGCGCCCGAGTAGAGGGTGACGCCCCCACGCGCCTGACAGCTTGTCCGCACGCTCGTCGGACACCAGGAAGTCGCGGCGCAGTGTCGCGGCCACATCATGCTGCGGGCGTTGCTCTTGCCAGGTGAGCCAGGACGCGTGGTTCTTCGCATCGTCCTGCAGCAGCGCGAGCAGCACGCCGAGCTCAAGATCACGGTCCGGCAGGTCGGCCGGCTCGATCACGTCGTGCGCAATCAGTATGGCGTTGTTCGCGATGCCCTCGAACAGCACGGCCGCCCGCGTGTTCATCGTCAGTACCGAGGCCTCGAAACCGACCAGGCCGCGCACGAACAGGTCCTGCAGGTAGGCGAAGGTCGTCACGTGCCCGGGGACGACTTCGTGGCTGACGAGTTGCTGGAACTCGGGCACCGAGATCTGCAGCGCGGCGTTCAGTTCGTAGGTTGCCTCGTACTCCGGCGTGCCGTCGGGTCGACGCGCGTGGCCCAGGTAATTCATCGAACCGGAGAACCATGCGTTCTCAATCGCGAGGAACTTGACGTTCGCGCGAGGCACGCGCGCGAATTCCGCGGGCAGGTGCGGCAGCAGGTGGCTGGCCGCCAGCGCGTCGTAGTACGCAACGAACGCATCGCCCAGCGCCGCGATCGACTTTCCCGGCACATGCCGGTCAGCGCGCCAGGCATCCACGGCCGACAGCAGCGAGGCCGTATCGCCCGCGGTCGCATAGCCGGCATTGGACAGCAATTCGATGACGCGCGTGCGCTTTGCCTCCGGATCCGACGGCTCCGGCGCGCGGCCGGTGATCGTGCGCACGCAATGCTCGTAGGCGACCGGCGGGCCTTCGCCGACGATTTCCATCGCGAGCTGCCACATGACCTCGCAGCACACCCCGAGCCCTTCGAGATATGCGCCGCGCCAGCCACCCGTGGCCCGGGACTGCTCGAGAAGCTGCCGGATGCTGCCGCCCACATCGACCGCCGCGAG
Organism: Steroidobacteraceae bacterium; assembly: GCA_022865595.1. Taxonomy (GTDB): domain Bacteria; phylum Pseudomonadota; class Gammaproteobacteria; order Steroidobacterales; family Steroidobacteraceae; genus RPQJ01. The sequence continues at coordinate 1,519 of JALHTE010000038.1, read as the reverse complement.
GTATGTCTTGATTGACGCGTGATCGGGCAATGGCGCACCGACACCACCATTCGCGCGCAATACTGCGGCCGATGGATGCGAATAGGCCGCCGGCAACGGCTGGTCCGAAAACCAGCAGTCCGCGATGAAGCGGCCGACGCCGGACGGATTCATCACGTCACCGCCCCACAGCGTATCGATGCCGATCAGGGCCTCGGCAATGGTTACATCGAAAGCATTGTTCGGCATGGTCGGACCCGTCCACGATGGCCTGGATGCGAAGTATGTAGCATTCCTTGCCGCTAGAATGGTCCTGTTGTTCCCCTCGCCCGGTGACCCATGACCATTCGCAATGGCTTCGTCGACACTGTCGGCCACACCCCGCTCATCCGTCTGCGCAGCTTCAGCGACGAGACCGGCTGCGAAATCCTGGGCAAGGCAGAATTCCTGAACCCCGGCGGCTCGGTTAAGGACCGTGCGGCACTCGGCATCCTCCAGGACTTCGAGCGCCGCGGATTGCTGAAACCGGGCGGCACGCTGGTCGAGGGTACAGCGGGAAACACCGGCATCGGCTTTGCGCACCTCTGCAACGCGCGCGGCTACCGTTGCGTGATCGTGATGCCCGACAACCAGTCGCCCGAGAAGGCTGCGCTGCTACGCACGCTGGGCGCCGAGGTGCAGGTGGTCAAGTCGGTGCCATATGCCGACGAAAATCACTACCAGAAGTTCGCCCCGCGCGTAGCCACAACGATCGAAGGCGCGGTCTGCGGCAACCAGTTCGACAACACCGCAAACCGCGACGCGCACTACGCCACCACGGGCCCGGAGATCTGGCGCGACACCGATGGCCGCATCGACGCGTTCGTCTGCGCGACGGGCACGGGCGGCACGCTGGGCGGCGTGTCGCGCTATCTCAAGCAGCAGAATCCCAACCTGCGCATCGTGCTGGCCGATCCAATGGGCAGTGCGCTGTACAACTGGGTGAAGACCGGAACGCTGAAGTCCGAAGGCTCGAGCGCCGTGACCGAGGGCATCGGCATCGGCCGCGTCACGGCAAATCTCGAGGGCGCGCCGATCGACGACGCCGCCCGCATCGACGACGTGGACATCGTCCGCACCGGCTACCGGCTGCTTCGCGAGGAGGGTCTGTTTCTCGGCGGTACCAGCGGCGCCAACGTCGCGGCCGCGGTGCAGGTGGCGCGTGAGCTGGGCCCCGGCCACACGATCGTCACGATCCTCTGCGACGGCGGGCAGAAGTACCTTTCGCGATTCTGGAACCGCGAGTACCTGGCCCAGAAAGGGCTGGCCGAGCACGCCGACGCAGGGTAGCTCAGCGAGTCCAGTACACGGTCTTTGACACGATACCGGCGCTGACCTTCACCTGGAGGCGGCCGTCCGGCGTGAGCGTCAGGACAGCCGGAAAGCTCTTGCCGTTGCGCGGGGCGTAAAGCTCGCCACCGGCCCACGTCGCAGGGCCAGTGGACTTGAATCCGGAGAGGATCTCTAGCCCGAGGATGGGCCGGTCGCGCAGCGCAGCGTT
>JALHTE010000332.1 GCA_022865595.1 Steroidobacteraceae bacterium | reverse complement strand
CGGACGACTCTGCTGGCTTGAAGGCGAGCGAGGCCGAGTTGACGCAGTAGCGCAGCCCCGATGGTTGCGGCCCGTCATCGAAGACGTGGCCCAGGTGCGCTCCGCAACGCGCGCAGGTAACTTCCTGGCGGATCATGCCGTGCGTGGCATCGGTGCGCACGGCAACGCGATCGCCCGCAAGCGGCAGCCAGAACGAGGGCCAGCCGGAGCCCGAGTCGTACTTGGTGTCGGAGGCGAACAGTTCCTGTCCGCAACAGACACAGGTGTACATGCCGCTCTCGGGATTGTGCAGGTGGCGCCCGGTGAACGGCCTCTCGGTGGCTTTCTGCTGGGTCACGCGCCATTCCTCGTCGGTGAGGCGGCGACGCAAAGCATCCGGATCCTGCAGTTTCTTTTCGGTCATGGTCGCTTCCGCCCTGGGTGGGTACTGCAGCAGGTCCCGGCTGCGCCCGGTACGCTGTTCGCCGCGTGGAAGCTGATATTAGCCGGCCGGGAAGCCAGCGGTCACTTGTCCTTGTCGAACGCGCCCCGTGCCTTGTCCGCCCAGGTCTTGTAGCTCGAGACGCTGTAGAGCGCCTGGGACACGACTGCCTGTCGCGAAATCCTGCCCTGCTGGCCGCGAACCCGGCCCAGCCAGTCGTTGTAGGCATCCCAGCCCTCGGCGGCAGCCCCGAACTTCGAGCGCCGCGCCAGCGCCGCAGCGGAACTCTCCGCCTCGATCGCGACCTGCTTTTCGTCGGGTTTTTTCTGGTCTTTCATGAGTGCCAAGGCTCGATTGGCACGAAGGCTACGGCGGACGCCCAGCCGCGTCCGGTACTGGATCACAGTTGGAAGAGTTCAGGCTACGACGCGGTAGCAGGGACTGTAGTCACCGCCGATTCGCATGCGGCCCTGCCGGACGAATGCCTCGAGCACCGCATCGAGCGGCGCCAGCAACTCACGCTCGCCATGGATCTCGAACGGCCCATGCTGCTCGATCAGCTTGATGCCATTTTCCTTGACGTTTCCGGAGACGATGCCCGAGAAGGCCCGGCGCAACTGCGCGGCCAGCAGGTGTGGCGGACGGTGGCGGTCGATCGCGAGCGTAGACATGGCCTCGTGGGTGGGCTCGAAGGGCTGCTGCAGCCCGTGGTCGATGGCCAGGGTCCAGTTGTAGTTGTACGCGTCGCTGGTCCGGCGCCGGAACTCGCGCACGGCATCCATTCCGCGCAGCATTTCGCGCGCAGCCTCCGCCTGGTCGCCGATGACGATGCGGTAGCACTGGCGCGCGCGCGGGCCCAGCGTGGCGCCGAGGAACTCGTCGATCTGCGTGAAATAGTCCCTGCTCGACTCCGGCCCGGTAAACACGACCGGGAACGGCTGCTGCTCGTTGGCCGGGTCGAGCAGGATGCCCATCAGGTACAGGATTTCCTCCGCCGTGCCTGCACCGCCAGGGAACACTACGATGCCGTGCCCGATGCGCACGAACGCCTCGAGGCGTTTCTCGATGTCCGGCAGGATCACCAGCTGGTTGACGATTGCGTTGGGTGGCTCCGCGGCGACGATTCCTGGCTCGGTGAGGCCGATGTAGCGGCCGTCCCGGATGCGCTGCTTGGAGTGCCCGATGGTCGCGCCCTTCATCGGGCCTTTCATCGCGCCTGGCCCGCATCCGGTGCAGACATTCAGGCCCCGCAGGCCGAGCTCGTACCCGACCCGCTTGGTGTAGTCGTATTCCCCACGGCTGATCGAGTGCCCGCCCCAGCACACGACGATGTCGGGCCGCACGCGCGGGCGCAGCACGCCCGCGTTGCGGAGGATGCGATAGACGGCATTCGTGATCGCCTGCGTGTCGTGCAGTTCGAGGCTGCCGTGCTCGTAGACCTCGCCGTGCGTGTAAAGGATGTCGCGCAGCACCGCGAACAGGTGCTCCTGGATGCCGCGGATCATCCGACCGTCCACGAATGCGGCCGCCGGTGCATTGCGCAGCTCGAGCTTTACGCCCCATGCCTGGCGCGCGATGCGGATGTCGAAATCCGCGTAGCGCTCGAAGATCGCCCGCGCGTCGTCCGTCTCGCCGCCCGCGTTCAGTATCGCGAGCGAGCAGCGCCGGTACAGCGAATACAACCCGCCACGCGAGGAATCGAGCAGGCGGTCAACCTCCTGCTGGGAGAGGTTCTCGAGGCTTCCGGTCGGCGTGACACGGGCATCGACGGAGTCCGGATCCTCGGTCGCCGCGACCGGAAGGTCCACCTGCTTCATCATGGCCGGATCTCGATGGGCGTGCCTATCGAGGTCCGCATCCAGATGTCGACCATGTCCGAGTTGCTTACGGCGATGCAGCCGTCGGTCCAGTCGTTGCTCGCGTAGTAGTCCTGCGACTTGCGCGGCACATTGGGCTGGCCGTGGATCATGATCAGGCCGCCGGGGCGAACGCCGCTGCTGCGAGCTCGCTCGCGATCGGCCTCGTTAGGGTATGACACCTCGACCGACAGGAAGAAGTCGCTGTTCGTGTTGCGCCGCGAGAGCCGGTAGACACCTTCAGGCGTGCGGAAGTCGCCCTCGCGCTGCTTTGGCCCGTAGGGGTTGAGTCCGAGCCGGATCGGGTATTCGCGAAGCACGCGGTCGGAGTGCAGCAGGTACAGGCGGCGCTCCGATTTCTTGACCACGATCCTGTCGGCGGCCTCGAGCCTGGCTGGGGCAGCAGTGACCGCATCGGCGTATGCGACCCCGAAAGGTGCCGTGCCCGAGAAGCCCGACGTCGCTGCGGGCCCATTGCCAGCAACTGGCGCCGGCACGAACGGGTTGGACGAATCGCAGGCCGCGCTGCTCGCGGGCATGAAGGGATTCGGATTCTCGCAGGGCGCAGCCGGCGTGGTCATGAACGGATTCGGCGCCTCACCAGCCGCGCCAGGTGCGGTCATGAACGGATTTGGTGCCTCACCGGGCGTGACCGGTGCGGTCATGAACGGATTCGGTGTCTCGGCCGCGCCCGGCGTCGTCATGAACGGATTCTGCGTCTCGGCCGCCACCGGAGCCGGCGCGTCCGGCAGCCGCTTGCCGCTCGAAACGGAACCAAAGCCCTGTGCCACGGCCACGCCCGACGAGGCGGCCAGTGCGAGGGCAAAAGCGGCGGACAACAATCCACGTGGTTTCATGGGGAAAGGATTATAGCGGCGCACGGCCTGGACAAAACGAGGCGGCCTTTCGGCCGCCTCGGAAGAACGCGCTGCACCCGGTCAGAGGGGCCCTGTGTCGTCAGGTGGCTGGCGGGAATCCAGCTCAAGCGCGCGGGGAAACAAGGGTTCAGTCGCGGCTCGTCAGCCGCACTTCGAGTCGCCGCAGTTCAGGCAGGTCATGCAACCGTCCATCATCACCACGGCCGCGGTGCTGCACTTGGTGCAAAGCTGCGCTCCCTGAGGGTAGTGGCTCTTGGCGAATGCGTCCTGCTGCTTCTGTCGCTGCTCGTACTCCTCGCGCTTCTGCTCGATGAGCTTCCTGCGGTGCTCATCCATCTCCGGGTCGCGCAGCAACCCGATGGACTGCAGGTGCTTCTCGATCACGTGTCCGAGCTCGGCAATGATGGACGGCATGAACTTGCCGCCCGACTGCCAGTAGCCCCCGCGCGGATCGAACACGGCCTTCAGCTCCTCGACGAGGAAGGTGACGTCGCCGCCCTTGCGGAATACGGCCGAGATGATGCGCGTGAGCGCGACGATCCACTGGAAGTGGTCGAGGTTCTTCGAGTTGATGAATATCTCAAAGGGCCGGCGCTGCTCGTGCTCGGTGCCCTCGTTCAGCACGATGTCGTTGATGGTCACGTACATGGCGTGATCCGACACCGGCGTCTTTATCTTGTAGGTCGAGCCGATCAGCATCTCCGGACGCTCGAGCTTCTCGTGCATCCAGATGACCTTGGCGTCGTGCGATCCCGCCGGCGCGCCGTCGCGCTGCGGCTCGGCCTTCGCTGCCGCCTTGTCGTCGGGCGTTTCGACCCGGAAATTGACTATCTTCTTTTCGATCTTGTGCGCGCTCATCAGAATTTCCCGTAATAGCCTTCCTTGATGGCGTCGAACAGGTTCGCGGCGGTGTGCGTCTCGCCGTCGTACTCGACCTGTTCGTCGCCCTTCAACTTCACCTCGGTGCCGTCATCGAGCGTGAAGACGTAGGTGGTGTTCTTGAGGTCATCCTCCTTCACCAGCACGCCCTGGAACGCCTCCGGATTGAAGCGGAACGTGGTGCAGCCCTTCAAGCCCTGCTCGTGGGCGTAGAGGTAGATGTCCTTGAAATCTTCGTAGTCGTAGTCGGTCGGGACATTGGCCGTCTTCGAGATCGAGGAATCGATCCACTTCTGTGCTGCCGCCTGGATGTCCACGTGCTGGCGCGGCGTGACATCGTCGGCGGTCGTGAAGTACTCCGGCAGCTTGTCCGCGGGTCCCGTACCACCGGGCATGGCAGCCTGGTTGATCAGCTCACGATAGGCGAGCATCTCGAACGAGAACACGTCGATGCGCTCCTTGGTCTTGCGACCCGGGCGGATCACGTTGCGGAAGTAATGGTGCGCGAACGACGGCTCGATGCCGTTCGAGGCATTGTTCGCCAGCGACAGCGAAATGGTGCCGGTCGGGGCTATCGAGCTGTGGTGCGTGAAGCGCGCGCCGACTTCGGCGAGACGCTCGACCAGGTCCGGCGCAACCTCGGCCACGCGCTGCATGTAGCGGCTGTAACGCGCGTGCAGCACGCGGCCGGGCAGCTTCTGGCCCACCTCGATACCGTCGCGCTTCATCTCCGGACGCTTGCGCAGCATCTCCGGCGTGACCTCGAACTCCTCCAGCATGATCGGCGCCGGGCCCTTTTCGCCGGCAAGCTCGAGCCCGGCTTCCCAGCCGGCGATCGCGAGTTCCCTGGAGACTCGCTCGGTGAAGGCGACCGCGTCGCGCGAACCGTATTTCCAGCCGAGCATGGTGATCGTCGAGCCGAGCCCGAGGAAGCCCATGCCGTGGCGGCGCTTGCGGTGGATTTCCTGGCGCTGCTGCTCGAGTGGCAGGCCGTTCACCTCGACCACGTTGTCGAGCATGCGCGTGAAGACGCGGACCACCTGCCGGTATTCGTCCCAGTCGAAGCGCGTCTGCTCGGTGAACGGGTCACGCACGAAACTCGTGAGATTGACCGAACCGAGCAGGCACGAGCCGTATGGGGGCAGCGGCTGTTCGCCGCAGGGATTGGTCGCGCGGATGTTCTCGCACCACCAGTTGTTGTTCATTTCGTTGACGCGGTCGATCAGCACGAAGCCGGGCTCCGCGAAGTCGTACGTCGACGACATGATGACGTCCCAGAGGCGCTTGGCAGGCAGGGTCTTGTAGACCCTGCAGAGCACGAGGCCCTCGTCATTGCGCACGTAGTTCCGCGTGTCTGGCCACTCACGCCAGATGAACTTCGCGGTGTCGGTGGTGTCCTCGCCCACGATTTCGCTCTCGCGCACCGGGAAGGCGAGCTGCCATTCGCCGTCCTCGCGCACGGCGCGCATGAACTCGTCGGTCACCAGCAGCGAGAGGTTGAACTGCCTTAGCCGGCCGGCCTCGCGCTTCGCGCGAATGAACTCCATCGCGTCGGGGTGCCCGACATCGAATGTACCCATCTGCGCGCCCCGACGGCCGCCGGCCGAAGAGACCGTGAAGCACATCTTGTCGTAGATATCCATGAACGACAGCGGGCCCGAGGTGTAGGCGCCGGCGCCCGAGACATACGCGCCGCGCGGGCGCAGCGTCGAGAACTCGTAGCCGATGCCGCAGCCGGCCTTCAGCGTGAGACCAGCCTCGTGAACCTTGCCGAGGATGTCGTCCATCGAGTCGCGGATCGTGCCGGACACGGTGCAGTTGATCGTGGACGTTGCCGGCTTGTGCTCCTGCGCGCCCGCGTTCGAGGTGATGCGGCCGGCCGGGATTGCCCCGCGGCGCAGGGCCCAGAGGAACTGCTCGTACCAGTGATCGCGGGCGTCTTCCTTCTCCACGTCGGCGAGCGCCCTCGCGACGCGCTTGTAGGTGTCGTCCATCGACTGGTCGATGGGCGTTCCGTCCTTGGCGCAAAGTCGGTATTTCTTGTCCCAGATATCGAGGGACGCTTCCTGGTACGGAATGCTTCGCGCATCCCGGGATTCAAGTTTCACGGCGGTACTCATTGCAGCAGCTCAGGCTCCCAAAATTCTTCAGGCGGTTCGCGGCCTTTGATCCCCCCCCACGGAGCCTTTTTTTCGGCCCCTGGCGAGGCCCGACGGGCCCAGCCGACCCCAGATTCCGGTCCGGCTCGGATCGCCACGACATGCGTCGCGGCTGCATCGTGCCAAACACAACATGTAGAGTCAGGGAGGGAAGCGTATGCACCACCCTCCCCCCCGTCAACCGCTTTTTCTGCTGCGATGCAGAATCTTTTTATCCTTTAAAAACAATGTTTTAACAGATTTTGCTGAATGCTCCCTCGCATGCGCGAATTGGGCCGCGAGTCAAGCCCAGATTCGATCGCGCGACACAACATGTTGTGTCCACGCACTCCACACCGGAAATCCACAGCTTGCTCACCGTTGAATCACAGGTTCCCCGGCCCGGCCACCTGCGCGGCCGTCATGCCAGGTCGACGCCGCATGGAACTTGGCAGCACCAATGGTAGTCACAGTTCGAGGTTCCGAGGCGCCTCGCCCGGGACTGCGGGGACTGCCTGCTAGACTCGCAGCCCCTCGATTTTCAACGAACAATCTGCAGGAATCACGCATGAAGTTGCACCTGAGTCTCGCTGCGCTGCTGCTCGGCGCATGGTCCGCGGTGGCCCCGGCCCAGATCCCCGCACAGGCTGGCGAAACGCCTGTGCCGTCACTGGCCCCGATGCTGAAGCGCGCCACACCCGCGGTGGTGAACGTGGCGACGCGCGGCACCGTCACGCAACAGAACCCCCTGGCGAACGACCCGTTCTTCCGGCGCTTCTTCGACATTCCGAACGGGCCGGTGGAGCGCGAGGTCCAGGCCGCCGGCTCGGGCGTCATCGTGGACGCGAAGAACGGCTACATCGTCACCAATGCGCACGTGATCGAGAATGCGAAGGAGATCACCGTGCAGCTGCTCGACAACCGCTCGCTCACCGCGAAAGTTATCGGCACGGACACCGGCTCCGACATTGCCGTCCTGCAGGTGCAGGCGGGCAACCTGACGGAAATTCCGATCGCCGATTCGGACCTGCTGGAGGTCGGCGACTTCGTGGTGGCCATCGGCAATCCGTTCGGCCTCGGACACACGGTGACCTCTGGAATCATCAGCGCGCTCGGCCGATCCGGAATCAACCCCGAGGGCTACGAGGACTTCGTACAGACCGATGCGTCGATCAATCCCGGCAACTCGGGCGGTGCGCTCGTGAACCTGGGAGGCCAGCTGGTCGGCATCAACTCCGCGATACTCTCGCGCACCGGTGGCAACATCGGCATCGGATTCGCAATTCCGTCGAACATGATGCGCAACGTCATGCAGCAGCTCATCAAGTACGGCGAGGTCCGCCGCGGCGTGCTCGGCGTGAACATCCAGACGCTGACTCCCGACATCGCCGAAAGCATGGGACTCGCCAATACGCAGGGCGCGCTGGTGTCGCAGGTGGTCGACAGCTCGGCCGCCGAGAAGGCCGGCATCAAGGCCGGTGACGTGATCACCGCGGTCAACGGCAAGCCCGTCAAGGACGCGGCAGCGCTGCGCAACTCCATTGGCCTGCTGCGCATCGGTGACAAGGTGGATATTTCACTGGTCCGCGACGGCAAGCCGCGCCGCGTGACCGCCACCATCGGCGAACGCGACACTGCCGAGGCAGCCGCCGCGACCGACATGCACAAGGGCCTCGAGGGCGCGGACCTGGCGGATGCCCAGGGCGGTGGCGTGCTGGTCCGCTCGGTGGCGAACGGCAGCCCCGCCGCGCAACGGGGCCTGCGCGCCAACGACGTCATCCTCGCGGTCGGACGCAACAAGGTCGCCAACCTTGCTGAGTTCCAGAAGGCTACGCAGGGCGCACAGGCGTTCGTCGTGCAGCTGCGCCGGGGCAGCGCGATCCTCGTGATCCCGATCCGCTGAACCGATGCCGGGCCGGCAGATCTGCATCCTCGGGGGCACGGGCTTCATCGGCCGTGCCCTCGTCTCCCGCCTCGCGGCCGATGGTCACGCGGTCAAGGTGCTGACACGCGATCGCAACGGCAATCGCGACCTGCTGGTCCTGCCCACGGTAAAACTCGTGTCCGCAGACGCGCACGACCCAATGGTGCTCGAGCGCGAGTTTGCCGGTTGCGACGTGGTCGTTAACCTGGTCGGCATCCTGAACGAGCGCCACCTGGGGCACGGCAAGGGCGCTGAATTCCGCCGCGTGCACACCGAACTGCCGATGAAGGTGGTCCGCGCCTGCCGCGCCGCCGGCGTACGGCGCTACCTCCACATGAGCGGCCTGAAGGCCGACTCGCAGCGCGGTCCCAGCCACTACCTCAAGTCCAAGGGCGAGGCGGAGGACTTCATCCGCCGCCAGTGCGCCGACGGCAGCCCGGACTTCGTGATCTTCCAGCCCTCGGTGGTGTTCGGGCCGGGCGACGAGTTCATCAACAAGTTCGCGGCCATGCTGCCGATCGTTCCGGGCGTGTTGCCGCTTGCCTGCGCCAACGCGCGGTTTGCGCCGGTGTACGTAGGCGACGTGGCCGAGGCGTTCGCGCGCTGCATCGACCGACGCGACGTGGCCGGGCAGACCTTCCAGCTGTGCGGACCGGAGGTGCATACGCTGGGCGGGATCGTGCGCGACACCGCAGCTGCGCTCGGGCTGCGGCGCTGGATCCTGCCGCTGCCCGATGCCGCATCGAGGGTGCAGGCCGCGATCATGGACTACGTGCCGGGCAAGCCGTTCTCGACCGACAACTACCTTTCAGCCACGCTCGACTCGGTCTGCGATTGCGACGGTCTCGCAGCGCTCGGCATCGAGCGAACTTCGATGCGAGGCGTCGTTCCCGCCTACCTCCGGGCGAGGTCGGGGCGCGGCTGACACCGGGCCCGGCTGGCAGCAGGCGCCTGCGGTCATCCGGCGGCCGCTACTTTCCCTCGCACACGGTTGCGCGGCGATCGGCGAAAGGCAGCTTGGCCAGTTGCTCAGCGCGAGCGTAGAACGCCGGCATCGACCCGGCCGCGGCGAGTTCCCGCTCCAGCCCCGGCACGCAGTCGCGATACGTTGCCACGGACGCAAGGCTCGCGTTGTCGAGCGGACGCGCAAACCAGTCGTCGTAACCCGGGTACCCGCCCCACTGCTGCCGCAGGCCCTGGTAGTCGTACTTCAGGCGCCCGAAAATCCGGTTCTTCTCCACCCGCATCACCGCAGGCGGTTTACCGCTGGCGTAGAGCTGCGCGAGGCGCGCGCGTGCGCCTGCCAGCAGCGCAACGAACCCGGCGTGCCGCCCGCGTGATGCCTCGTACGCCGTGAGCTGCCGCTGCTCGCCGCGCGACGTGAGCCAGCGCCGCACGCCCGCATCCTCGACCACGCTGGCGAACGCCTCGTTGAATCCACTGTCGCCAGCGACGTACAGGCGCTCGTGCGCGAGCTCGTGGAAGATGGTCCCGACCAGCCGGGTCGCGCGCCAGCCGATCATGGTGCTCGGCAGAGGGTCGGGCAGGTGCCCCAGCGTCGAGTAGGCTGCGACACCCTCCACGACGGCGTCGTCGCCGCGCGCCACGAGCCTCCACGCGAATGCATTTGCATCGGCCTGGTGGAAATACCCGCGATAGCTCACGCAGCCGGCGACGGGAAAGCACCAGCGCAGGGGGCGCAGCGAGAACTCCGGGGTTGCGACCACGTTCCAGAGGACGTACTCGCGCCCGATATCGGCGTACTTCGTGTAGCTGCGGCCGTCGGGCAGCGCGAGTTCGCTGACCGCGAACGCTCGCGCCTCGACGGCCAGTTCGAGCTGGCTGCGTGTCGCCTCGGTCGTCGCAGGATCGGCGATGACGCTGTCGATCGGGCGACTCTTCGCCATGATGCCGAGTTGCCCCGTCGCCGCCTGCATCACGTAGCAACCAGACATCGTGAACGCCAGGCCAAAGGCCACCAGTCCGCGAACCAGCCGGCCTGCGCTGTCCGACCTGGCTCGCCCGCGCGTATCGCATTCCGCTACGATGCCCCACATGAAAATCTTCCTGGTCGGTGGCGCGGTCCGCGACCGCCTGCTCGGCCGCCAACCCCACGAGCACGATTACGTCGTCGTCGGCGCGACGCCGGACGAGATGATCGCACTCGGCTATCGGCCGGTGGGCAAGGACTTCCCGGTCTTCCTGCACCCGGCAACAGGTGAACAGTACGCGCTCGCGCGCACCGAGCGGAAGACGGGTCCCGGCTACTACGGGTTCGAGACACGCTTCTCGCCCGACGTGACGCTCGAAGACGACCTCGGCCGGCGCGACCTCACCATCAATGCGATGGCGCGGGACGAAGACGGGACGCTGGTGGATCCCCACGGCGGGCGTGGAGACATCGAGGCCCGGATGCTGCGCCACGTGTCCGCGGCCTTCGTCGAGGATCCGCTGCGCGTGCTGCGCGTGGCACGCTTCGCAGCGCGCTTCGCACCGCTCGGCTTTACCGTCGCCCCGGAGACGATGGCGCTGATGCGCAGCATCGTCTCGAGTGGCGAACTGTCTGCTCTGGTGCCGGAGCGGGTCTGGGTGGAGACCGAGAGAGCGCTCGGGGAGGACCGGCCCACGGTCTACTTCGAGGTGCTGCGCGACTGCGGCGCGCTTGCGGCCCTGTTTCCCGAGATCGCCGCGCTCGACGGCGTCCCGCAGCCCCCGAAGTGGCACCCCGAGATCGACACGGGCCTGCACACGATGCAGGCGCTCGAGGTCGCGGCGAGCCTTTCGCCCGACACGACGGTGCGCTTCGCCGTGCTGGTGCACGACCTCGGCAAGGGCCTGACGCCGCGCGAACAGTGGCCCCGCCACCTGGGACACGAGGAGGCCGGCGCAAAGCTGATCGAAGTTGCCTGCGCACGACTCAAGGTCCCGAACGAGCACCGCGACCTCGCGGTCCTCGTCGCGCGACACCATGCGAAGGTGCATCGGGCGGCCGAACTGCGCCCCGCCACGGTGCTCGAACTTCTGGAGGCGACCGACGCATTCCGTCGAGCGGAGCGATTCGACCGGCTGCTGCTCGCCTGCGAGGCGGACGCCCGGGGACGCGGCCCGGAACTGCGGGTGGCACCCTATCCACAGGCCCGGCTGTTGCGGCGTGCGCGCGACGCCGCGGCAAGCGTGCGCCTCGACCCGGCATTCGTTGCAAACAGCACCGGCCCCGTCATCGCGGAGCGCGTGCGCGCTAACCGGGTGGAGGCGATTCGCGAGGCACTCGGCGCCTGACCATCGCCCTCAGGCGAAATGCCACACGATCAGCGCTGCGATCAGCAGACGGTAGATCGTGAACGGCAGCAGCCCGATCCGTTCGATGAAGCGGATCAGCAGGTGGATGCACGCGAGCCCGGACAACGCGGAAAAAACCACGCCGATTGCCATCGGCGTCCAGGCCACCGCCGCACCGGAAGTCGCGAGCTTCAATCCCTCGTAGCAGCCGGCAGCGGTGATTCCCGGGATCGCGAGCAGGAACGAAAACCGCGCAGCGCCTGACCGGGAGAGCCCGAGCGCGCGCCCCGCGGTCATGGTTATCCCGGAGCGGGAGGTGCCGGGCATCAGCGCCAGCGCCTGGGCGCAGCCGATCGCGATTGCCTGCGGCCAGCTGAGCGAGTGTTCCCCGCGCGTGCCATGCGAAAGGCGGTCGGCCGCGTACATCAGCAGGCCGAAGAACGAAAGCGTCCCCGCGACGAACAGCGGTGAGCGCAGGTGCTCCTCGATCGCATCGCCGAACGCCAGGCCCGCGAGCCCGACCGGAATAGTGCCGACCAGCACCTGCCAGGCAAGGCGGCTGTCGGCGGTCCGTTGGCGCCGGAACACCGAGCCGAACCATGCCGCGGTCATCGCCACGATCTCGCGCCGGAAGTAGGCCAGCAGCGCAACCAGGGTTCCCACGTGCACCGCGACGTCGAAGGCGAGGCCCTGGTCGGCCCAGCCGAACAGGTGCGGGATCAGGATCAGGTGCCCGGAACTCGAGATCGGCAGGAATTCGGAGAGTCCCTGCACGACTGCGAGGACAATGGCATGCACTGGATCCATGTTCACCTACAGCGTGTGGCGGAGATCGCGCACGGCGAATCCGCGAAGTGGCGCATCGTAACCTTTCGCAAGCGCGATGACCTTGAAGCGTTCGCCCATTTCGCCCGGAAGCGTGAGCACCATCGCCTGGCGCGAGAGGTTGACGCGCTGCACGAGGTCCAGGCCGGTGACGTCCTGCAGGCGGCCAGCGAGATCGTTGCCGATCAGGAAGTGCGCCTGCGTGGTAAACCCGACGACGTCGAGGCCGGCAATTTCCGCAGCCTCGGCGACCGCGGTGAAATCCACCCACGCAGTGATGTCCTGCAGGCCGGTACGTGCGAACGGGTCGTCGTTGAAGCGGTGGCGGAAATGACAGAGCAGCGTGCCGGCTGTTCTCTCGGCCGCATAGAACTCGCGCCGCGGCAGGCCGTAGTCCACCAGCAGCACGACACCGCTCTTGAGCGCGCCCGCTACGGCCGCCAGCCACGGCGCGAGGCCGGTGTTGACCTCCGAGACGTAGCCGTCGGGCCAGTCCGCGCCGCAGTCGCAGCGGATCGCGTCGACGGCAGCCGCCAGCGCCGGCCCCGCAGCAGCCTCGGCCCACTCGAATCCGCCAGCGCTTGCAGTGACGCCGAGCGCCCTCGCCTCGCCGCCGCGCCAGGCGAACCGATCCACCGGCAGCGCATCCAGCACCTCGTTCGCCACGACCACCCCTTCGAAGCCATCGGGCGGGCGATCCAGCCACTCGACGCGCTCGAGCATGTGTGGAACCGCGGCCACAAGCGTTGCGCGCTGCCGCTCCCGCAGGTCGGCGCTCACATCGAGGATGAGGTAGCGCGCGGGCAGCACGCCCAGAGACTCGAACTCCGCCAGCATCGACGCGGCCATCGCCCCGGACCCCGCGCCAAGTTCGAGCACGTCACCGCCCTGCAGTGCGAGCACCTCCGCGCATTGCCCGGCCATGCAGCGACTGAACACCGGCGCGACTTCGGGCGCGGTCACGAAGTCGCCACCCTCCCCGAACTTGCGGGCGCCCGCACTGTAGTAGCCGAGCCCGGGCTCGTAGAGGGCCATTTCCATGTATCGCGCAAAGCCGATCCAGCCACCGGCGTCGGCGATGGCCCCGCGGATCCGCGCCGACAGGCGCTCGCAGTGTTCGGCCGCATCGGCGCCAAGCCCGGGCAGTGTCCCGGCGTCGCTCACCGGAAACCGTCCCTTGACTCTCGTCCTGTGACTTCCGGCTGGCGGCCCCTGCCAGGCCGCGCGACAGCGCCGACAGTCTCCGGTATCGTCGAACCATGCAGACAGCAGGTCCGCTCGCCGGTCGTTGCGTACTCGTCACCGGTGGTGCCAAACGCCTCGGCGCGGCAATTGCCCGCCGCTGCCACGAAGCCGGCGCCAACCTCGTCGTGCACTACCACCGTTCGCGCCCATCGGCCGATGCCCTGGTCGCGGACCTGAATTCGGCACGCGCCGCCTCTGCAGTCACGGCCTGCGCGGACCTGAACGACGTGGCTTGCCTTCCGGGCCTGGTGGCAGCCGCTTTGGACGAGTTCGGCCGGCTCGACGTGCTGGTCAACAACGCCTCGACCTTCTACCCGACGCCCGTCGGGACGATAAGCCTCTCGCAGTTCGACGACCTGGTCGGGACCAACCTGCGCGCGCCGCTGTTCCTGTCGCAGGCGGCAGCCCCGGCGCTCCGTGCCACGCAGGGCCTGGTACTGAACATGGTGGACATCCACGGCCGGCGCCCGCTCAAGGCGCACCCCGTCTACTCCGCTGCCAAGGCCGGGCTCGTGATGTTGACCATGTCGCTGGCGCGCGAGCTGGGGCCCGAGATTCGCGTTAATGGCATCGCACCGGGCCCCGTACTCTGGCCCGAGAGGGACCTGGACCCGGCGCTCAAGGACGAGATCATCGCGAAGACGGCGCTGAAACGCAGTGGCTCGCCCGATGACATTGCACGCACCGCCCTGTACCTCGCCACCGAAGCGCCGTACGTCACTGGCCAGGTGATCACCGTGGACGGTGGCCGCAGTCTCTGACCGGCGGCTGGACGGCGGCCAACCCGACTGCATCAGCCTTCGCCCCGCGCGCGCCACTCGAGCTCCACCGGCACCATGTCGTGGGCGTCGCGATCGAATGCGGACCACAGCTCGCGCATCGTGGACCCGAGCACCGGATGCGCGACGTCGGGCGCAAGTTCCGCCATTGGCCCGAGCATGTAGGCGCGACGCACCAGGTCGGGTCGCGGCAGCTTGAGGCCGGGTTCGTCGCACACGAGATCGCCGTAGAGGAGTATGTCGAGATCCATGGCGCGTGGCGCCCACCTGGGGTCGTTGCGGGCGCGGCCGCAAGCGGCTTCGGCCTGCTGCAATCGACCGACAACCGCGTGGACACCGTCATCCGTCTCGAAGCCGAGGACGAGGTTCACGAAGTCGTCGCCTTCGAAACCCAGCGCGCGGTTGCGATACGCGCGTGAGCAGCGCAACCCGGGGTAGTGGCGGCTCAATTCGTCGAGCGCTCGTCTAAGGTTGGCCTCGGGCTCGACATTGCTGCCGGCCGCGACGAACACCGCCGTCACTTCGCGCCTTTGGACGCCGCGTAGTCCTCGCGCCGTCGCTCGATCAGGATGCCCACGTCGCGCGCGCCGCGGATTGCTCCCTGCTTGTTCAGCCGCACCCGCACCCACGGCACGTCAAACTCGGTGACGACCAGTTCGGCCACTCGTTCGGCCAGCGTCTCGACCAGCTGGTACTGCGATTCACCAACAAAACCGAGCAGCCGCTTCGCGACCCGCTTGTAGTCGAGGGTATCGTCAATCGAGTCCGAGGCTGCCGCGCGGCGAATGTCGGCCGCCATCTCCAGGTCGAGGACGACCTTCTGCTTGACCCGCCGCTCCCAGTCCCAGATGCCGACGATGCAGTCGACCGTGAGGCCGGCGAGGAAGATCACGTCGGTCGTACTGCTGGTCCTTGTTGGCATGGGCGGTATCGTAATTGGCGGAATGATGGAAGGGTCGGCGCTGCCGCTCAGGACTGCAAGCCCGCTGACGGCGGCACAAGCTCACTCATCGACCAGCGCGCGCGTGCCGATATGGCAAGGTCACCCCGCTGCCCGGCCGCGAGGCGCAGGTGCCCCAGCAGCGCGATCATCGCGGCATTGTCGGTGCAGAATTCGGCGCGCGGGTACGCGACCCTGACTCCGTGTCGCTCGCCCATCGCGAGCATTCGGGCCCGCAGGCGGCGATTGGCGCCGACGCCACCGGCAACCACCAGCGTACGTGCATCGGTTGCCTCGATGGCGCGCCTGGACTTCATCACCAGCGTGTCGACGACCGCTTCCTCGAATGCAAGCGCGGCGTCGGCCCGGGTCTGGTCGTCCAGCGCCCTGCCGCGCAGCGCCACCACCACCGCGGTCTTGAGGCCGCTGAAGCTGAAATCGAGTCCGGGCCGCTCGGTCATCGGCCGCGGGAAATTGAACACGCCGGGCCGCCCGCGTTCGGCGAGCGCCGCGAGCTGCGGACCGCCCGGGTAACCGAGCCCCAGCAGTTTGGCGGTCTTGTCAAAGGCCTCGCCCGCGGCGTCGTCGAGCGAGCTGCCAAGGACCTCGTACTGGCCGACGCCGCGCACGAAGGCGAGCAGCGTGTGCCCGCCCGAGACCAGCAGGGCCAGGAACGGGAATTCCGGCGGATCGGGCTCCAGCAAGGGCGCTAGAAGGTGGCCTTCCATGTGATGGACGCCGATGCAGGGAACATCCCATGCGTACGCGAGGCTTCGGGCCACCGAGGACCCGACCAGCAACGCCCCCGCGAGGCCCGGACCGGTCGTGCAGGCGATGCCGTCGATGGCCCCCGGTCCACCGCTGGATTCAAGAACTTTCTTCAACAGCGGCAATAGCTTACGCAGATGGTCACGCGACGCGAGCTCGGGCACGACCCCGCCGTAGATCGAGTGCAGGTCGGCCTGGCTGTGCAGCTCGTGCGCAAGCAGCCCGGCCGCGCCGTCATAGACCGCGACAGCCGTCTCGTCACAGGAGGTTTCCAGCCCCAGGACCCGCATGTTTTGCAATTCCCGTCCACGCTCTCTAAAATTCGCGGTCCTTTTCCCGGCAGCGAGACCCTTGGGTCCCGGTCGGGTACCTAAGATCCGACCGATCGACGAGGTTTCGATGCCCAGCGTCCGCATTCGTGAGAACGAATATTTCGATGCCGCCCTGCGCCGCTTCAAGCGCGCCTGTGAAAAAGCCGGCGTACTGACTGAACTCCGGCGTCGCGAATTCTACGAGAAGCCGACCCAGGAGCGTAAAAGAAAGAAGGCCGCCGCCGTGAAACGCCACCAGAAGCGCGGCGCACGGGACTTCTCGGCGCCTCGCGCCCGCAACTACTGAGCCCCCGGGTCCCGTGACGCTCAAGGAGCGCATCACCGAGGACATGAAGGCCGCCATGCGGGCCTCCGACAAGGAGCGCCTCTCGACCATCCGCATGGTGCAGGCTGCGATCAAGCAGCGCGAAGTGGACGAGCGCATCACGCTCGACGACGCGCAGGTGATCGCGGTACTGGAAAAAATGGTCAAGCAGCGGCGCGAGTCCATCGTGTACTTCGAGCAGGGTGCGCGCCAGGACCTTGCCGACAAGGAAAAATCCGAGATCGTCCTGCTGCAGTCCTACCTCCCTGCCCAGCTCACCGAGGCGGAGGTCGACGCAATCATCCGCGACGCCATCGCCTCGACTGGCGCCGCATCCATCAAGGACATGGGCAAGGTCATGGCGGCGATCAAGGCGCAGGCCGCGGGCCGCGCCGACATGGGCGCCGTGAGCGCCCGCATCAAGGCCGCGCTCGGCAGCTGACCGCGTTCCCGTGGCCGGCCGGATCCCCCAGCATTTCATCGACGAACTGATCGCGCGGACCGACATCATCGAGGTGATCGGCAGCAGGGTTCAGTTGAAGCGCGCCGGCCGCGAGTACAAGGCCTGCTGCCCGTTCCACGACGAGAAGACTGCGTCGTTCACCGTGAGTGCCGACAAGCAGTTCTACCACTGCTTCGGCTGCGGCGCGCACGGCACGGCACTGGGTTTCGTGATGGAGTACGACCATCTCGGCTTCGTCGAGGCAGTCGAGGATCTCGCCGCGCGGGCCGGGCTCGACGTGCCCCGCGAGGGCGGCAGCAGCGCCCCGGCGCAGCCGCACGATGAAATCTACGTAGCACTCGAGCGCGCCGCGCTTTTCTATCGCCAGTCAGTCAGCGGGGAAGCGAAGGCACGCGACTACCTCGCGAAACGCGGCCTGGCCGCGGACGTAATCCAGCGATTCGGCATCGGCTACGCGCCCGCCCGCTGGGATGCATTGCTCGATCGCTACGGCGCGACGGAAGACGAGCGCCAGGTGCTGCATCGGGCGGGCCTGGTCGTCGAGCGCCAGGCGGAGCCCGGGCGCGCGCGCACGCCGGGCTTCTACGATCGCTTCCGCGACCGGGTCATGTTTCCGATTCGCGACACGCGCGGGCGAACCATCGGCTTCGGCGGGCGGGTGCTCGATGGCAGCGAGCCCAAGTACCTGAACTCTCCCGAGACGGAGTTGTTCCACAAGGGCCGCGAACTCTACGGCCTGTTCGAGTGCCGGCAGGCGACGCGCAGCCTGCAGCGGCTGCTGGTGGTCGAGGGCTACATGGACGTGGTGAGCCTGCACCAGGCCGGCATCACTTACGCAGTCGCCACGCTCGGCACCGCCACCACGCCCGAGCACCTGCAGCGCATATTCAGGCTCGTGGGCGAGGTCGTGTTCTGCTTCGACGGCGACCGCGCCGGCCGGGCGGCGGCATGGCGCGCGCTCGAGAACGCCGTGAGCGAGGTCAAGCAAGGTCGCCAGGTGCGCTTCCTGTTCCTGCCGGACGGCCACGATCCTGACACGCTGGTGCGCGAGGAAGGCGCTGCAGCCTTCGAGTCACGGCTAGCAGGTGCTCTGCCGCTGTCCGACTACCTGATCCGCGAGCTCTCTGCGCGCAGCGACCCGACAAGCGTGGACGGCCGCGCGAAGCTGGTCGAACTGGCGAGACCACTGATCCGGAAGATTCCATCGGACGTCTACCGCGAGCTGCTCGTCTCCCAGCTGGCCGAAGCGGTGCGGATGCAACCCACACGCCTTGCCGAGCTGCTGCAGGCGGGCGAAGGGTCCGGCCCTCCATCGCATGGCGAGACCGCGCCCACCCGGCGACGCCATGCCCGACACGTACATTCAGCGGCCACTGGACGTGGCAATCTCGTGCGGCAGGCCATCAGCCTGCTGGTTCACTACCCCGCCGCTGCCGCCGGAATCCAGGGGACAGAGGCGCTCGATCACGTGGATCGACCGGGCGTGGCCCTGCTCATCGAACTGCTGGCCCAGTTGCGGGAAGATCCGCCGTCCAGCACGGCCGCATTGCTCGAACGCTGGCGCGAACGCCCTGAGCACGCACCGCTGTCGAAGCTGGCGACCACGGAGTGCCTGGTCGCCGACACGGAGGCCGCCACCGCCGAAATCCGCTCGGCCATCGAGCGGCTGGTCGCCGAGGACAGCGTCACGCGGCTCGAAGCCCTGCAGGAAAAGGCCCGGGAAGCTCCGCTCAGTGCGGAGGAAAAACTTGAAATACAGGCACTTATCCGCAATATGGCAAAGGGTGCACGGGCCGGCCGGGCAAAATAGGCGCGGCCAGGCTGGCACTGTCCATGATATATTTCCGCTCTTTTATCCAGCCCATTTTTCCGAGGCGCCCATCTTGAGCAAGACTGCACGCAAGCCAGCCAAGAAGGCTTCCGCCCGCAAGGCACCGGCGGCCGGCACCAAGCCAGCGAAGGCGACGAAAGCCGCAAAGGCGGTGACGAAGAAGCCGGCGAAGGCAACGAAGGCCGCAAAGGCAGCGAAACCGGCAAGGCCGGCGAAGACCGCCGCTGCCAAGGCGAAGAAGCAAAAGCCGACGCCCGTCGTCGCGACGAAGTCGAAGGCCAGGCCGCACAAGGCGGCGGCCAAGGGCACTCACAAGCCGGCCAAGGCCGACCACGCAAAAACGACAGCCGCGAAGGCTGCTGGCGCCAGGACGGCCAAGCCGGCGGCACCTGCGACGGCATCGGCGGCAAAACCCGTCGCGGCCAAGGGTGCAGCGAAGAAGCAGGCCGTACCTGCTGCCAAGGCGGCACCCGCGGCGACCCCGGCCGTGGCCGGAAAACCGGCGCGTCGCTCGAAAAAGCGGGGCGCCAAGGCCGGCTCCGAGAAGATCGCGAACGCGCTGCCGCCGACCACACCCGAGGATCGCCAGTCACAGCTGCAGCTGCTGATTGCCCGCGGCAAGGAACAGAGCTTCCTGACCTACGCCGAGGTCAATGACCACCTGCCCTCCGAGATCGTCGATCCGGAGCAGATCGAAGACATCGTGCAGATGATCAACGACATGGGCATACCGGTGTACGAAAAGGCGCCGGATGCCGAGGCCCTGCTGCTGCGCGAGACCGTCGTCGCCGACGATGAGGCCGCCGAGGAAGCCGCTGCTGCCCTCGCGACGACCGTGGACGCCGAATTCGGCCGCACCACCGACCCGGTGCGCATGTACATGCGCGAGATGGGCACCGTGGAGTTGCTGACGCGGGAGGGTGAAATCTCGATCGCGAAGCGCATCGAGCAGGGCCTCGAGGCCGTTCGCCGCGCGCTGGCGCTGTACCCCCCGACACACGAGCTGATTCTCGAGATCTACGAGCCGCTGAAGTCCGGCCAGGGCCGGCTGATCGACATCATCGTGGGCTTCGTGGACCCGAACGCCCCGGACGTCATCGCCGAGCCGGTCAATCCGAAGCTTGCCGCGGCCGCGAAGGCC
The DNA here is from genome assembly GCA_022865595.1 of Steroidobacteraceae bacterium. Taxonomy (GTDB): domain Bacteria; phylum Pseudomonadota; class Gammaproteobacteria; order Steroidobacterales; family Steroidobacteraceae; genus RPQJ01. The sequence goes on along the minus strand of JALHTE010000332.1, from coordinate 8,999 downwards.
GAGGCGGCGGAAAAGGACGACAACGAAGAAGAAGAGGAAGCAGAGGAAGAAGAGGCGGTCGAGACCGGCCCGGATCCCGAAGAAGCCGCGGCGCGATTCGCGTCGCTGGCCAAGCTCTACGGCCAGGTCGTGAAGGCGCTGGACGACAAGGGCCCGAAGGACCCGAAGACCGTCAAGCTGCGCCGCAAGCTCGCCGCTGAATTCATGGAGCTCAAGCTGGCGCCGCGCATGTTCGAGCAGTTGGTGTCGCACCTGCGCGGGCACCTGAACGAAATCCGCAGCATCGAGAAGACAGTGATGCAGATCTGCGTGCGCGATTCCGGCATGCCGCGCTCGGATTTCATCGAGACGTTCCCGCGCAACGAGACCAACCTGCGCTGGCTCGACAAGCACGTGCGAGCCAAGCGCAAGCACTCGGCCGCCCTCGGGCGCATGCGCGAAGAAATCGAGAAGCAGCAGCTCAAGCTGCGCGACATCGAGGTGCGCACGCACCTGGCAATCGGCGAGATCAAGGACATCAACCGCGAAATCGCCGTGGGCGAAGCCCAGGCACGCCGCGCGAAGAAGGAGATGGTCGAAGCCAACCTGCGCCTGGTGATCTCGATCGCGAAGAAGTACACCAACCGCGGGCTGCAGTTCCTCGACCTGATCCAGGAAGGAAACATCGGCCTGATGAAGGCCGTGGACAAGTTCGAGTACCGCCGCGGCTACAAGTTCTCCACCTACGCCACGTGGTGGATCCGCCAGGCGATCACGCGTTCGATTGCCGACCAGGCCCGCACCATCCGCATCCCGGTGCACATGATCGAGACCATCAACAAGCTGAACCGCATCTCGCGGCAGATGCTCCAGGAGATGGGCCGCGAGCCCACGCCCGATGAACTCGCGGTGCGCATGGAAATGCCCGAGGACAAGGTGCGCAAGGTGCTGAAGATCGCCAAGGAGCCCATCTCGATGGAAACGCCCATCGGCGACGACGAGGACTCGCACCTCGGGGACTTCATCGAGGACACGTCAGTAGAGTCCCCGATCGACTCCGCCACGATGGAGTCGCTGCGCGAATCGACGCACTCCGTGCTCGCCGGCCTCACGCCGCGCGAGGCCAAGGTGCTGCGCATGCGCTTCGGCATCGACATGACCACCGACCACACGCTCGAGGAAGTCGGCAAGCAGTTCGACGTGACCCGCGAGCGCATCCGGCAGATCGAGGCCAAGGCGCTCAGGAAGCTGCGGCATCCGAGCCGCAGTGAGCAGCTGAGAAGCTTCCTGGAAGACTGACCCGCGCCTGCGGCAGCCCAGGACGAAGAAAGGCCCCGCAAGGGGCCTTTTTTCTGCAGGACCGCGTGTGTCTCCTGCAGGAACGGTCGACCTACTGTCGCGAGCGGCCAGCGCGCGATGGGTCAGCCGCAGCCGCGCCATCGACAGGAGCCGGCGCGGTAGTCGTGGCCGCATCCGCAGCCCCACCAGGCGTATTCCCGAGGTACTGGCCGAAGTACTGCCGGGCTGCCGGGTGCATCGGTATCGTGATGCCTGACGTGGCCCGCTCCTTCGACAGCCGTGTCGCCTGCACACCGGCGTCACCGCTCGCCGCGGACGCGTAGAGCAGTTCGAGTGTGTGCAGAACTGCTGCATCGGGGACGTCGTCACGCGCGACCAGCAGTGCGGTCGCGGCCACCGTGGGCACGCTCGCGACCAGTCCAGGGTAGGTTCGACCAGGGATGTCGAGTGGCAGCAGGCCATGCACTTCCGCAACCGCCCGGGCGATCGTCTCCTGGTCCAGCGGCAGCAGCCTGAGCCGCGAGGCGTGCATCTCGATCTCGAGTTGCCGCCACGGTGCGGACACGACTTCAATCACCGCGTCGATCCTGCCCGCCGCCAGATCATCGAGCGCCACCTGCGGGCTCGGCTCTTCGAGGCCGATGACCCGGTCGATGCCGATTCCCGCGGCCGCGAGCACGCCAATGGCCGTCTGCCGCGTGCCCGACGCGATGTTGCCGAGCGCCACCCGCCTGCCGACCAGGTCCTGGATTCGATCGATGCCGGAGTCGGCACGCACGACGATGTGCACCGGTTCCGGGAACAGGCTCGCCACCGCCCGCAGGTGCCCGAGCGGCCCGGTCCCCGAGAATATTCCGTACCCGGTGATCGCAGCAGCAGCGACATCGCTCTGGACCAGACCTGCGCGCGCCTCGTCACGTTCAATCAGGAACGCATTCTCGACGCTGCCGGCCGTCTCGGCGATCGTGATCGGACTCGGCCCTTCTCTTCGCCCGATCACCGACGCGAGGAACCTCGAATATTCGCCGCCGGCCGGCCCGGCCGCGATGACGACGCGACTGCCCTCTTTGTTCATCCGCAGGCGGATCGCGGCCAGTGCTTGATTGAGTTCCTCTGCGATGATCTCGTCGTCCGGTCCGCGGCGCGCCGGCGCCTGCTGCACCAACGCGGCGAGACTCCTCATTAGTTCCTCGGCCTCGGATTTCGGGACGGTGCCGCCCGTAGCCGCGGCAGAAGACGGATGCGGCGCGACGACGTCCGCCGGTTGCCAGCCGTCGCCGGCGACCCGATAGACGATGGATCCGTAGCCTCGCAGTTGTGTTCCCGGCTCGTTACGCCCCGCCTTGAGGCCTGTGATGCCCTCGTCTGAGGCCCCGATCGCATTCGCGATCATCGTCGGGCCCAGGCCCTGCCAGTCGGATGGGTCGTATGCCTCGGCAAGCTTGAAGATCGCGTTGTAGTACACGATCACCTGGCGCGTACCGTCCGCCGATGCCGGGTACGGCGCACTGCCCTGTCGACGGAACGACTCCACCTCGAGCACCTGCCGACCGAACAGCGCATCCACGCTGGCCTGCACGTCCTGCCGCAGGCCGGCCTCGCCGGGCCCGCGCGTGCAGGCCGAGAGCAACATTGCGAGTGCAGCGCAGACGGCGAGTCGCATCATTGCGCCCACGCTCAGAACCCCATTACCGGCAGGGCGAAAAAGACCTGCAGCACCGCTGCATTTGCTATGTCCGCAAAGAATGCGCCGACGATCGGCACCAGCAGGAAGGCGAGCGGCGACGGGCCATGGCGCTCGGTCAGCGCCTGCATCACCGACATGCCGACCGCCGTCGTGGCGAGGCCCGCCGCGATCTGCCCGCCGCTTACGACCGCGGCATCGTAGTCACCACCCATGGCGCGACTGGTGATGAAGTAGGCGAATGCTGCGGTGGCCAGCGCGTTGACGACGATGATGAGCAGCAGGGGCCCCGCGAGCGTGGCAAGATCGAGGATGCGCAATCCCATCAACGCGATCACCAGGAACATCGACAGAGAGACGCTGCCGACGGCCTGCACCGCCCGGTCGTTGATGCCCTCGATGCGGAACAGGGCCGCGATGTTCCGAACCGCCATGCCGATCAGCAGCGCCCAGAGGAAGTCCGGCAGCAGGATCCCCGTGCCCTTCATCCATCCGTGCACGGTGTGGGCGGCTCCGATGCACACCAGGCAGACGGCAAGCACGAACAGCAGCTGTTCCGCGGTGATCGGCAGGAACACGGGATCCGGCACAGGCGCGTCTTCGCGGGTCGACGCGGCGTCCGTGGCTACGGACGGTGATCGCGCAGCCGCACGCCGCATCAGGCGTTCCGCGACCGGCCCGGCGAGCAGGCTCCCGAGCACCAGGCCGGCAGTGGCGGCTGCCATGCCGAGCTCCAGTGCGCCCTGCAGGTTACGGACCTCGGAGAAATTCGCGGCATAGGCTGCCGCGGTTCCGTGCCCGCCTACCAGCGAGATCGAGCCGGCCAGCAGCCCGACCAGCGGGTGCAGGTCCAGCGCGCGGGCGAGTCCCATGCCGATCGCGTCCTGCATGAGCATCATCAGCACGAACAACACCAGCAGCACGACGAGCTTCCTGCCGCCGCGCGCGAGCGACCTGACGTCGGCACCCAGCCCGAGCGTCGCGAAGAACGCCAGCAGCAGCGGATCCTTCGGCGACTCGTCGATGCCGAACTGCACCTCCGCAACGATGCCCACAAGCGCCGCGGCAACGGCAAACAGCACGCCGCCTACGACCGGCACCGGGATGCTGTAGCGCGCAAGCAGCGGCACACGCCGCACCAGGAAATGACCAAGGAAATAGAGCGCCGTGGCCAGCACCAGCGTATGCAGCAGGTTGAGGTCGAAGGTCGTCAGGGGGGATATTCCTTGCCAACGAAGGTCATCGGTCCTCGTGCGACGGGATCAGGTGCGCGGCGCATCGAGGCCCACGGCCCGCTCGAATTCTGTCTCGGTGCTCGCCACGTCCGAGACTGAGAAGTCGAGATCGCGCAGCAGCCCGTCCGTCAGGCCATACACCCAGGCATGCACGGTGAGGTCCTGCCCACGATCCCACGCCTGTTGCACGATCGTCGTCCGGCACACACGCAGCGCCTGCAACAAAACGTTCAATTCGCAGAGACGGTCGAACCGCTGCGACGGCTCGGGCAACTGGCTCAGCACATCGCGGTAACGCAGCGCCAGGTCGCGGATCGGCCGCAGCCAGTTGTCCACGAGGCCCAGTTGTCGCCCCTCCCAGGCCGCCTGCACGCCGCCGCAACCATAGTGACCGCAGACGATGATGTGCTCGACCTCGAGGACTTCGACCGCGTACTGCAGCACCGACAGGCAGCTGAAGTCGTTGTGCATGACGATGTTCGCCACGTTACGGTGGACGAAGAGTTCACCTGGCGGCAACCCGACGATCTCGTTGGCGGGAACCCGGCTGTCGGAACACCCGATCCACAGGTAGCGCGGCGCCTGCTGTGCGACCAGCCCTGAGAAGAAATCGGGCGAACGGGTCACCATTCCGGCGGCCCAGCGGCGATTGTTGTCGAGCAGGTCACGCAGATCGTTCATTCCCGCCCCGTCCGTCAGCTCGCCGGCTTCGCCCGCCGGGTGGACCGGCGATCTTGTATGGTGGGCCCGGTAGGATTCGAACCTACGACCAAGGGATTCACTCTGCCCCGCCGTTTCCGGCGGGAGTGGACTATCTCTTCACCCTCGGCATTCCTGCCGGTCGGGTGCGGGATGCTCAAAGCCTGTCATTAAGGGCGCTATAGCCCTCAGGTAGTCTCTGCACCTTCCGGCGGTGTACCGCCGGCTCGGCTCAGGGTTGCCATCAACTGGTCTGGAAGGTTCCCCTGAATTCGTCCCGTCCACTTCGCGGATTACGCCGCGAAGGCACCTTTCTCGATGAGTCCCCTGCACTAACCGCTGTGCTACAGGCCCACGTGTCGAATTGTAATGAAAAGGGAAGATTTTCCCATTGTTTTCGTTGCAGCCATTAATGACGCTTGGCGGATGTCGTCTACCACGCCCATTTCCGCCTGCAGAATCTGCGGCCGGCCACTCCGGGGTCGGCAGACGCGCTTCTGTGGCCGTGCCTGCAAGAATCGTCACGTCAATTATCACCACAAGAGCTACATCAGCCAGCGCGCCCGTGCTATCGAAGGCAAGAAACGCCTGGTGCGCATCATGGGCGGGTCATGCAGTCGCTGCGGGTACGGACGAAATCTCGCGGCGCTGGAATTCCATCATATCGATCCGGGTTCGAAATCGTTCTCACTGGATGCACGAACGCTCGCCAACCGGTCATGGGCTCTCATCGCCCGCGAAGCATCGAAGTGCCAACTTGTCTGTTCCAACTGCCACGCCGAGATCCACAACCCGTCGAGCTTCTGGAACCCTGCGCCGTGAGCGTTCCGTAGGCGACCTCATGTCCTGGGGCAGCGACCCGAATTCACTCGACGGTAAGCACCACCTTGCCGAACTGCGAACCACTCTCGAGCCACGCGTGAGCCTCACCGGCGCGCTCGAGCGGAAATGTCCGGTCAACCGGCACCTTTACCGACCCAGCTTCAATCCACGGCCAGACGCGATCCTCGATGGCGCGCGCGAGTCGTGCTTTCTCGTCGGCATGGCGCGCCCGCAGCGTCGATGCGGTGACCGTCAGTCGCTTGAGCATCAGCTGGCGAAGATTCAGCTGGACCTCGTGGCCGGTGAGGGTCGCGATCACGACCAGGCGACCGTCCGGAGCAAGTACGTCCAGATTGCGCTCGAAGTAGGCGGCGCCGACCATGTCCAGGATCACGTCCACGCCACCGGCCGCCTTGATGCCCTCGGCCCAGTCACCCGTCGCAGCATCGATCGCAACATCGGCGCCGATTTCGCTGGCCTGGGCAGCCTTTGCCGCGCCGCGCGCAGTCGCGAAGACACGTGCGCCCGCTGCCTTCGCCAGCTGGATCGCCGTGACACCGATGCCGCTGTTGGCGCCGTGCACCAGCAGGGTCTCACCCGATTGCAGTTGCCCGCGCTCGAACACATTGCTCCACACGGTGAAGACCGTTTCCGGCAGCGCCGCAGCGTGGACGAAGTCGAGACCCGCGGGCACCGGCAAGGCATGTCGAGCGTCGACCAGCGCGTACTCCGCATAGCCACCGCCACCGAGCAGTGCAGTGACCCGATCGCCGGGCCGCCAGCGCGTGACACCCTCGCCGATTGCAGCCACCTCGCCGGCGACCTCGAGGCCCAGCGTGGCAGGCGCTCCGGGCGGCGGCGGGTAGAAGCCCGCCCGTTGGAAAATGTCGGGCCGGTTCACGCCTGCTGCCTTGACCCGGACCAGCAATTGCCCCGGACCCGGCTCGGGCACCGGAAGTGATTCGACGAACAGGGCGTCGGCGCCGCCCTTGCCGCCGCGGATGGAGATCGCTTGCATCATTTGTGTATCCTACCCGCGCTCGGCGACATTAGTGGCGCCGCATTTGATCGACGACCATCGACGCCTGAAATCGTCGGCAATCCGGGGGAATCGCATGGGCATAATCGGCACAATCATCGTCGGCCTGATCGTCGGCGCGCTCGGTCGTCTCGTACTTCCGGGCGATCAGCCGATGGGCTGGATCATGACCTGCCTGCTCGGTATCGCCGGCTCGGTCAGTGCCGGGTTCATCGGCCAGGCGCTCGGCTGGTACATGCCGGGCGAAGGCGCAGGCTGGATAGCGTCGATCCTGGGCGCGGCGATCCTGCTGTTCATCGTCCAGAAGGTGCGCGGCAAGTCCTAGTCGAGACCGGTCCTCCTGCCACGGGCGGGATTCATTGTCGCAGGCCGCGTCGCTGCCTCGCCGGGCGGCAGTCACACGGGCCCGGAGCATTTTCGCATGCAGATACGCCTGTTGGTGACCGGTGGCACCTTCGACAAGGAATACGATGAACTGAGCGGAAAGCTGTTCTTCAAGGACACGCATGTCCACGAGATGCTGCGGCTGGCCCGCGCGGACCTGGACCTGGAAATCCGCACGCTGATGATGGTCGACAGCCTGGAGATGACGGACCAGGACCGCGACCTGGTCCTGCAGAATTGCCTCGAGCCCGGACGCGAGCGCATCGTTGTCACGCACGGCACCGACACGATGCCCGAGACTGCACGATACCTCGGCGAGCGCGCCGCGGGTCGCACGATCGTGCTGACCGGAGCGATGATTCCCTACACGTTTGGCAGCTCAGACGGCCTGTTCAACCTGGGCTGCGCGCTCGCTTTCGTGCAGGTACTGCCGCCGGGCGTGTACGTGGCGATGAACGGTCGCTGGTTCGACTGGCGCACGGTGATGAAGAACCGGTCGATTGGACGGTTCCAGGCACGGACCGGCGACTGAATCCGCGGTCGAGCCGCAGCGCATCGCCCTGCATCATTTCCGCGAGCCGCGGCCCGGTACGGACCTTGTCCCGCTGCGACGGTAGCTCGACGGCGTCACCCCGGTTTCCCTGCGGAATGCCGTGCAGAAGTGACTCTGGCCGGCAAAGCCAACGGCCTCGCTGATCTCCCCGACCGACAGGGAGGTCATGCGCAACAGTTCGCGGGACCGCTCGATGCGCGCCCGGAGTATGTAGCGATGAGGTGTCGCGCCGGTGACCTGCCTGAAGGTGTTCGAGAAATGCGTGACGCCGACGCCAACCGCTGCCGCAACACTCGCCACACCGAGCGGCTCGTCGATGTGCATGTGAATGTGCTGCACCGCCAGGTGGACAAGCATCAGGGCGCTCCGGGACCCACGCAGTGGTTCGTTCGGTGTCGACACGGACAGCGAGTGCCGCAACTGCGCCAGAAGTGCGTTGCCGAGCACCGCCAGGTACGCGTCTTCGTGCTCCGGCGCGCTCACCGACACCGCGAGCTGCTGCGCAAGCGTGACGACGACATTGTCCACGAAGGTCACCGGTTCCCTCTCACGGCGTGAAGACACCCACGAGGGGACGCGCCGCGCCGTTTCGAAATAGGCAACCATGCCCTCGCCTATCCCGCGCAGCGCCAGCTCACCGCTGGTGCCGGCGGGCACGAGCGTCACCAGGCCCGGCATCGACAGACCGACGGTCTGCGCCAGGCCTGCTCGGTAGGAGACCGGCTTGCCGCCGGTGTGCACGAACAGCAATGGCCCCGGCAGCGGCGGAAATTCCACGACCTCGAGCAGCGCGCGATAGCGTTCCAGCGTGAACGCCGGATCGGCTGGAATCCGGCATGAAAGCTCCGGGTGACCCAGCAGGCGCCGGAGCAATGCAGGCATTCTGTCGTGGCTCGCCATGGCGTTGAGCAACACTCTACTGCAAGAAAACGCAAATTATGCATTGCCTGCGCGAAATTGCGCACCAGGCACCCAGGTTACTCTCATGTCAGTTTTTTCACGCGTAAACGTGCACTGCCATGAATTCTTGCTCCAGGACATCCAGCCGACGCACAGCATGCGTCGTCGGTTCGATTGCGTTTCTATTCAGTCTCCGGTGCGTGGCCGCCGCCGCCTGGCTCTCGGAGTCCGGTGGCCCCGACATGGCGATGGCCTCCGCCGGCCGCACGGCTATCGCTGCCGACGCCACGACGGTCGGGTTGAATCCCGCCGGCATGGTCGCTCTCGGCGGCACCGCGGTGTCGGTGGTCACCATGCCGGTCAGGATGAGCCTGGAATTCCGGGGCAGCGAGGCGACGCCTGGAT
>JALHTE010000331.1 GCA_022865595.1 Steroidobacteraceae bacterium | reverse complement strand
GCTCAGGTTGGCCGAGCCGACGCGGATCCAGCGATCATCCGTGATCAGAAGTTTTGCATGCACGTTGATGCCGGTCGTCGGCTTTTCCCTGGTAACCGGGCAAAGAAGGCGCAACCGGCCGTTCTCGTCGGCGGCGCGCAGGCGCGCTGCGGATCGGTCGCGGCCCTCGCCCATGGTCGCTTCTTCCAGCCACCCACTTGCTTCCCGAGGCAGGACGATGACTATTTCCGGGCCTTCCTTTTCCGTCAGCCGCTCGCAAAGGGCCACGGTGATTTGGTCGGACGTCAGGTACTGGTTTTCGAAATAGAGGTAGGTCTGGGCTGAACGAATCTGATCCAGGTACCCATGCAGTATCTCCGCTGCTGCGGCAGACCCACCATAGGGCGCAGAAGTCCGCGCGATCGCGACCCTCGCGTCTTCATACGATGGCTCAATGCGGGCAGGCCATCGATCCTGCCAGGACAGCGCGGGCGGCGCAGGCAGCAACTCGCCGGTCGCGCGCTTCCAGCGTTCCCGGGCCAGATCGCCAAGTGATGCCGCGGCGTCGCCGGCAACAATCGCCTGGATGTCGTGGAATGGACCGTAGGCCTCGCCACCAGGCATTACGCGCTCCGGGTGGTGCCTGCGATGCTCAGGCGTATCCCAGCGAGCGTGAGTCAGGTCGAGACCTCCCGAGAAAGCGATGGCGTCGTCGATCACGACGACCTTCTGATGATGCGAGGCGCCAGTCGGCAACTCATCATCCGTCTCGAAGCGCAAGCGCGGGTGTCGGGACCAGGGCAAACTGAAATCGGGCAGCCACTCCCGTTCAAGCAGGAATACGGCCGAGTAATCCCAGTTCAGGAGATACACGTGCAGGTCGGGCGAGTCGTCAAGGACGTCGTGCAGGCGCTGCTCGAGGGTTATGCCTGCAACACTCTTTGCGGTCTCGCCTCGGACCAATCGGACCTGGCTGTGCATGTCCCAGCCGAGCACCACCACCTGGTGTGTCGCGCGCGCCAGCGCATCGTGCAGGGCGCGGAAGTATGCCTCGCCATCTACCAGGAACGCGCTGCGTGCGCTGACTACGCTACGCCAGCAGTTGAGCCCGGGTTCGAACAAGCGGTTTTCCATCTGGTATTCGTCCAGAGGCTCGGCATCACATCTCGTCCTTGACCTGCCCGTAGGCGAGCAATGCGAAAAGTCCGGTGCCTCCGATGATATTGCCGGCAAGCGTTGGCAGCAGCAAGGCGAAAGCCGCCGCGGGCGTCATAGAACCGGCAAAAAGTAGCAGCGCCACCTCGGCCGAGCCGACGACGACATGAGTGAAGTCTCCCAAGGCAAGCAGATAGGCGAGCCAGACGACGATGCTGAACTTGGAGCCCTCTGCGCTGGGCAACAACCAGACCATTGCGGCCACCAGGAATCCAGCCGGGATACCGAACAGGAGCCCCTGGAGTGGGGTGTTAGCGGCGAACTCATGGGCTACCTGCAACATGCCTGCCAGGTGCTGTACCGGAACCAGGCCGGTCCAGGTCACCAGGGCCGCAGTGATGAAGGTACCCGTGAAATTGGCGAGCAGCACCACGGACCACAGCCGCATCGTGTCCACCACGCGAGCACCGGACCATTGCGATAACAGGGGCAGGACGGCGGTGATTGTGCTCTCGGTGAACAGCTGGAGTCGCCCAAGTACAGTGATTACGAATCCGAAGCAGTAACCGAAATTTTCGACCAGCGGCCGCCAGCTCGCGTCCGGCAGCCGCTGGCGGAGCACGCCTTCGGCCAGGACTGAAGTGAACATGGCGATGCCGGCCGCAATTCCCGACCACCACAGCGACAGCAGTGGTCGATCGAGTTCAGCCTCGCCTTCCTGGCGGACAACCTCGTAAACCATCGGAGATCGTAGCGGCAGACGCTGCTCCACGATCTTCTGCTCGTGTTTCGGAAGTGGCTTTTCGTTCTTGCCGCCCGAATCGCTAGGCATGAGAGTCCCCGCTCGAAGTAACGCTGCCGCCACGCACATCCACCGTTCGCACGGCCGATAGAATGCATGCGAAGCAGCTCCGCTAGACTATGCCACAAGCAGCAACGCTGTTTCGTGCCGTACGGCGTCAGTGCGCACGGAAACCGAGTGCGTGGTCATCTCGCGGAGGTGACGGATTGCGGGGGGAGACCGTGCCGGAGCAGGTCGGTGAGAGGTTGTGGCTGGTAGATGGGGAACTCGTCAGCTTCTATGGCTTCCCCTATCCGACCCGGTCAGTCATCGTGCGTCTGAACAGCGGGGATCTGTGGGTCTGGTCGCCGGTGAATCTGACCAGCGAACTCAAGGTGGAAGTCGATCGGCTCGGGCGGGTGAAGCACCTGGTGAGCCCGAACAGGATTCATCATCTGTACCTGCAGGACTGGCATACCGCCTATCCGGACGCACGACTGTGGGGACCGCCTTCGACGGTGAGCAAGCGCAGCGACCTGACGTTTCAAGCGCCGCTGGGAAGCCGATCGCCTCCCGACTGGTCAGGCGATATCGACCAGGCGTGGTTTCGTGGCTCGATCGTGATGGACGAGGTGGTCTTCTGCCATCGACCTTCCCGCACCGTGATCGTCGCCGACCTCATCGAGGCTTTCAGTGACCGGTTCCTCCACCAGCACTGGAGCGGGTGGCAACGGGTTGCCGCACGGCCGACTGGATGCGTCCGCCGCACACCGGGCCGCCGCCGCCGCGTCTCAGGATCCGCGTCGTCGAAGGAATTCGTCCATCGACCAGCGTCCCGGCCCGAAGACGGCAAGAACGAGCAGCAGGCTGCCCCACAGGTAGTGCTGGCCGAGCGCCGCCTCGAAACCCTCGCTGAGCAGTACGTGCGCGTATGCCACGACAGCCATGACGTTGACGGCCGAGAGCCCGATCGCCGAGTAGCGAGTCAGTAGTCCAGCGGCGAGCAGCACCGGGAACAGGATTTCTCCCGTGGTTCCGGCGACGGCAGCCGCGACCGGCGGCAGCAAGGGCACGTGATATTCCTCGCGGAACAGATAAAGCGTGCTATCCCAGCCCTGCAGCTTGACGAGACCGGACTTGAAGAACTGCCACGGCACGTAGAGGCGGATTGCGAGCAGCAATGGCGACGCGAGCCAGCCCATGTATCGGCCTGCGAAGTCGTTGGCGCGATTGGTCACAGCCGCAATGCTCATGTCGGTTCTCCGCCCGTGCTCGAATTTCCTGGTGCAGCAACCTGCGTTACTAATCCGGCGCCGAACAGCCAGGCGAGCGTTGCCCCCAGCTGCTCGATCGGTAGCGCGGACCCATCGATCGCACCCTCGAGTGTGCGGCCCGCAGCCAGTTGCTCGACGAACAGGTATCGGTTGGCCGGCACGGAATGAAGGACCAGTCCGGTGGGGCCCGGTGCCAGCACGACATGCTCCGGTCCGAGTGATGGGTCGACCGTCTTGCCGGACGATCCAGGCTGGTTGGCCTGCCACACCGACCAGACCGGGAAGCTCGAGCTGACCACGCGCAGGCCGGGTTGCAGCGCGAGGCGGGCGCCGGCCAGCTGCTCGGGCATCAACCGGGCCAGCGAGTCGGCCGGGGCCGGCTGCAGGAACTCGGACACCAGCACTTCCTCGCAGGCCCATTCAAGCCGTGCGAGGTCGGCGAGCCATGCGTAGTCCGTCCCGGCCATGCAGGCGCGGATCCATTCTGGAAAGCACCTGCCGATCCAGTGCAGGTCGCCGCTCCGCGACGGATGGTCGCTGCGGTATTCCGCCGCGAGCTTCGCGAAGTAGCCTTCGCCCACCCGCTGCCTGAGCACCGGATAGCTGCGCTCGAGCGCAGTCGTGAACATCGCGCTGACGTTGTTGCGGTACACCTGCAATCGCGATGCCGGCGCGAGCCCGTCATCGACGATGCAAGCCCCGAACGCAGCGGCATCGTCGTTCGGCGGTGTGTCGCTCGCGCGCAGCGCCGACGCAAAGCGGGCCTGAAGTTCGGCCAGCGACAGCGACTCAGGCGGCGAGTTCACGCGCACGCTCCATGATGATGTCGGCCTTGCGCGCTTCGGCGACCAGCACCTCGATGGCCGGCACGTCGGTGTCCCACTC
>JALHTE010000330.1 GCA_022865595.1 Steroidobacteraceae bacterium | reverse complement strand
GGTGTCGATGCTGGTGATCGGGCCCTCCAGCACGTTGTGATAGCGGATGACGTCCGCGTGGTGCGCGGCGCCCTGCGCGTGGCCCTTCACCTCGACGTACTGTCCGACGCGCAGCTGCGACGCGGTCGCGGTCTCGCCGTCCATCGTGACCGACGCGCTGGTCGTGTCATAGCGCACGCCGTCCACGTAAACACTGCCGAAGCCTGTGATCACTCCCGCGCTCAGGGTCCCGGTTGTCGGGACTGGTGTCACTGAGTCCTTGTGGTCAGAGCTGCCTCCGCAGGCACCGAGCCCTGCGAGCAATGCGGCGACCGCCACTACTGTGAATTTACTTCCGAGGCCCCTCATGTCGGTCCTCCTTGCGCGCTGTCGCACGCGTCCGATTTGCCTGTACCTGCAGTATCGAGCTTGGAGGGTTCACCTGAAGATGACCTCAAGCGCTGCTGCGGTTTTCCGAAGTCGACGGCTTGCATCCGACGCGATCAGTCCTCCGCCGTGAAACGGGCCGCATAAACGCCGGCCCAGCCGGAATCCTCCTCGGTGCCGCCTTCCGCAAGCATGCTCCCCGTCAGTGCCAGCCATTCGCCGCGGAAACCATCGCGCTCTATGCCGAGCGCCGTGATCACTGTGCCGGTTGCCCTCGGATCCACCATTGCGCCCGGCATGCCGGTCTCGAGCATCGTGACCAGTGCACCCGACTTCGACGGCTGGACCTTGCGGAGGTAGACGCCGTTCTCCCCCAGGACGGTCCGTGCCCTGAATGCCGACATGCTTGGCGCGCCGCTGCCGGAAACCGCGCCGAATGTCGCAGTACGCCAGCGAGCCGGCTCCTCGATGTCGTCACCTTCTCCCTCCATGCCCGGCACCCTTCCGGAGAAGTTCCAGTAGGTGAAGTCCTCGAATGTGTCGCCCGTCCTGGCGATGACCACGGTCTTGCCGAGCTGCACGTCACGCACGAAGAACCCCTGGTGCACAGGGACGTACTTGACGAGACCAGCGCCCGTGATCTGCAGGCAAAACTCCTGTCGAGCGGCATTGCCTTCGTCCGGGCAGGTGACCGTCACCGGGAACGTCGCGTCGCCCCAGGTGCCCCAGAACAGCGCGTGGCGGCCGTTCGACGACAGCGAGACCGCCTCACCGAAGGCCTTGAACTTCGTGCCCGCCGGCTCGCCGGGCACCTGGTCGCCAATCTTGACGACCGTCTCGAGCTTGATCGGCTTGTTGCCGATTCGCGCTCTATAGATGCCTCCGGCCGTTGGCTGCTGCTCGTTGTCATAGCCTGCAAAGACGACATACTTGCCGCCCGCGCTCGGCGGCGCCGTCGAACCAAACTTGGTCGACGTGCCGGGAATATCAGTGAATGAACTTGCGATCAGCTCGATGGGTGCGACACCGCGCTGCGCCTTCACGTCGCGGTAGAACACTCCGGTCTTGCCGACACCACCGACCGCGAAATTGCCCTTGAAGACGATCGTGTTGCGCTCGGTAACCGCCGGCGATCCAGGAAACTGGTCGAATCCCGTTCCCAGCGGTATCCCTTCAATCGGCACCTGGAAGTACTCGTACCCCGGGACGTCGCCGACCATGCTTGCAGCCGTCGTCGGCACGCCTTGCTGGTTGGTGTAGACACCGGCGGTTCCCGTGCGTGTATCGCTCCCGTCCGGCAGCGAGTATTCCCAGACCGGTTGCGACTGGCCGCGCGTGGCGATCGTGTCGGAGCCGCTGTCGATGCGCGGCACCGACGGGAACTCGTTGAAGGCGGCCGGATTCTTTTCGGGCCCGTACTGCGTATTGTTCGGCTGCGGCACCGCTCCCCGACGCCGGAACACAGTGACGATCGGGCCGTTCTCATCCAGGTCGCGGGTGTAGATGCCGTGTTCGGGCTGCGACTCGCCCTGGCCCTGTCCTTCGCCGCCCTTGCTGCGCGCGCGGAACACGACCATGCCGCCCTTGTTGACGGCCGGCTGGTTGTAGCTGTTGAAATGCTTGCTGGTGCCCGGAATCAGGTCGCCATTCGTAGCGACCGGATACCACTCGTAGGTCAGGTCATCGGCGCTTGCGCTCGCTGCGCCAGTGACGCACAGGATCGCCACTGCCGTGGCGAGGATTGTCTTGGATTCCATGATATGCCCCCAGTCATTGTTGATGTGCCTTGCAACGTGAACCTGTCCCAGAGATCCCCCGGCCGGCTGGAGCGACCGGCCGGCCGGGGGAGTTCCGCCGGCTCAAAGCCGACGGCTGGGGGCTCGATTACGGCTTGCCCGGCTTGATCGGCTTGCCGCCGCCCTGGCCGCCGCCCTTGCCGCCGCCGCCGCCACCGCCACCGACCACCTCGATGTCGAGGTAGGCCGTGTTGGCAATGCACACGCCGGCATCACACACCTGAGTGTCGATATCGTTGCTGGCAAAGTTGACGTTATCGAAGCTGTAGGTGATGCGGTAGGTTCCCGGCACCGACACACGCAGGTTGTATCCGTACACGACCTTGCCGGTCGCGTTGATCTCACCGCCCGCCGCTCCGTCATACTCCGCTGGGCCTACGGGGTTTTCGCCTTCCATCCGCTGGATCATCAGATGGGCCGTAGGGTCATACACGATGGCCCCGAATTTGTTTACTCCGTCGGGCAAAAGGTCGCCCACCGTGTACGGGCTGTCGGAAAGATCCTCAGCGGCCAAGTGCCCATAGTGAGACAGGCGATCGAGTTCGGCCGGTTCGAGCTTGATCACGAAGTAGCCCTGCTGGCCTACTGCGAGGCCCGAGCCGTCCCAAAGTACGAGCTCCACCCGGATCGGGCTGCCGACCTTCAGCATGGCGTCGCCCGCAAGGTTGTCGCCCCATCTGCCCAGAACGTCGACAGTACTACCCGGCGGAAACACTTCACACGGCGCCTGCCACTTGGCGTCGCGCTGGACGAAGTAGTAACCCTCGTTCACGCAGACCGTTCCATCATGGGTTTCGGCGCAGGCCTCCGGGTAATACACCGGGGGCTTATCGGGACCCGACAGGGTATTAAAGCCCCCAGCATTACAGTTGAGAGCAAACGTGCCCGCCCCGCCAGCCAT
This sequence comes from Steroidobacteraceae bacterium, assembly GCA_022865595.1. Lineage (GTDB taxonomy): Bacteria > Pseudomonadota > Gammaproteobacteria > Steroidobacterales > Steroidobacteraceae > RPQJ01. Next base: position 22,761 of record JALHTE010000330.1, on the reverse strand, counting down.
GATCGCCGGCACCGACAGGTTGTTGCTCGATTCGGCCGTCGGCGGACCACCGCCACCGCCGCCGCCACCACCGCCGCCGCCGCCGCCACCGCTACCCGGTGCGGCGAGCGCCACGGCGCTGACTGCCAGTACCAACCAGATTGCAGATTTGAGATTCCTTGATGTCATGTCGCTCTCCTTATGCTGGACGCTTTTCCGTGTTCCACCATGGGTTGCGGGTCCGCGGCCAGTAAGCGGCGTCCTTGATTTTTCTTGTTGCTCTTAACGCCCCCAGTCACCAAAAGTGAACACGGCGACCAGTTCGCGCCCCAGCGACCTGATCGCCACCCTCTACTGCTGTCCCTCCTTCACACGCGCCTGGTCGAGCAATTGCAACTGCTCCTGCAGGCGCGACTGTTCCTGTTGCATCAGTTGTTCACGCTGCTGGATCTGGGCCGCCTCGCCCTCGAGCGCCTTCTGGCGCTGCTGCAGTTGGTCGCGCTCCTGCAGCGTCAGCTGCTGGCGCTGCCGCAGCTCCGACTGCGTCTGCTCGACCGTTTTGCGTTGCTGCTGGAGCTGCGCCTGGCTCATGGTGCCTGCCTGCTCCTTGAGCCGGGCCTGCTCCTGCACCTCGAGCCGCTGCCGCTCCTGGGCCTGGCTGCGTTCCTGCTGCGTCAGCCGCTCCTGCGCTTTCAGGCCTTCCTGGTCGCGCTTGAGCATCTTTTCCTGCTCCCGCAGGCGGTCCTGGTCCCTGGCGCGCAACTTCTCCTGCTGATGGAGACGGTCAACCTGCTGGTCGCGATACCGTGTTTGGTCCTGCTGCATGGTGCCGTGCTGCTGCATCGGCATTGACTGGGTACCCATGCCGGTCCCACCCGCGCCCGGGCTTCCGCCGGCACCTCCGCCGGCTCCGCCGCTGCCACCCGGCCCGCCCTGGGCCAGCGCAACGCCGATGGACGCGACCAGTACCGTCAGTCCGGTGACCGTGAATTGCCTGATTCGTTTCATGTGCCCCTACTCCGTCGGGAGATCGATCGCGGGGCTCTTGTTGCGGGAGTCCCGCATCAGAAATTTCTATGTCACCTTGATACGCTCACAAGCTTAAGGATCGCTAAAGACGGACGCGAAAGCGCGCCAGCGGATTGGTCATTGGCCCGGAAAAGAAGAAGGGCCCCGCGGGGCCCTTCTTCATGTCGCTATTTCTACCTACGCGCTTTCGAAGTACGCGTCTTCGATACGCGGCGTGCTACACGCGCTCGATTATCGTGGCGATGCCCTGGCCGAGGCCGATGCACATCGTCGCGAGACCAATGTCGGCGTCCTTCTGCTCCATCACGTTCAGCAGCGCGGTCGTGATGCGAGCGCCCGAACAGCCCAGCGGATGGCCAAGCGCGATCGCGCCGCCGTTCAGGTTCACTGTCTCATCCATGCGGTCCATGATGCCGAGTTCCTTGACGCAGGGCAGCGACTGCGCCGCGAATGCCTCATTCAGTTCGACAACTTTTATGTCCTTCATCTCGAGGCCGGCGCGCTTCAGCGCTTTTTTGGTCGCCGGCACCGGGCCGTAGCCCATGATCGCGGGATCGACGCCCGCGACCGCCATGGAGCGGACCTTCGCGCGCGGCTTGAGACCCAACGCCTTCGCTCGCTCGTAGCTCATGACAAGCATCGCGGAGGCCCCGTCCGAGATGGCCGACGATGAGCCGGCGGTCACCGTCCCGCCTTTCGGGTCAAAGGCAGGTTTCAGCGCGGCCAGCGCCTCGAGCGACGCGTCCTGGCGGATCACTTCGTCGATGTCGCACAGTACCCGCACGCCGTTGGCGTCGTGGCCTTCGATGCCGACGATCTCGTTCTTGAAGCGTCCCGCCAGCGTGGCCTCCCACGCCTTCTGGTGCGAGCGCAGCGCGAACTTGTCCTGCATCTCGCGAGTGATGCCGTGCATGCGGCCCAGCATCTCCGCCGTCAGGCCCATCATGTTCGAGGCCTTGGCGTACTGCTTGGAAGACGAGGGATTCAGGTCGATGCCGTGCATCATGTTGACGTGGCCCATGTGCTCCACGCCGCCGATCACGAACACGTCGCCCTGCCCGGTCATGATCTGCGCAGCCGCGGTGTGCAGCGCCTGCATCGACGAGCCGCAGAGCCGGTTGACCGTCTGGCCCGGGACCGTGTGCGGCATGCCGGCCAGCAGCAGCGAGTTGCGGGCAATGTTCATGCCCTGCTCGAGTGTCTGGTTGACGCAGCCCCAGATCACGTCCTCGACTTCATCCATCTTCGCGGCCGGGTTGCGCTTGAAAAGCGCCTTGATCAACTCGGCCGAGAGCACCTCGGCACGAACGTTACGGAACATGCCGCCCTTGGAGCGACCCATTGCAGTGCGGACGCCATCGATGATGACGACATCGCGAGGATTGAGACTCATATTTTCATCTCTCCAGATACTTGTTGGGCCGCTCGATCAGCCGAAGAACTTCTTGCCGGACTTGGCCATTTCGCGCAACAGCTTCGGCGCGTCGTAGAGCTTGCCGAGCGAAGCGTACTTGTCCGCCATCTCGACAAACGTCGCAGCACCCATCTGATCCACGTAACGGCAGGCGCCGCCGCGGAACGGCGGGAAGCCGATGCCGTAGATCAATGACATGTCCGCTTCTGCCGGCGAGGCGACGATCTTGTCCTCGAGGCAGCGCGCGACCTCGTTCACCAGCGGCACCATGCAGCGCGCGACGATCTCCTCGGGCGCGAACTCCTTGCGTGCCGCGACCACGCCCTTGATCAGTTCATAGGTCTCGGGGTCCGGGGTCTTCTTGGGCTTGCCCTTCTTGTCCGGCACGTACGCGTAGTAGCCCTTGCCGGACTTCTGGCCGAGCCGCTTGTGCTCGACCAGGACTTCCGTCGTGCCCTTGAAGTCGGGCTGCATGCGATCCGGGAAGCCCTCGGCCATGACGGCCGCAGCGTGCACCGCCGTGTCCATGCCAACGACGTCCATGAGGTAGGCCGGGCCCATCGGCCAGCCGAACCTCTCCATCGCCTTGTCCACGGCCATGAAGTCCGCGCCGTCGCGCAGCAGCATGTGGAAGCCGGCGAAATACGGGAACAACACGCGGTTCACCATGAACCCAGGGCAGTCGTTCACGACGATCGGCGTCTTGCCCATCTTGAGTGCCAGCGCAACGGTAGCCGCGACCGCAGCGTCCGACGACTGCTTGCCGCGGATCACTTCCACCAGCGGCATCATGTTCACCGGGTTGAAGAAGTGCATGCCGACGAAGTTCTGCGGGCGCTTCAGGCCCTCGGCAAGGAAGCTGATCGAGATCGTCGAGGTGTTGGAGGCGATGATCGTGTCCTCGCGCACCAGCCCTTCGACCTCGGCGAACACCGCCTTCTTGACCTTCGGGTTCTCGACCACGGCCTCGATGATGATGTCCACTTCCTTGAAATCGCCGTAATTCAGCGTCGGGCGGATGCGGGACAGTGTCTGGCTCATCTTCTCGGGAGTCGACCTGCCCTTCTCGACCTGCTTGGCGAGCAGCTTGCCCGCCTCGTTCATGCCGAGGTCGAGCGCCTCGGAACGGATGTCCTTCATGATGATCGGCGTGCCCTTGACGGCGCTCTGGTAGGCGATGCCGCCACCCATGATGCCGGCGCCGAGAACCGCCGCCTGCTTGATCTCCTTGCCGCCCTTCTTCGCCCATGCGCCCGCGGCCTTCTTCACGGCCTGGTCCGCCATGAAGAGCCCGATCAGCGCGTTCGCCTGCGGCGTCGCCGCGGCCTTGGCAAAGTACTTCGCCTCGACCGCGATGGCGTCGTCACGACCCTTGGTCGAGGATTCCTGGATGCTGCGGATCGCGAGCATAGGCGCCGGATAGTTCGGGCCAGCTTTCCCTGCGACGAATCCCATGGCGCTGGTGAACGCCATCATCGATTCCATCGGGTTCAGTTTCACCGGCGCGAGCTTCTCGGCGCGTCTTGCCTTCCAGTCGAGGCGGCCGGAAATGGCTTCCTTCAGCATCGCGAGTGCTGCATCACGCAGCGCCTCTGGCGCCACGACCGCATCGACGGCGCCGTCCTTCAGCGCGGCGTCGGCCTTCTTGTCCGCGCCCGTGCAGATCCACTCGATCGCGTTGTCGACACCGATCACGCGCGGCATTCGCACGCTTCCGCCGAAGCCCGGGAAGATGCCGAGCTTCACTTCGGGGAAGCCGACCGACGCCGCGGTCGACATCACGCGGAAGTCGCAGGCCAGAGCGAGTTCGAGTCCGCCGCCGAGACAGACGCCGTTGATTGCCGCGACCTTCGGAAACGGCAGGTCCTCGAACCGGCACAGCAGCTGATTGACTTCGAGGACGCCCTTGGCGACAGCTTCCTCACCCGCCGCAAACATCGCGCCGAACTCGGTCACGTCGGCACCGACGATGAACACCGACTTGCCCGACGTGACGATGACGCCCTTGACGCTCGCATCCTTCGCGATCGCCTGGGTAGCCGCATCGAAGTCGCGCAGCGCGGCCTGGCTCAACTTGTTGACCGATTCGCCGGCAAGGTCGAATTTCAGTTCGACGAGGCCGTCGCCCAGCGCGGTGGCGCTGAAAGCGGGTCCTGAATACAGCATGGAGTGGTCTCCCTTCGTGAGATTCGGCAAGCAATGCCCAGCCGCCGCCGGAAGGCGCAGGCCGGACGTTGTGCCGAGTTTGCGGCACTGCACTAGTTTTGTTAATGGGGATTTCCGAGGAAACGCCCGGGTGCCGGGCCAGCCCTGATTCATCATAGACTTACGCCATGCATCAACTGCGCGACATTGCCCTTGCCAGCACCCGGATTCGCCTGTCTGCGCTCGCTGCGCTGGCATTTCTGCTGGTAGCAGCCTCAATCGGGCCGGCCAGGGCGACCGACGCGGGCACGGATTCAGTTGCCGAGGGACGCCGGCAATTCCTCGCCGCATATGCGGCGGCGGACAGCGGCGCCCCGGGCGCGGCCACCGCGGACAGCGACATCCTGCGCGCCTACCCGCTCTATCCCTATGTCATCGCGGCCAGGTTGCAGAACCAGTTGGACGACCCGGCCGCCGCGCCTGCCATCCGGGCCTTCCTCGACACCTATGGCGGCCAGCCTGCGGGGCAGTCACTGCGCAGCCAATGGTTGATGGCACTCGCCGTGAGCAAGCGCTGGGACGATTATCTTTCCGTGTACCGGCCGGACATCGACGATATGGTCGCCGCACGCTGCAACGCATACACCGCGCGCATCGCGCTCGGCCGTACCGACGGGCTCGCAGACCTCGTCATTGCCGAGTGGGACGTTCCGAAGAGTGTGCCGCCAACCTGTGATCCCGCATTCGACTGGTTGCGTGCCCGGGGACTGCTCACGCCGGAACTGATTGAGCACCGGGCTCGTGCGGCGCTCGCGGCAGGGGAATCGGGCCTCGCACGCTACCTGGCGAAATCGATGCCGGCATCCGCGGCCGCGCCGATACTGCAGTGGGCGGAGCTGATCGATAAGCCCCAGCAGTCGATCGCATCGTTGATTGCTTCGCCCGACACGCGCGTCGAACCGGCCGCGCTGCTGGCTGGCTGGACCCGGTACGCGCGCAAGGACGCCGACGCGGCAGCCGATCTCTATCCGTCCCTGGTACGGGCGCGGCGTCTCGACACGGCCCAGGCTGCGAGTCCTTACGCGATCGCACTCGGCGTGCAGCTGGCACTGAGCCGCAGGCCGCGTGCACTCGAGTTCTTCGCGCTGGGGCAACCGGGCGACTACAACGAACTGTCCTGGGAGTGGCATGTCCGTGCCGCGCTCTGGGCCAGTGACTGGGCGCGGGCGCGCGAGACGATCGCGGCGATGCCCGAGGACCTTCGCAGCCAGAATAGATGGCGCTACTGGGCCGCGCGATCCGCCGAGCAGTTGGGCGACAAGGAACTGGCGAAGCAGGGCTATGCGCAGGTCCTGCCCACCGACAACTGGTTCGCCGTGCTCTCGGCCGCGCGCCTGGGCCAGACGTTCGCCCCGACGCTCGTGCCGATGGGACTGAACGACAAGGAGATGGACACCCTCGCATTGCAGCCCGCATTCGTGCGCGCACGGGAATTCGTGCGCTGTGACATGGAAACGCTCGCGATCGTGGAATGGCGCGCCGGGTATGCCAACCTCGCGCAGCCCCAGCAGGTGCAGGCGATCGGGCTCGCGGCGCGCTGGGGCTGGTACCTGCAGGCCATTGCCGCGGCGGCGAAGCTGAGGCTCTTCGACGACTACGACGTGCTGTATCCGCGACCCTACGATCCTGAAGTACGCAGGGGCGCCTCACTGACCGGGCTTCCGCCCGACCTGATCTACGCAATCATCCGCCAGGAGAGCCTGTATCGCGCCGACGCACGGTCCAGCGCCGGGGCGCTCGGGCTCATGCAACTACTGCCCGAGACGGCCAGGCGTACCGCGAAGGCCTGGGACCTGCCTCTGCGCTCAAGCTCGTCGTTGCTGCAGCCATCGGTCAACGTGCCGCTCGGCTCGGCCTACCTGCGCGGCCTGTATGACCGCAGTGGCGGGCAGGCATCGCTCGCGATGGGCGGCTATAACGCGGGGCCCGGGGCAGTACGCCGCTGGCTCCCGGATGCGCCGATGGCGATGGACGTCTGGGTGGAGAACATTCCCTATAACGAGACGCGCGGCTACGTGCAGCGTGTCTCCTGGCACATGATCGTGTTCGGCTGGCTCAGCGATCGGAAACCGCGCGACGTATCGGGATGGCTGGGGACGATACGTGCACCGAACGCAGGCAACGATCCAGACCCTTGAGCCGAAGCGGTCGTGAACCGGCTGCGGTGAGTGCTGCGTGCAGCGCACCCGAGCTTACGGCTTCAGCAGCACCTTGCCGAAGTTCCTGCGATCCTGGATGTACTGGTGCGCCGCCGCGGCGTCCTCGAACGGAAACACCTTGTCGACCACTGGCGCGAACGTGCCGTCCGCCACCAGCCCGACGATCTGCCGTATCTCGTCGCGCATCCGGCCGTATTCCGGGAACAGCCGCCCCATGTTGAGCCCCGAGATGCTGCGGTTCGCGTTCAGCAGCGCAAGCGGGTGGAAAAACGGCGTCGTTACGAGCCCCTTGATCAGTGACAGAGGGTTCATGCGCTCGCCGGTCACCGTAGCTGAAAAACCGAACATCGCCAGGTGGCCCAGCGGCGCGAGCAGGCGATAGTTCATGCGGATGGAACTGCCGCCTGCCGAATCCAGCGCGATGTCGACGCCGCGGCTCGCAGTCAGCTTGAGAACCTCGGCCTCCACGTCCTCGCCGCGGTAGTCGATGCAGTGCTCGCAGCCCATCGCCTTCAGTCGCTCGTGCTTGCCCGCGCTCGCGGTTCCGATCGGCGTTGCGCCGCGCCACAGGCTGATCTGCAGTGCCGCAAGGCCCACGCCACCGCCAGCTGACTGGATCAGCACGGTCTGGCCGGGTCGAACGCTTGCCTGGCGCGTGAGCATCACCCATGCCGTGCCGTAGTTGACAGCGATCGCACCGGCAGTTTCCAGGCTGACCGAGTCGGGCAGCTTGTGTACCCACTCGGCATTGACCGAGACCACCTCGCTGTAGCCTCCAAAGCGTGTCAGCGCCATTACCCGGTCGCCTGCGGCGAGACCGCTGACGCCGCTGCCGACCTGGTCGATGACGCCAGAGACTTCGTAGCCGACTACGCAGGGCGGCTTCGGAGCGTCCGGATACTGGCCCATGCGTGCCTGGATGTCGGCGAAGTTGACACCCGCATAAGCGACCCGGATGCGGACTTCGCCGGCTTCCACCGACGGCTCGACGGCCTCGCGCACCTGCAGTTTTTCAGGTGCACCGGCCCCGGTTATCCAGACTTGTTTCATGAGACCCTTCCTGATGCGTTCGGAATCTGCACGGTTGGCGCATCCAAACTATCAGGATACTCCGCCGGCGCCGCGCCATACGGACGCAACAACCAGTTTGCCCTCGCCTTCAGGCCACCTGCGCCTGCCGAATGCCGAGCGAAGTCGCGACATGCTCACGTTCGAGCGCAGCGCCCTCGCCGAACAGCAACTCGTGCCATTCGTGCAGGAATGCCCGCGAGCGTTCGCAGGGGCGACGGGCTGCCCGGCGACAGACGGTGGCGACGTCGTCGGCGGAAAGCGCGAGGCGCAGCGGAATCAGCCGCTCGTTGATGCCGTCGTCACCGAGCGCGAGCAGCGCAGCGAACACGGCGCCGCGGTTGAGCGCCAGCCCGCGGCGGACCCACTCCGTCGCATCGTGGGCCGCGGCGTTTCGCTCGAGTGCATCACGCACCACGCCGACATAGGCCGAGGTGGCCGCAAACACGACGTCCTCGTCGTGGTCGGCCAACGCGTACGGAACGAGGGATGCCGCGCCGCCCTCGCCGGAGGCGATGCGACGTCGTGCCTCCTCGAGACACTGCCGCCGCGACGCAGCGGTAAGGGTGGGCAGCTTCTGCAGGTAGTCGATCAGCTCAAGCGTTATCGAGTTCATGGTCAAACCTCCAGTCCTCATGCGGGCCGCAGACCTGACCGGGATCCAACGAGCGGCGCACGACGTGGCTGGAGGCAGAAACGAAAAACCCTCCGCGCCACGATTCGAGCGCCGGAGGGTTTAGAAAGCTACACCCGCTTCGTTGCCTTCCGGCCGCATCCGCGTCTCTCGACGCGCGCCACCTTGCCCGGGAAGGCAGGTTGGCTGGGGCAAACGCCCCTTTCTTGATGCGAGCGGGAGTATAGCAAAGCCCAAGGCGAGGAAAACAGGGGCCGAATAAATCGGTGCCTGGCACCGATTTATTCGGCCCCGATTTTTCGGACGGACCGCGGGGCGTCAGAACAAGCGGCGCAAGAGCAGGTCGGTCGGCACGAACACGAACACCACGAAGCCGACAAACAGGGAAAGCACGTACGCCCACGCCGGCCATTTCGACTGCACGGCACCGATCCCGTAGGTCCAGTTGATGTTCTTGTCCGGCTGGCTCACCAGGCGGCTCAAGGGCAGCACAACCGCCCCGAGCACGACGGCGCCGGTCAACCCGACCCGGCTGTCGTAGCCGTATGCCGCCAGCATCCACAGCAGCACCAGCGGCAGCGGCACGTGGCAAAGAGACAGGCCGCGCAGAAGCTTCGGTCTCTCGGGCTCGAACATGTAATCGGTCAGGCCCGTGATGCGCCGCCTGAGCAGCAGTCGGCCGACGAAATCCACGTTCCACAGGATCTCCGGCAGCAGCACGGCGACCGCCAGCACGCTCGCGAGCGACGCACTCCCGAGCCACATCGCGGGCACGGCGCCGATGAACGCGATGTCGGAGAACCAAAGAAAATTCCGCCAGCCATAGTTCTTCCACCAGATCGCCATCACATAGGCGACGAATGCCGTGTAGGAAACCATGAACCAGGTCGGAATCATGCGGATATCGTAGCTGATCCGGGCTCCACCGATGCCACGGGCGCTGCGCCATGCCTGGCCATCAGGCGCAGATCGCGCTGCACGAGCCGCACCAGCAAATCACGCCCCCGCGCCGCAGGCCTCAGGCGTGAAGTTCCACGACGTCCCGGTCCACCAGCACGTGATCGCGCCCGACGTGCTGCCCATCGGCCGCGACCGAAGCACCCCACACCCGCGCGTACTTGAGCGTCTGCGCCATGTCGCGGTGTACCAGGCGGGCCACGTCGCCGACTGTCTGCTCGCCATGGCGAAGCGTGAACGGCCGGTCGTGCAGCGCCGGCTTGCCGGGGGCCTTGGTGTAGATCCGCACCAGGCCGAAGGAGCGCCACAGCCACTCGCCCAGCGCGCCGAGCCCTTGCCCTGTTTCAGCAGACACCAGTAGCGTCGGGAAATGCGGCTCCTCGAGTTCGGCGAGTGCCTCGAGGTCGGTCTCCGGGTGCGCGAGCAGGTCGGACTTGTTCGCGAGCAGCAGCGTGGGCAGGCGCAGGACGAACACGTCACCCTCCTCCTCGACGGTCGCGACTGCGGCGGGCGCCTGTGCTGCACCTGCAGGCCATTCGGTGACCAGGCTTACCTTGCGCTCGAGGAGCATCGCCTGCACCGATGCGACCTGCTGCAGGCACTCTGGATCTGCGAGGTCGATCACCAGCAGGCAGGCATCGGCAGACTGCAGCGTGCTGCCCAGCCACGGCAGCGGGTGCTGGGGTGATATCGCTGGAAGGTCGATGAACTGGAAGAGCACATCCTCCCACCTGAGCATGCCGGGTTCCGGATACTGCGTGGTGTGGGGATACGGCCCGCTCTTCGCGCTCGAGCCCGTAAGCCGCGAGTGCAGCAGCGATTTGCCACTGTTCGGCGGCCCGACCAGCGCGACCTGCGCCGCGCCCTCAGGCCGGATAACCAGTGCCGGCCCACTGCGCGCCCCGCCCCGCTTCGGCCCCGCGAGTTCCTCGTCGAGTTCCTTGATGCGGTGCTTGAGGTCGGCCTGAAGGTGATCCGTACCCTTGTGCTTCGGGATGACACTCAGCATCTCGCGCAGGTGATCGAGCTTTTCCTGCGGGTCGCGCGCCTTGCGGTACGCGTCCGCGGCAGCCTTGTATTCCGGTGAGAGGTTTGCCGGCATACCTTGCTCTTGGCTAACCCGAGACCAGTGCCGGCGTAGTTGCGATCAGCAGCTGGGCGCCGTAGTAGAGCGGCAGGCCCCACGCCCGGTTCGCGAAATCGTGGCGCACGAAACGATCACGCGCCACGGAAACATCCGATGCCGTGAAGGCCAGCGCACCGACCGCGGCCTGCCACGGCCCCCCCGCCGCGGTGACCGCGCAAGCGAGCGCGGACATCACGCCGATTACCAGCATGTACGCCCTGACCGGCAACACCATGCCCGCTGGCACCGAACGGCCAAGCCAACGCAAGACAAGGTAAATGAAAGCGGCCAGCGCCACACCGCCGGCGACGAGCCCGACCGGAGCCAGCGGCCGGGTGAGGAAGGCAGCGCTGTACGCGACATGGCCAAGCAGGAACGCGAACAAGCCACCGCGAAAAATTCCCGGTTGATTGTGCGGGATCAGCAGCACGTCGCCGAGCATGCATAGCGCAAGTCCGGCGAGCACCAGCTGGCCGTAGCTGGTATCGAGCGCCCCGGACTCGAGCCCGAGCCAGATGAATGCTACCGACGCGACCGGCTTGGTGAGCCACAGCCCAACCCGCGACCCACGGCGCTCTGCGAGCAGCAGCCCGATCACCGCGATGACGCACAGTGCGATGGGTCGCATCAAGGTCACTCTGCCGCATCGCTGGCGACGGCGACATACTCCTCGTAGCGTGGCATCCACATCTTCGCAGTCACCGCCTCGACCAGCGCGGCCGATGGCTCGTCCTGTACTGCTCCACCACGGAAGTTCGCGATAACGGCCGCAGCGACGGCAGCAGAAACCTCACGCAGGCGCGAAACCGCCGGAAAGAGCATGCCACTGCCGAGTTCGGTATCGGTCACCTTGCCCGCGAGCGTGTAGGCGGCTGCGGTGAGCATTTCATCGGTCACCACGCGGATTCCGCCGAGCAGGACGCCCAGGCCCAGCCCCGGAAACACCAGCACGTTATTGCCCTGGCCGATGCTCATCGTCCGCCCGTCCAGTTCCACCGGCGCAAACGGACTGCCGGTGGCGACCAGTGCGCGGCCTTCGGTCCAGCGCAACAGGTCCAGTGGCATGGCTTCACTCAGGTCGGACGGATTCGACATCGGCAGGATTACCGGCCGCTCGCACGTCCTCGCCATCGAACGCACGATTGCCTCGGTAAAACTCCCGCGCTGCCCGGAGGTTCCGATCAGCGCCGTGGGCCGGAATGCATGGACCACGTCGTCCAGGCCGCGGGCCGATTCCGCCGCGAGACCGAATGACTGCGCAAGTGCCGGTGGCCAGGCGAGGGCTCGCTTGTAGGCCTCGCGCTGCTCGCGGTCCGCGACCAGCAGGCCACGGCTGTCGAGTGCGGCCACGCGCTCAAGGCTCTGCGCCTCGCTCAGGCCGTCGAGCCGCATCGCCGCGCGAATCTGTCGCGCGATGCCGAGACCCGCCGCTCCCGCGCCATGTACGACGACCCGTTGCTCCGCCATCCGGATCCCTGTGATTCTTGCCGACGACAACAGGCCCGCCAGCGCAACCGCGCCGGTACCCTGTATGTCGTCGTTGAACGACGGCAGCCGCTCGCGATACCGGTCCACCACGCTGAGCGCGATGTCCTTGCGCAGGTCCTCCCACTGCAGCAGCGCCTGCGGGAAGACGCTGGCAACCGCCTCGACGAACTCGGCAATGAAATCGTCGTACTCCGCGCCCCTGAGCCTCGGCTCGCGCCAGCCGACGTACATCTCATCGGCGAGCAGCGCGGGGTTATCGGTGCCCACGTCGAGACTGATCGGCAACGTCGCCGCCGGCGGGATTCCCGCCGCCACCGTATACAGCGCGAGCTTGCCGATGCTGATCGCCATCCCGCCTGCGCCCTGGTCGCCGATACCGAGGATCGACTCGTTGTCGGTGGCGACGATCAGCCGGACCGGTTCATCGCCCGCCGAGTCCTGGAGCAACCGTGCCATCCGCCCGCGGAACTCAGGGGTGAGCCATACACCGCGGGCACGACGGAATACCTGGCTGAAGTTGCGCGTCGCCTCGGCAACCGTCGGCGTGTAGACCACCGGCATGTACCGCTCGAGATGCTCGGCCAGCACCCGGAAGTACAGGTGCTCGTTGCGGTCCTGCAGCGCGGAAAGCTTCAGGTAGCGGTCGAGCTCGCTGGTCGCGAGATCGATCGACGCCACATTCCGCCGCACCTGCTGTTGCATCGATATCTGCCTGGAAGGCAACAGCCCGTGGAGCCGGAACCTCTCCCGTTCGTCGGCTCGAAAGGCCGTGCCCTTGTTCAGGAGCGGGTCGCGGATCAGGTCCCGGCCCCGCTTCAGCACGGGCACAGGGTGGTCCTGCGAAGGCCAGGGAGCGTTGAGCTTGGTGTCTTGCATAGCGACAAGCTTGCAGCTTCCGGGCATCCGTGCCAACCGCCATTACGGCCGGCGGCCCGGACCGTTACAGTGCCGGTCGATGCAGCACGTACAGTCCTATTACGCGGCCTCGGCACACCCGTCACCGGCACGGCCGGCACTAGACGGCGACGTGCACGCCGACGTGTGCGTGGTGGGAGGGGGTATCGCCGGGTGTTCCACGGCGCTCGAGCTTGCCGAGCGCGGTTACCAGGTCGTGCTGCTCGAGGCGCACAGCATCGGCTGGGGCGCATCGGGCCGCAGCGGCGGACAGGCCATCTTCGGCTTCGGCACCAGCCAGCAGGCAATCGTCGCGTTGGCGGGGCTCGAGGCCGCCCGCCGGATGTGGGACATCTCGGTAGAGGCACTGGCCCTGCTCCGGCGTCGCGTCGCAGAGCACGCGATCGACTGCGACCTGCACTGGGGCCACATGCACGTCGCCATCCGGGAACGCCAGCGCCGCGAACTCCACAGACTGCAACGGGAGCTCGAGGACTGCCACGGGTACGGCGGCACCGAACTGCTGGACCGTTCACGCGTCGAGTCCCTGCTCGCGACCCATCGGTACTGTGCGGGACTGTTCGATCCCGGCAGCGGTCACCTGCATCCGCTCAACTACACGCTCGGGCTGGCGCGAGCGGCGGAAGAGGCAGGGGCCACTATTCACGAATCGACACTGGTGACCTCGATCAAGCCGGGCGACAAGGTGCGGGTCGCGACGCCGCGCGGAACCGTGACGGCAAGGCACGTCGTGCTCGCCCGCGGCGGCTACCTGGACGGGGTCCAGACCGCGGCGGACTGGCGCGTCATGCCGGTCGGCACCTACGTTGTCGCGACGGAACCACTGGGCGAGGAACGCATTCGCGCGCTGGTGCGCGAGAACTACGCCATCGCCGACGTGAATTTCGCACTCGATTATTTCAGGCGCTCGGAGGACCATCGCCTCCTGTTCGGCGGTCGCGTCAGCTACTCCGGCATCAATGAATCGGACAGTGGGCGCGCCACCCGCGCCAGGATGCTCAAGGTCTTTCCACAGCTCGCCGACGCGCACCTGGACCATGTCTGGGGCGGCTACGTGGACATCTCGATGAATCGCGCGCCGGATTTCGGGCGCGTAGCGCAGAACGTGCTCTACCTGCAGGGCTTTTCCGGCCATGGGATCGCCATGGCCGGCATGGCGGGCCAGCTCGCGGCCGAGGTGGTCGCCGGACAGGCCGAGCGATTCGACCTCTTCGCGCGCATTCCGCATCACGTCTTCCCGGGTGGTCGCATGTTCCGCACGCCGGCGCTGGTTCTCGGCATGCTCTGGTTTCGTCTGCGCGACCTTTTATGAATATCGCATCGAATTTCGCGGGCATTCTCGAACTGCGTGCCGGCCCCGGTGCGGCTGAACATGTACGCGCGGAAGGAATCGCGCCGGCGGACGTCGCGTGCATTCCAGCAGCTGCAGGTGGACCGAAAGGCCTGGCGCTGATCCCGACCGACAAGCTGCTGTACCGCGAGTGGCTGCGCGACACCTCGCCCATCGAACTGATCGGCGCGTCCGTGGGTGCCTGGCGCATGGCCGCACTCGCGCAGGCGGATCCAGTCGCAGCTCTCGACCGCCTGGCGCACACCTACGTGCGTGACCAGAACTACCCGGCGAAGCCGACGCCGGACGACGTGGCACAGGCCTGCTGGCGGCTCGCGACCTCGGTGCTGGACGGTGGGACGCTGCGCGTGCGACCGGGCGTCTCATTGACGATCGTGACCTCGCGCGCCCGTGGCGTGCTCTCCGACAGTGAATCGATGGTGGCATTCGCCCGGGCCGCGCTGTCGAACACTGTTTCGCGCAGCGCGCTCGCGACTCACCTGGAACGCGTGTTGTTCACGGTGGGGCCAACGTTCCTGTCCCCACCATTCGACGAATTCGGCTCGCAGGTCGTGCCGCTGCAGGCATCGAATGCCGAAGCCGCCCTGGTCGCCTCGGGCTCGATCCCGATGGTCTGCTCGCCGGTGCGGGGGATTGCCGGCGCACCACCCGGCGCCTACTGGGACGGAGCCCTTGTGGACTACCACCTGCAGCTGCCCTACCAGCGGCTCACCCGTGGCGGCGCACGGCGACGCGTCGTGCTCTATCCGCACTTCAACGACTACGTGACACCAGGATGGCTCGACAAGCACCTGCCGTGGCGTCGCAAGTCGCGCAATCATCCATGGCTTGAGGACGTGCTGCTGGTGGCGCCTTCAAAGTCCTTCCTGGCGACACTACCCAACGGTAAGTTACCGGATCGAAAGGACTTTTACCGGTACGGCCAGGACCACGCGAGCCGGATCCGCGACTGGGAACGGGCGATCAGCGAGTGCGAGCGTTTTGCAGATGCATTGCTCGCCTGGCTGCAGCGGCCCGACCCCGGATTGCTCAAGCCACTCTAGGGGAGCCGATTCGGGCCCCGGTATGATGCGCTCATGCCCGGCCTTGCCCCACGCTGCGTCGCCCTGGTGCGTCACCCATCGACGCCGGCGCCGGCCGTGCGTCAAATCGACGTCGAGCTCGGGCCCGCGCCGGACGGCGGCCTGAGGCTGCGATACTTCCTCGATGGCGACGTCGATGCCATTGCCATGCCGCCGGTTTCCGCTCCGCGGCAGACAGACGGGCTCTGGCAACACACCTGCTTCGAGGCCTTCATCGGTGGAAAGGGCTCGCGAGCCTATTGCGAATTCAATTTCTCGCCTTCGACTGAATGGGCCGCGTACGGGTTCTCGGCCTATCGCGACGGCATGGCGCCGCTCGCCTACGCGACGCCGCCGACCGTCGCCATCAGCGTGTCCGCCGACCGCATCGCGCTCGAGGCACTGATTCCGCTCGAGGCCGTGCGTGCCCTGCCCGGCGACGACAGCCTGCTCATCGGGCTTGCGGCCGTCATCGAGGACGACAACGGGAAGCTGTCGTACTGGGCGCTGGCGCATCGCGCGGAGAAACCCGACTTCCACAGTGCCGCGGGATTCGTGCTGGAAGTCGAGCGGGCCAGCACGTGGTGAAGTTCGGCATCGACCGGCTGCTGCACGAGTCGCAACTGCGCCGCCCGCTTGCCGGGCGCCGTGTCGCGCTGCTGGCACACCCCGCATCTGTAACCGCCGATCTGATGCACTCGCTCGACGCAATCGCCGGGCTCGGCGACGTCACGCTGTCTGCCGCCTTCGGGCCCCAGCATGGGCTGCGTGGCGACAAGCAGGACAACATGGTCGAGTCGCCCGACTATCGCGACCCGGCGCATGGCATCCCGGTGTTCAGCCTGTACGGCGAGGTGCGACGACCGACGCAGGCGATGCTCGACAGCTTCGATGTCCTGCTGGTGGACCTGCAGGATCTCGGCTGCCGCATCTATACGTTCATCACGACGCTGCGCTACGTGCTGGAAGCCGCTGCGCGCAACGGCAAGGCCGTCTGGGTCCTGGACAGGCCGAACCCGATCGGCCGGCCGGTCGAGGGCCTGAGCCTGCGCGCCGGATGGGAGAGCTTCGTGGGCGCCGGCGAGATGCCGATGCGACACGGACTCACGCTCGGCGAGATGGGTCACTGGTTCGTGCGCAGGCTGGGCCTCGACGTGGACTATCGCGTCATCGAGATGCAGGGCTGGGATCCGGTGCGCGGACCCGGCCACGGCTGGCCGCAGCTCGAGCGCAGCTGGGTGAACCCGAGCCCCAACGCACCGAACCTGTCTATGGCCCGCTGCTATCCGGGCACGGTCATGCTTGAAGGCACGACCCTGTCCGAAGGACGCGGCACGACGCGACCGCTCGAGCTTTTCGGTGCGCCCGGCCTCGACATTCCGGCCATCGTCACCGAAATGCAGCGACTTGCGCCTGGCTGGTTGCGTGGCTGCGTCATGCGGCCGTGCTGGTTCGAACCGACGTTCCACAAGCATTCGGGGCAGCTCTGCGCGGGAATCCAGTTCCATGTGGACAGGCCCGATTACCAGCACGACGAATTCAGGCCGTGGCGACTGCAGGCGCTTGCCTTCAAGGCGTTGCGCCGGATCAAGCCCGAATATGACCTGTGGCGGGACTTCCCTTACGAGTACGAGCACGACCGGCTCGCGATCGACCTGATCAACGGCAGTGAGCTGCTGCGACGCTGGGTGGACGACGAACAGGCCGTGCCCGAGGATCTCGATGCGCTGGCCGGTGCCGACGAGCAAGCCTGGCTCGAGGAACGGCAACCCTCGATGATCTATCGCTGAGGTGCAGTTCGTGGACGACGGACGAAGCAAGTACGACCTGCTGGTGGTCGGCGGTGGCGTGAACGGTGCAGGCGTCGCGCGCGATGCGGCCGGCCGCGGGCTGCGCACGCTGCTCTGCGAACAGCACGATCTCGCAGCACACACTTCCTCTGCCAGCACCAAGCTGATCCACGGCGGCCTGCGCTACCTTGAGTTCTACGATTTCCGGCTGGTCCGCAAGTCGCTGCGCGAACGTGAAATCATCCTCGAATCCGCGCCGCACATCGTGCGGCCGATGCGTTTTGTCCTGCCGCACGACGCGCACCTGCGGCCAGCGTGGATGATAAGGGCAGGACTCTTCCTCTACGATCATCTGGCGCGCCGCCGACGACTGCCCGGCTCCGAGGGCATAAACCTGCGCCGCCACCCGGCGGGTGCGCCGCTGGCCCCGCGCTACACAAAGGGCTTCGTGTACTCCGACGCGTGGGTGGACGATGCACGCCTGGTGGTGCTGACGGCGATGGACGCTCGCGCGCACGGCGCGAGAATTCTCACGCGCACGCGCTGCACGAGGCTCGAGCGAGATGACAACCGCTGGCTCGCCACGCTGCTTCGCGCCGACGGCAGCGAGATGCACGTGGAGGCGAGCGCCGTGGTCAACGCCACGGGTCCATGGGTGGACCGCTTCCTGGACAGCTCGACGCCAATTCCAGCCCGTCGCCACCCGCGCATCGTCAAGGGCAGCCACATCGTGGTGCCACGGCTCTTCGACCATGACTTCGCCTACATTTTCCAGGCACCCGATCGCCGCATCGTATTCGCTATTCCCTACGAGCACGAATACACGCTGATCGGTACCACGGAGCGGGACTACAAGGACGACCTCGCCACGCCCGCAATCGAGACGCCTGAAGTCGACTACCTGCTCGCGATGGCGAACAGGTACTTCCAGCGTGAGCTCGCGCGCAGCGACGTGCGCTGGAGTTTCGCCGGGCTGCGGCCGCTGCTGGCTGATCCGGCCGACGTCGCGACCAGCGTAACCCGCGACTACGTGCTCGACGTCGAAGACCACGGTCCACCGTTGCTTTCCATATACGGCGGCAAGCTCACGACCTATCGCCGGCTCTCGGAGGACGTGATCGACAAGCTCGCCGCGCGCCTCGGCTGGTCGCGCAAGCAGTGGACGGCAGCGGCCACGCTGCCGGGCGGAGACATGAAAGGTGCCGATTTCGGCGCATTCCGGGACGAGCTTCGCAAGGCGTACCCGCGCCTGCCCGCGACCCTGCTCGACAGGCTTGCAGCGGCCTACGGCACGCGAGTCGACCGATTGCTGGGCGTGGCACGTTCAACCCAGGAACTGGGCGAGGAAGTCCTGCCCGGACTGCACCAGCGCGAGATCGAGTACCTGCGCAGCGATGAGTGGGCGGTGACGGCCGAAGACATTCTCTATCGTCGCAGCAAGCTGGCCCTGCACCTTCCAGCGGACGCAGCCGCCCGACTGGACGACTGGCTCGCACGCCATCCGCGCTCCGATTCGTCCCGGCCGGCCCTGGTGTAGGCTTCGGAAAGAGAGGTCTCACGCATGCGCCGATTCGTGCTCGCCCTCGACCAGGGCACGACCAGTTCACGATCCATCCTGTTCGATCACGACGGCAGCATCGTCGCATCGGCACAGCGCGAATTCACCCAGCACTTCCCCCGCTCCGGCTGGGTCGAACACGACGCGGAGGAGATCTGGGCGACGCAGGCCGCAACGATCACCGAGGTGCTCGCGCTCGCGCGCGCAACACCGGAGGACCTGGCGGCAGTCGGCATCACCAACCAGCGCGAGACGACGGTGTTGTGGGACCGGCGCTCGGGCCGCCCGGTGGCGCCAGCGATCGTCTGGCAGGACAGGCGCACGGCGGACGCCTGCGCGCGCCTGAAGTCCGATGGTCACGAGGCGGAGATCTCGCGCCGCACCGGGTTGCTGGTCGACCCCTATTTCTCCGGAACGAAGCTCGCGTGGCTGCTCGACAGCGAGCCCGGGCTTCGCGCCCGGGCCGATCGCGGCGAGCTCGCCTTCGGCACCATCGACAGCTGGCTCGTCTGGAAGCTCACGCACGGCGCCCTGCACCTGACCGACGCGTCGAATGCCAGCCGAACGCAGTTGCTCAACCTCGCGAGCGGCGACTGGGACGACTACATGCTCGATCTGCTGCGGATCCCGCGCGCCGTACTGCCGCAGGTGGTGCCGTCGGTGCTGCCGCGCGATGCGTTTGCGGCGACGGTCTCCGGCGTAGAGATCCCGATCGGCGGAATCGCGGGCGACCAGCACGCGGCACTCTTCGGGCAGGCCTGCTTCACGCCGGGCATGGCCAAGAACACCTACGGCACCGGGTGCTTCGTGCTGATGAACACGGGACTCGAGCCGCTGCACTCGGCCAATCGACTGCTGACCACCATTGCCTGGCAGTATGGCGAGCGTCACTACGCGCTCGAAGGCTCCGTGTTCGTGGGCGGCGCCGTCGTGCAGTGGCTGCGCGACGGTCTCGGCATCATCCAGCGTTCGTCGGACGTCGAGGCACTCGCGGCATCCGTGCCCGACACTGGCGGTGTCTATCTCGTTCCCGCATTCACCGGGCTCGGCAGCCCGCACTGGGATGCCTACGCCCGGGGGACGATGGTCGGCATCTCACGGGGCACGACGCGCGCCCACCTCGCGCGCGCGGCGCTCGAGGCCATCGCCTTCCAGAGCGCTGAAGTGCTCGCGGCGATGCAGAAGGACGCGCAGCAGCCGCTGCTCGAGTTGCGCGTGGACGGGGGGGCGACGGCCAACGACCTGTTGATGCAGTTCCAGGCGGACCTGCTCGGCGTCGCGGTGGTCAGGCCGAAGGTGACCGAGACCACGGCGCTCGGCGCCGCCTATATGGCGGGGCTGTCGGTCGGATTCTGGGATTCCACGGACGAAGTATCGGCAAAGTGGAAGGTCGACCGCCGCTTCGAGCCGGCGATGACGCGCAACGAAGCCGAGGCGCGGATGGAACAATGGTCGCGCGCAATCGAACGTTCGCGCGGCTGGCACGTCGGGGACTGAGGGATCATCGTGGGCAGGATCATCGCACTTGCGACGCCGGTCTTCTTTGCGCTGATCGCGATCGAATACCTGGTTGGCCGCGCCAGGGGCCGCAGCAACTACCGGCTGAACGATGCGGTGAACAGCTTGAGCCTCGGCGTCATGAGCCAGTTCATCGGGCTCTTCACTCGCGCGCTCACCATCGGTATTTATGCCGCAGTCTACTCGTCCGTTGCTGTCCAGGAGCTTCCGGCGGACCGGTGGTGGGTCTGGGTGCTGGGCATCGTCTTCTACGATTTCTGCTACTACTGGTTTCATCGCATCGGTCACGAGAGCGCGTTGTTCTGGGCCTCGCACGTGGTTCATCACCAGAGCCAAGAATACAACCTGACGACGGCGCTCAGGCAGACGAGTTCGAGCGCGCTGTTCGGTTGGATCTTCTACCTGCCGATGGCGATCGCCGGCATCCCGCCCGAGGTATTCGCCGTCACGGCAATCGTGAACCTGCTCTACCAGTACTGGATCCACACCGAACAGGTTGGAAAGCTCGGCTGGTTCGATCGCTGGTTCTCGTCGCCCTCCAACCACCGCGTGCACCATGCGGTTAACGACCGGTACATCGACCGGAACTATGGCGGCATCCTGATGATCTGGGACCGCATGTTCGGTTCATTCGTCGAGGAAACCGAGCGCTGTGTCTATGGCACGCGCGCGCCGCTCGATTCCTGGGATCCGGTGTGGGCGAACCTCGAGGTTTACGCGGACCTGGCAAGAAAGTCGTGGCACGCGGCGCGCTGGCGCGACCGGCTGCTGGTGTGGCTCATGCCGCCCGGCTGGCAACCGGAAACGGCGGCCGGGGCACACTGGGAGAAACCCCACTTCGACGTGAATACGCTCCGTCGCTATGACCCGCCGATGCGCCGGGGAACGCGCATGTTCGTAGTCATCCAGTTCTGCGCGTTGCTGGTCGGCTCGACGCTGCTGCTATGGTTTGAAGCGTCCCTCGATGGCGCAGCAGTGGCCGCGTGGGCGTTGGCGACGATCGCGGTGCTCTGGATCACCGGCGCAGTCATGCAGGGGCGTCTGCGCCTGTCGGTCGCGCTTTTGATCGAGGCGGTGATGGTCGCCCTGCTCGCCGTCCTGGTGGCCTGAGCCCCGGCTCAGCGGAAGCGCCAACCCATCGAGACGGCCAGCGCCAGCGGATCGGCCGCCACCAGGGATGGGCCGCTGCGCAGCAGGCCGGCATCGGACGCGAGATCAATCCAGCGGAGGTCCGCCGACATTGCGAATTGCGCGGTCACGCGCCACTCGGCGCCGAGTTCCGCAGCGGCCCCGAGCGATCGATGACGGCCGTGCCCACTGGTGAACGTCTCGCCGAAGTCAGTTTCGGCGAAATACACGGTGCGATTCAGTCCGGCGCCCGCATAGGTGAGCACCGGACCAAGTTCGGCAATCGGGAATCGGAGCGTGAGCATTTCGGCGCCGTCATTGCGCTCGCGCTGCGCCACGAGGAGGATCTGGTCGGAAGCCTTCGAGCGGGAGTCGACGAGTGATTCCGACGGTCGGCTCAGCCATTCGGGGTTGAGCCAATCCGGGCCGTCATCTCCCGCAACCGCGAGTGATGACGCGGCGCAGGCGATCAGTCCCGTGAGCAGCATGCTCTTCGACGTGGCATTCATGACGCACCTCCCGTCGACGTTGAAAATACGCCTCCGGGCACGCCCCGACTGTGCGTCAGGACACGGACTCGCAAATTCGTGACGCGGCACGCAGCTTGCGGTACCTGGTGCGCTCATCAGGTCGAGTTGGAGCCCTTCGAATCGATCGCAGCCCGGTCATTTGCGCGCGGCAGCGCAACATCAACCATAATGCAGCGATGAAATCCGCCAGCCGAAAGCTCACGCCCAGCACGCTCCGGATCGGTCACCGCTACCGACCGAATCGCCTCGATGGGCCATACGACGCGCTGATTATCGGATCGGGCATCGGCGGCCTCACGACAGCTGCGCTGCTGTCCGAGATCGGCTGGCGCGTGGCAGTGCTCGAGCAGCACTACACGGCCGGCGGGGCGACACACAGCTACGAGCGCAACGGCTACGACTGGGACGTTGGCGTTCATTACATCGGCGACATGGGAGCGCGGACCACGTCGCGCCGCATGATGGACTTCCTGTCGCAGGGCAATCTTCACTGGTCGCCGATGGACTCGCATTACGACCGCTTCTTCATCGGCGAGCGGTCCTACGATGCCGTGGCCGGTCGCGAGGCTTTTCGGGAGAACCTGGTCGGCTATTTTCCGCGCGAATCCGCCGCGATCGACCGCTACCTCGAGTTGCTGGGCGAGGTATCGCGCGGCATGCGTACGTTTTCTCTCGGCCGTACTCTTCCGCCCTGGGCCGCCGCAGTCGCCGGGCCGTTCCTCCGCAGCCGCCTGCCGCGCAGTTTCAATCGCACGACCTGGGACGTGCTGTCGGAGATCACATTGGATCCGGAACTCATCGCAGTGCTCACCGGCCAGTGGGGCGACCTCGGGCTGCCGCCGAAGCGTTCG